>CANPWM010000015.1 GCA_947584295.1 uncultured Oscillospiraceae bacterium | reverse complement strand
GCGACTACGTCTTTTCGGTATATGCCGTACCGCCTCGCCCCCCGGTTCACATTGTTTCCCTATCGCCACGGTCCCTCCAGGCGGCCCGCGGAATTCCTGGTAATCTTTCCTCAACCGCACCCACCGATTTTCCGGCAATCTGTCTCCCAATGCTGTACGGGCCGCCGCCCACGGCGGCCCACGTCTTGCGCAACAGCTTCCCCATATCTTTTATTTTCGCCCAACGTATAATCCCCCCGTACGGGCCGGACACGTCGTCGCGGAACCGGCTTCACCTCGCGTCCCCGCGCGGCGGGAACGCTCAGGCGCACGGTTCGCTCCTCCTTTCCCCATCGGGCAACGGCCCAATGGGGCCCCCAAAGCGGCACGCCAAACAAATTTTCGCATCGCCCGCCCCAAAAAGGTTGCGGCTTCGCCGCGTATTAAAATTTTCGGGCCGCCAAGAGAGGCGGCCCCTACAACTTGCGGGATAGTTTTCCGGGAATATGGCGGGCATCTTTCTCTGTTCACAAAAAATTAATTATTTTTGTAATATTTTTACTTGACAAATAATCCTCTCTGTGGTATAATCCAAACCATCGGAAGAACTGTCCGGCGGTCAGTGTTTTTTGGTGTGGCGGCCGCGGAGGGAGACGAGGCGCGGGCGGCGGCGAAGCAGCACGGCGGCCAGAAATACGATGGCGCAGACAAGGCTCACCTTCCAGCCGAAGGAGAAGGCGGCGCTGTGGTAGCGCAGGGTGACGGTGTGCGGCCCTTTTGTAAGGGGCAGGGCGATCATGCAGTCGCCCACCAGAACGCTCTCCACGGCCTCGCCGTCCACGAAGGTCTGCCAGTTGCCGTCCCAGGGGACGGAGGTGTAGAGAAGCCCGTCCCGGTCGCAGTCGATAGTCCCCTCCACCAGCGTGGAGCTGAAATCCGTAAGCTCCAGGGTGGAGGCGGACAGCACGGCGTAGGCTTTGTCAAAAAGCGCCCGGTCCAGCACGGCGGCCCTGATGGTCATGGAACCCTTCAGGTTGGCGGAGACGTTCTGCCGCACCTCGATGACGTCCCCCGGCTCCACCTGGCCCACCGCCAAAATCTGGGGCAGGTAGTAGTACTCCGCGTACTGCTCCACGCCGTTTATATAGACCCGGAAGTTGTACCGCCCGGAGAGAAAGACGTGTACGCAGGCCAGGCCCTCCTTGTGGGCGGTGTAGCTGAAGGACACGGTGCCGCTTTTCGCCCCGCCGGTGTAGGAGGCGTAGCGACCGCCGACCTGGGGGGACAGCTCCACGCCCTCTGAGGCCGTGATGGCAAGATTCGCCGTGGGGACAGCGGACAGGTACGTTCCCTCCACCCCCGAGGCGGCGGCCATCAGCTTGTTCTGGAAGGTGAAGGGGTCGCCGTCGCCGGAAAATTCCAGCTCCCCCAGGGCGCTCTCCGCCAGGAATCCCAGGGGGAGGTAGTAGTTGTTCTCCCAAAGCATCGCCTTGCCCTGCTGGGCGACGGGGGTGAAATAGCCGCCGGTAGGCTCGCGTCCGTCCCGCTCCAGCAGATATTTCAGGTTGAGGAACAGGTTGGCGGTGGGGGAGGTCTCCTCGTAGCAGAAGCGGTTGTAGGTGTTCCTGGCCACGAAGCCCATGGCCCGCATGTATTCCGTCACCCGCAGATTGGCGGAGCTTGAGTAGACGGAGACGCCGTCAAAGCCGTTGAGGGCGCTGTCGTTGTGGGTCTGGGAGTGGGTCACGTCCGCCCGGTAGAAAAGGGTGTCCTGCTCCCGCGCCTTCATCTGGGCCACCACCCGGGCCGTGTCCTGGCCGCCCTTGGGGAAGTCCGTGACGCCGTTGCCGGGGAACCAGCACCCGAAGCACACCAGCTGCGCCACCAGCTCCAGCCCCATAATCACCGACAGCAGGATCGACACCGCCCGTTCCCCTAAAAACGGCTCCGGCGGCAGGGCGGGAGGCTCGGGGATATCCGTGTCCGTTTCGGGGATCTCGGAACCGTTTTCAGCGGTTTCAGCGGTATTTTCAAAGATTTCAGGGAGATTTTCAACGATCTCAGGGGAATTATCAACGATTTCAGCGCCGTTTTCGGGTTCAGGGATATTTTCAAAGATTTCAGAGTCAGCGCCGACTGTCTCCGGGTACTCGTCCCCGGCCTCCTCCGGCGTCTCCAGCGGGGGACGGCGGCGCACCGTACCCAGCAGCAGGGTGACGAAATAGAGGAGGAAGAAGGCCAGGTTGTAGGACAGGTACACCGCCTCGCCCCGGTGGTCGGAGCAGGCGAAAAGCAGGACGGCCAGCGCCCCGGAGAGGAGAAGCTGCCACAGCCGGAAGCGGCTCCTCTGCAGGAAGGCCGTGTAGGCCATATAGAGCAGGACGAAGCTGAATAAGAAGCTGAACCGGTAGGGGAGCATATTGGTGAAGTGGAAGCCGTGCCAGATGTAGTCCAGCTGGCGGATAATGAAGCTGACGGTGAAAAAGAGCAGCAGGGCAAGACAGCACAGCTTGTCCCGAAGCCGAACCTCCCGGGAGGTGAGGAACAGGCAGGCCAGGAACACCGTCCCCACGCCGCAGTAGAGGTTGGGCAGGCCCTCCCGGAAGGTGGGTTCCAGGCCCCCGCCCAGGTTCCCGGCCACCTGGCGCATGGCGTCCAAAAGACCCCGCCAGGTGTTCTCGTCGGCGATGTTCAGCTGAAAGCCGTGGGGGAAATTGTTGACGCTGGACTGGGTGTTTTGCAGGGCCGCCAGGGCGGGCAGCTCCAGCAGGGCCGTCATGCCGATGGCCAGGACGGAGAAGAAGCCGATGCGGATAAAATCCGCCAGGAACCGGCGGAAGCCCCGCCAGCGGCAGATCTCCTGGCAGAAAAACAGCAAGAACACAAAGACGCAGGTGAACAGGCCCACGTAGTAGTTGAGAAAGACGGAGAGAAACAGCGTCACGGTGTAGAGGACGAATTTTTTGTCCCGCACCAGGGCAACCGTCCCCAGGGCCACCAGGGGCAGGAGGGCGAAGGTGTCCAGCCACATGACGTTCCAGTGGTAGCCCAGCGCCCAGGCGCACAGGGCGTAAAGCCCGCCGAAAAGGGCCACGGACAGGTCGTCCCGGCGGAAGTGCTTTTTGAGAAAGACGGCGAAAAACAGGGAGGCGAGGCCCAGCTTCACGGGCATGATGAGGGTGTAATAGGCCAGCAGGAGCCGCTCCGGCACCAGCACGGAGAGCAGATTCAGGGGCGAGGCCATATAGTAGGCGATCAGCCCCAGGTAGTCCAGGCCCATGCCCACGCTCCAGGTGTAGATAAGCCCCCGCCCTTCCCGCAGGGCCTGACGGAAGGCCACAAAAAAGGGGTAGTACTGGTAGTACATATCCGAGTAGAGCATATTGTAGGGCCCGAAGGGGATAAACTGCCGGGCCGCCATGACGATCAGCATACCCGCAAAGGGCAGGAGAAAGGCGATGGCCAGGGTATTTATTTTTTTTCGTTTACGCGCCGGCAGGTTCATGGTGTCGCCCCTTTTTCAGCGTATTTTTGTCGTTCCCGCCTATTTTACCACCGATGGCGGCGGCGGTAAAGAGGATTTGTGTGAACAAACGGCAAATCCGTGTGAACAAACGGCAAATCCGTCACCTTAGCGGGAACATCAATAAGACGAATTTTCCGGCGGGATATGACGGGACGGGGCGAAAAAAGGCACATGAGGCCCCGCTGCGCCATAGGATAGGGCAGATCGAAAGGGAGGGATCTTGCTTGCTTATCCATATCGTCAGGCGCGGCGATACGCTCTATTCCATCGCCCGCCGCTACGGCGTCAGCGTGTCGCGCCTGCGCTCCGACAACGGCCTCACGGAAAACCAGACCCTGGTGGTGGGGCAGGCGTTGATCGTCACGCTCCCGTCCCGCACCTACACCGTCCGGGCGGGGGACACGCTCGCCTCCGTGGCGGGGAGGCTGGGCCTCACCGCCGTGGAGCTTATCCAGAATAACCCGGAGCTGGCCCTGAACAGCACCCTCCGGCCCGGACAGGTGCTTACCGTCAGCTTCCAGGGGGGAAAGATACGGGAGCTGGTCACCAAGGGCTACGCCTACCCCACCATCAGGCGGGAGATTTTGCGACGCGCCCTGCCGTTCCTCACGTATCTGGCGGTGTTCTCCTACGGCTTTACCGAGTCCGGCACGCTGATCCCCGCCGACGACGCGGCGCTGATCGCCGCCGCCTATGAGTTCAGCGCCGGGCCGATCCTGGTCTTTTCCAGCCTGGACGAGTCCGGCGGCTTCTCCACCGCCCGGGCCTCCCGGCTGTTCAACGACCCCCAGCTCCAGGAGACGGTGCTTGGGAACCTTCTGGACACGATGAACCGGAAGGGCTATGTGGGGGTGGATATGGACTTTGAGTACATCGCCCCGGAGGACGCGGAGGGGTATCAGGCGTTTTTGCGCCGGGCGGTGGAGGTGATGCGCCCCGCGGGGTACACGGTCAGCGCCGACCTGGCCCCCAAGACCACCGCCGGACAGCAGGGGCTTCTCTACGAGGCCCACGACTACCCGGCCATCGGGGCCATCGTGGACAGGGTACTGCTGATGACCTACGAGTGGGGCTACACCTACGGCCCGCCCATGGCGGTGGCCCCCATCGACCAGGTGCGGCAGGTGGCGCGCTACGCCGTCAGCGAGATCGCGCCCAATAAGATCCTCCTGGGCGTACCCAACTACGGTTACGACTGGACCCTGCCCTACGAGCAGGGCGTCTCCCGGGCGGAGAACATCGGCAACCAGGGGGCCGTTCTGCGGGCCGCCCGCTACGGGGCGGAGATCCAGTTCGACGACACGGCCAAGTCGCCGTTTTTTGAGTATTACACCGGCGGGAGGAAGCACATCGTCTGGTTCGAGGACGTGCGCAGTATAGAGGCCAAGCTTGCCCTGACCGACGAGTACGGCCTGTTGGGGGTGGGCTACTGGAACATCATGCGAGCCTTCAACCAGAACTGGGCGCTCTTGGCCGCCCGCTACGCCGTCCGCAAGACGGTGTAGCCCCGCCCCGGCGCGGCGGCCCCGCCGCCGGAGCGCAATTTTTACACTTGCATTTTCCCAAAAAGGTGATAGCATACTGTCATACAGAAAGACAGCGGAGAAGGAAAGAGACGCTATGCCGGAAACGATACACGAACACAGGGGAAAGACCGTTATCACCGCCCTCGACAGGCTCCCTTACGGCCGGGAGGGCGACCCCGGCGAGACGGGCCGGGTGGGCAGGACAGCCGTGCCGGAGGGGGTCACCCGGCGGGAGCTTTACCGCGACGTGATCCTCATCGCCCTGCCCAGCCTTATCGAGCTGGTGCTGACACAGCTCACCTCCATCGCCGACCAGATGATGGTGGGGAACCTGCCGGGGCAGGAGGGCATCGTGGCCCTCACCGCCGTGGGGCTGGCCTCCCAGCCGAAGTTTTTGCTGATGACCATGGTGCAGGCCATGAACGTGGGGGCCACGGCGGTGATCGCCCGGTTCCGGGGCCAGCAGAAGCGGGAGCGGTGCAACGACGTTTTCAAGCACGCCATGCTGCTGAATCTGCTGATGAGCGTCCTCTTTATGGCGGTGGGCCTGGCGTCCTCCCGGTGGCTCATCAGCTTCATGGGCGGCACGGGCATCAGCGCGGAGGCCCTGGCCCTGGGCAAGCAGTACCTGGATATCCAGCTCTACGGCTTTATCCCCCTGTGCGTGACCATCACGGTGACGGCGGCCCTCCGGGGCATCGGCGACACCAAGACCCCCATGATCTACAACACCGTGGCCAACGTCATCAACCTGGGCTTCAACTATGTGATGATCTACGGCCACTTCGGCTGTCCCAAGATGGGCGTGGCCGGGGCCTCCTGGGCCACCAACATCGGCCAGACCGTGGCCTTTGTCATCGCCATGTGGGTGGCGCTGGGGAAGAGGAAATACGTCTACATAGACCTCCGGGAGAAATTCGTCTTTAACCGGGGGCTGATGGGGGACGTGGTCAACATCGGCGTACCCTCCATGGTGGAACAGCTTTTGATGCGCCTGGGGCTTATCATCTACACCCGCCAGGTCACGGGCCTGGGGGACACGGTGTACGCCACCCACAACGTCCTGATGTCCATTCAGTCCATGAGCTTCATGATGGGACAGGCCTTCGCCAACGCCGCCACCACCCTGATGGGCCAGTCCATCGGCAAGCGGCGGTACGATATGTCGGCGGTGTATATGCGGCGAACGCGGGATCTGGGGATCGTGGCGTCGCTGTTCGTGGCGGTGGCGCTGGCCCTTTTGAACAGGCCCATCATCGCCATGTTCAAGAACGATCCCACGGTCATCAACATGGGGGCGCCTATCCTCTATCTGCTGGCGGCGTCCCAGCCCCTCCAGGCCGACCAGTTCATCGTCTCCGGCGGCCTCCGGGGGGCGGGGGACACACGCTTTACCGCCGTGGTCATGGCCGTCACCGTCCTGGGCCTGCGCAGCGGCCTGGCGATCCTCACCATCAACTACCTCCAGTGGGGCCTCTGGGGGGCGTGGATCGCCCTGGTCATCGACCAATGCTCCCGTACCTTCATCATGGCCCTGCGCTACCGCTCGGGGAAGTGGAAGGAGATCAGCCGCAGCTTCAAGCACGCCCACCCCGACGCGGGTTGAACTTAAGGGGAAAGTGTGATAGGATAGAAAAGGCCCGATCCGGCTTTTGCCTCCGCGGGGAGGCGGCGCGGCGCGGGCATACAAGGATAAATTAACGCAACAGGAAAGGGGGCGGGGGCATGACGGCGGTGGTCACCGACGTGCGCTATCGTATGTCGCTGGCGCTGATCCGCGACCTGGGCGGCCGGGGCGTTCGGGTCGTGGGCTGTGAAAAGGAGGGGCAGGACAGGCCCGTGGGGGCCTGTTCCCGGTACTGCGCGCGCTTCCGCGCCCTGCCCGACGGGGGGTATCTGGACGCGTTATACGAGCTGTGCCGGGAGACGGCCGAGAGGGAGCGGGAGAAGCCGGCCCTCCTGCCCGTGGGCGCGGCCACCCTGGCGGCGCTGGCGGAGCCTGGGAACGCCCGGCGGTTCCGGGCCGTCTGCGGCCTGCTGATCCCGGAAAAGGCCGCCCTGGACGCCCTGAACGACAAGGAGGCCGTGGCGGGGCTGGGCCGGGAGCTGGGGATCCCGACGCCGGAGGAATTTACGATTTCCTCAGCCGTCTTCCCCTGCGTGGTGAAGCCCCGGTGCGGGGAGCGATTCGGCCTTGCCGCCGCCCAGCGGTACGCCGTCTGCCGGGACAGGGGGGCGCTGGAGGCGGCCTGTGAACGGTTCCGCGCCCTGACGGGGGAGGAGCCGGTCATTCAGCGGTATCTCACCGGCGGGGGCATGGGGTGCAGCGTCATCGCGGAAAAGGGCGCGGTGCGGCGCTGTCTCTGCCACCGGCGGATCCGGGAGTACCCGGTCAGCGGCGGCCCCTCCACCTGCGCCCAGGCCCTGCGGGAGCCGCGGTTGGAGGCGTATGCCGCCAGGCTCATGGAGAGGACCGGCTTTTCCGGCCCCTGCATGGTGGAATTCAAGCTGGACGGGGACGGGACGCCGTATCTTTTGGAGGTGAATCCACGGGTCTGGGGCACCTACCCCCTGACCCGCGCCGCCGGGGCGGACTTCTCCGGGGAGTGGTTCCGCCTGGCCTATAACGAGGGGAACCCGGAAAGGGCGCTCCCGCCCGCGGAGGCGGCGCTTAAAGAGGGCAGGAAGATGACCTTTACCGCCTCGGATCTGGCCGCGGCGGCGGGGTACTGGCGAGCGGGGCAGAGGAAGCGCGCCCTGGGCGCGGTGGGGGATCTTTTGAATCCCGCCGTGGCCGACGGCGTGTGGGAGTGGCGGGATCCGCGGCCCGCCGTGCGGTATTATCAGTCGCTTTTGAGGCGGGGAGGGAAGTAGATGGAGGTCAAGGTAGATTTTCACGTCCACTCCGCCGCCTCCCTGGACGGGCGCTCGGAGCTGGACGAGCTTGCCCGGGCGGCGAAAAAGCGGGGGCTGGACGCCGTGGCCATATGCGACCACAACCGATTCACCCTGGCGTACCCGGAGACCCGCGAGGGCGTGCTGCTCCTGCCCGGGTGCGAGGTGTCCACCCGCTCGGGCCATGTGCTGGCGCTTTTCTGCGGGGAACCCTTCGCGCCGCCGGAGGAGCTGCCGTCCCTGGAGGGGGCGGCGGAGCTGATCCACAGCCACGGCGGCGTGGCGGTGCTGGCCCACCCCTTCACCCGGGCCGATATAGACCGGGAGGGGGAGGAGCGGTATCTGGACGGAGTGGAGAGCGCCAACGCCAGGGCGTATTTCCACAACCCCCGGGCCAACCAGACGGCGGCGGAGTTTGCCGCCCGGCACGGGCTTTTTGAGACAGGCGGCAGCGACGCGCACCACGCCGGGGAGGTGGGGAACTGCCACACGGCGCTGGAGTGCCGGGACCGCTCCCCGGAGGCGGTGGAGGCCGCCCTGCGGGCGGGGCGGTGCCGCCCGGTATTCGTGAAAAACACCTGCCGTACCCGCAAGGGTCTGTCCCAGTTCAGGGCGGCCCGCCGCCGGGGCGGGGTCAAGAATCTCTGCGTGGGCGCGGCGTATATCGCCTACTGCGCCGCCAGGGATATCCTACACATCTGAGGAGAGAGATCTATGTCTGTCGTGACAAAATGTATCGGAGCCGCCAAAAAGGTGAAGCACCGCTTTGAGGCGCAGATCAAGGCCAACACCCCCGTGTACGTGTCGCCGGTGCGGCGAATCGAGCGGGTGAAGACCGCAAAGCGCGTCGTCGCCATGACCTTTGACGACGGCCCCTGCCAGATGCTCCCCAACCCCCAGGGAACCCATGAGAAGGGCCTGACCATGACGCTGGCGGACACGCTGGAGCGGTACGGGGCCAGGGGTACCTTTGACGTGGTGGGTTCCACTGCCGGGAATTACCCCGACGAGCCGGGCAAGGAGGGTTCCGCCTCCTGGGGCGGGAAAAGATACGACCACTACCCGGATTTCGGCCGCGACAGCCAGGGCGGCGCGGAGGTCTGCCGGGAGGAGATCGACAGGCTTCTCTCCGGGGGCCATGAGATCACCAGCCACACCTACGCCCACGTCCTGTACGGCTGGAAGCCCCTGGTCTACGGCCGGAGGCACTACCTGGGGGACATCGAAAAGGCGGTGGCCGACCTTGAAAAGCTCCATACCCTGCTGCGGGAGCGCCACGGGTACGCCATCAGCCTGTCCCGTCCGCCCCACTATGTGGACAGGATCGGGCCGGGGCTTTCCAGCTACGACGCGCTGGCCCTGATGGGCTATCAGTATATGGCCGCCAGCTTCGACGGCGCGGGCTGGCTGCCGCTGAGCTCCTACGAGGCCGAGGTGGAGGCCACCTGGAGGCCCCTGGAGCGGGCCCTGGCCGCCGACCCGGACAGCCTGTGCGGGCAGATCATCTTCCAGAAGGACGGGTTCAACATGGCCCGCCGCACCCCCATCGCCGACGGGCTGGAGATCCAGCTGAAGCTCCTGGCCGGGGCCGGATACCGGGTGGTGACGGTGTCGGAGCTGATGGAGCTGTCCCCCTTCGCCGACTTGGGGGAGGGAGACGACGCCTTCCCGGCGGCCAGGAAGCTTGTAAAAAGCGGGTACTGCCCCGCCTACCGGGACAACACCGTGCGCCCGGAGGCGGTGATGACCGTGGGGGAGCTTTGTGAGACGGCGTTTGGCTGGGAGGCGGCCAAGGCGCGGGTGGAGCGCGTCTTGCAAAAGGCCGGCCCCTGGCCCTGCGGCCTTGCCGCCGCCCACCCCTACGGCGCGGCGGTGGAGCTGGCCATGGAGCGGGGGTGCCTTCCGAAAACGGAGAAGGCCGACCCCAACGCCCCGGCGACCGGGGAGACGCTGGCCGCGTTCTGCAAGGCCCTCTATGGGAAGGCCCCGGAGACGCCTGAAAACCTCACCAGAGGGGCCGTTTTGAAGCTCCTGGCGGCGAGCCTTTAAGACTTGTAAACTGAAAAACACGTGCGGGCCAGACCCGCACGTGTTTCAGATTGTCAAAAAACTCAAATTTGAAATTTTTTCCGGCGGCATGTACGTCGGAAAAATCCCGCACGTTCCCCTTGTCGGAAAAAGCCCGTCAGGGCTTTTTCGACAGCCTCACACCTCATAAGACCAGAGGTTTCTGATCTCGTCCTTTATGTCGTCGTAGGCCCAGGTCTTGCAGTTGGAGGGGCGGTAGGGATCCAGGACGGTGAAGCCCTCCGGGGTGGCCCCGGTGAGGACGATATAGTGTCCCGTTTCGGTGAAGTGGCCCGGCCCCATGATGCAGATGATGGGCCGGCCGGCCTCCAGCTCGGCGCGCATGGTGGCCTCCCAGAGTATAAGCTCCTTGGCTTTCAGCCCCAGCTTCTCCGCGCCCTGGGAGAAAAGGAGCCACGCCGTCCCGCTGCCGGCCACGCAGTAGCCCTCGTTGACGGCGAAATCCGCCAGGTACGCCGGGGTCAGTTTGCCGTTGCCGGTGAGGCCCATGGCCACCATGGATAGGGCCGTGGGGCCGCAGCCCGTCCAGCCGATAAGGCCGGAGCCGTACCGGCAGTAGCCCCAGCGGCTGTCCCACTGGGTGAAGTAGGGGATCTGGCCCGCCGTCAGCTCCCCGGTGAGATCCAGGGTCAGGTCGTAATCCGTGATGCCCCGGTAGCCCTCCAGGTACACCTGGGCCTCCGGGTTTTTCTCGCTGATCTCCACAAACGCCTCCCGGACGGTCTGATCGTCGATGTCCGCGAAGGCGCGGCTCCGATGCCACAGCCGCTTTATCCCGTCCACGCCGCCCAGGGCGTTCACCGTGGCCCACAGCAGAATGAGAATGGCCGCCAGGATCAGAAGTCCTGTCCAGCGTTTTGATCTTGTTTTCATAGCGTATGTTCCTTTGCGATGTTATACAAGTCTCAGGCGGATCTCCGCTTTGAAGAGGTCGCCGTCGATGCTGATGTCAAATTTGCCGCCCATAAGCTCCGTCAGGGAGCGGGCGATGGACAGGCCCAGGCCGGAACCCTCCGTATGGCGGCTTTCGTCGCCCCGGACGAACCGCTCCATCAGCTCGTCGGAGGAGACGTTGAGCCGATCCCGGGAGATGTTCTTCACGGAGATCACCGCGTCCCCGTCCAGGCGGCGCGTGTCGATGTAGACGCGCGTCCCGGACTGGGCGTATTTTACCGCGTTGTTGAAAAGGTTGTCCAGCACCCGCCACAGGTGCCGCCCGTCGGCCAGGACGGAGACGGGCTTCTCCGGCAGGGTCACGATGGGATCCAGGCCGCTCTGGGCGAACCTGTCGGCGTATTCCGCCACCGCCTGGTTGATCAGCTCCCCGACGCTGGTGGGGACAAGCTCCGTGGGCAGGTTGCCGGTGCTGGCCTTGCTGGCCTCCACCAGATCCAGGGTGAGCCGCCGGAGCTTCTCCGACTGGCGCTTCAAAACGTCCAGATACTGGGCCTCCTCCTGGGGCGTGTGGTCTTTTTGCAGGAGATCCACGTAGTTGACGATGCTGGTCAGGGGCGTTTTGATGTCGTGGCTGACGTTGGTGATCAGCTCGGTCTTCAGCCGCTCGGAGCGCATCCGCTGCTCCACCGCCGCGCTCATACCCTCGCCGATGGAGTTGAGATCCTCGCCCATGAGCCGGAAGTCGAAATACATCTTGTCCGTGTTCACCTTGTGATCCAGCTCCCCGGCGGCCAGCTTCTTGCCGCCCTCCCGGAGACGGCGGAACTGGTTGGCGGCGAACACCATGACCACAAAGGCGAAAGGCCACAGGATACAGAACATGATCTGCGACAGCATATCCTCGCTGCTATAATACATCAAGAGCGCGAAAAGATTGGCGAAGAAAAACCCGGCAAAAGCCAGCGCAACCCGCCACTCCAGGCGCAGGGCCCGGAAAAGCCGCCGAAGGAACCGGGACGTCCCCCGCAGGCCCCGCCACAGGAGCCGCAGGCACATATAGATAAGAGTGCAGCGCCACCAGCCGCCGGCCTTTATCCGGGCGGCGAAGGTGTAAAGCCCCGTCAGCAGCACCAGCAGCGCCGCCGCCCCCTCCAGGCTCACCAGCAGCGCCACGATCACCGGATCGTCGGGGCCCCAGGCATAGCCCGTCTCCACAAAGGCGTACGTGAGCAGCATCAGGGCGAGGAACTGGACGGCCAGAATGATCTCCAGGGGGATCCGATCAAAAAAGCTCAGGGTGATCCCCTCCGCCCCGGGCCGCCTGCCGGCGGCGCACATGAGGAAGATGAACAGCAGAATGAAGAGGACTACCGCCAGCACCGCCAGGACGATGGAGGACACCCGCATGTGGAAGACGATGGAAAAGACCCGGTCGTGCTCCTCCATCAGCTCCAGCTTATAGTTGTCCAGGCGATCCTCCGCCCTGAACCAGTTGACGGCGGCCTGGAGCGAGCCGCACCAGGAGGGGACGGTGTAAAGCTCGCACATATACGCAAGGCAGGCGATGGCCACGCACAGCCCGCCGCCCACGCCGCAGAGTACCCAGAGGAAGATGGCCGCCACTTTGGCCGGGAAGGAACAGGTGAGCTTTTTCATTTGACGTCCCCCTCGATCTTATAGCCCTGGCCCCACACCACCTTGATGTAGCGCGGTTCCGAGGGCGTGATCTCGATCTTCTCCCGCAGATGCCGGATATGTACCGCGATGGAGCTTTCCGCCGACAGGGCGTAGCCGCCGGAGACGTGGGCGTAAATGGCCCCGGAGGAGAACACCTTGCCGGGGTTTTGCATAAGCAGGCGCAAGATGGCGAACTCCGTGGGCGTGAGGCTCACCGGCTCCCCGTCCACGGTGACGGTCTTGCCCGCGTCGTCCAGGTCGATGCCGCCGATAACGTAGTGGTCGGGGCGGCGCTCCATGCCACCCAGCATGGTGTAGCGGCGCAGCTGGCTCTTTACCCGGGCCAGCACCTCCACGGGGTTGAAGGGCTTGGTGATGTAGTCGTCCGCCCCCACGTTGAGGCCCAGCACCTTGTCCGTGTCCTCGCTCTTGGCCGTCAGCAGAATGATGGGGATATTGTACTCCTCCCGGAGCTTGGAGGTGGCGGCGATGCCGTCCAGCTCCGGCATCATGATGTCCATTAAGATCAGGTGGATATCGTTCCGGGCCACCGTCTCCAGGGCCTCCCTGCCGGTGTAGGCCTCGAAAAGATTGTAGTCCTGGCCGGAGAGATATATTTTCAGCGCCGCCACGATATCCCTGTCGTCGTCGCAGATGAGTATATTATACATAAACGCACCGCCTTTTTCGGATTTGTCCCCATTATACCCCCAGTTGGCTTAACAATAAAGGGGTTATTTTTTTAAGAAACGATAAACAACCGGCATATTTCCCTGTTTTTGCCGTTTTCCGGCGTATACTAAAGGGAGGAGCAGAGGCCCCTTCGGCGTGTAGACAAACCCCCATATATGTTTTTTCCGGCGGCATGTACGTCGGAAAAAATCCCTTTTGTCACGCAAGTGTGCCGCTTTGCGGCGCACGCGGCGTGACGGCAGGGGAAATTTTCTGAATTTCGCAAAATTCAGAAAATTTCCCCGCACGTTCCCTTTTGTCGGAAAAAGGCTGTTAAGCCTTTTTCGACAGTATACTAAAGGGAGGAGCATAATAAGCCCCTCCCTTCTTTAAAGACGCGTTTTTCAAAAGGAGGCGACCTGTCACCAGAACAGGGGGCGCTCCGATCATACGGCTTTTGACCATTCGTCCTATGGGCGTTTGTCTGTCTTTCGCCCCGGGGACACCGGTCTAATGGAAAGCCGCGCCGCGTCTGAGGCTATTATGTGCGCCGGGGCTTGATTTATTGCAAAAGATATGGTATAATAAACTACCAAAATTGTAAAACAAACACAACATATAGGTGAAAAGTATGAAAAAAGGCGCGAAACAGGAGTACGGCAACGAGAGCATCAGTCAACTGAAGGGCGCTGACCGGGTGCGCAAGCGCCCCGGCGTCATTTTCGGCTCCGACGGGCTGGAGGGGTGCGAACATTCGGTTTTTGAGATCCTCTCCAACTCCATCGACGAGGCCCGGGAGGGCCACGGCAGTCAGATCATTCTGACCAGCTTCTCCGACGGCTCCATCGAGGTGGAGGACTTTGGCCGGGGCTGTCCCGTGGACTGGAACAGCGTGGAGGAGCGGTACAACTGGGAGCTGGTGTTCTGCGAGCTGTACGCCGGGGGCAAATATAAAAACGACAACGGCGGGGACTATGAGTATTCCCTGGGCCTCAACGGCCTTGGTACCTGCGCCACCCAGTACAGCTCCGAGTATATGGACGTCACCGTTTGGCGGGACGGGAAGAAATACTCCCTCCACTTTGAAAAGGGCGAGAACATCGGGGGCCTTTCCAGCGAGCCGTACAGCGGACGCCGCACCGGCTCCTGCATGAAATGGCGGCCTGACCGGGAGGTGTTCACCGACACCAACATTCCCCGGGAATATTTTGAGGACGTGCTGAAAAAGCAGTCCGTGGTGAACCCCGGCGTGAAATTCGTTTTCCGCTTCCAGACGGGGAGCCGGTTTGAGGAGAAGGAATTTTTATACGAGCATGGCATTTTGGACTACGTCACGGAGCTGGCCGGGGAGAACCCCCTGACCGCCCCCTACTTCATTGAGGGGGAGCGCAAGGGCCGGGACCGGGAGGACAAGCCGGAATATAAGGTGAAGCTCTCCGCCGCCTTCTGCTTCTCCAACAGCGTGAACGTCATCGAGTATTACCACAACTCCTCCTGGCTGGAGCATGGCGGCGCGCCGGACAAGGCGGCCAAAAGCGCCTTCGTCTCCGCGGTGGACGCCTATCTGCGGCAGGGGAACAAATACCAGAAGAACGAGACGAAGATCGGCTTTCAGGACATCGCCGACTGCCTTATCCTGGTGACCAACTGCTTCTCCACCCAGACCAGCTACGAGAACCAGACGAAAAAGGCCATCACCAACAAATTCATTCAGACGGCCATGACGGAGTTTTTCCGCTCCCAGCTGGAGATCTACTTCATCGAGCATAAGGCCGAGGCGGATCGGATCTGCGACCAGATCCTGGTGAACAAGCGCAGCCGCGAGCAGGCCGAGAAGGCCCGTGTCACCATCAAAAAGAAGCTCTCCGGCAATATCGACATCGCCAACCGGGTGCAGAAATTCGTCCCCTGCCGCTCCCACGACGCCACCAGGACGGAGCTTTACATCGTGGAGGGCGACTCGGCCCTGGGCAGCGTGAAGCTCAGCCGCGACGCGGAGTTCCAGGGCGTCATGCCCGTGCGCGGGAAGATCCTGAACTGCTTAAAGGCCGACTACGCCAGGATCTTTAAATCCGACATCATCACCGACCTTGTGAAAGTCCTGGGGTGCGGGGTCAGCGTGCCGGTGAAGCTCAAAAGCGACCTGACGGCCTTTGACCTGGACTCCCTGCGGTGGAGCAAGGTCATCATCTGCACCGATGCCGACTACGACGGCTATCAGATCAGGACGCTGATCCTCACCATGATCTACCGGCTCATGCCGGCCCTGATCGACGAGGGGCGGGTGTTCATCGCCGAGTCGCCCCTCTATGAGATCAACTCCGGCGACAAGACCTGGTTTGCCTACACCGAGAAGGAGAAGGCGGACATTCTTGCCGGTCTGGAGGGGAAGAAGTACACCGTGGCCCGCTCCAAGGGACTTGGCGAAAACGACCCGGACATGATGTGGATGACCACCATGAACCCGGAGACGCGCCGGCTTGTGAAGGTGCTGCCCACCGACGCGGAGGAGACGGCGCGGGTCTTTGATATGCTCCTGGGGGACAATATCCAGGCCCGGAAGGATCACATCGCCTCGGACGGGTATAAATATCTGGATTTGGCGGATATATCGTGATCGTATAAGCGACGTTAGGGAGGGGGAGGCGTCCATGTCCATATTTGATATTCTGGGCCCCGTAATGGTGGGGCCGTCCAGCTCCCACACCGCGGGGGCGGTGCGTATGGGGCAGATCACCCGCCGCCTGGTAGGCGGCGAGCCGGTGCGGGCGAAGATATTGCTGGCCGGTTCCTTCGCCTCCACCGGCGCGGGCCACGGCACCCCCAGGGCGCTGGTGGCGGGCCTTATGGGCTTCATGCCCGACGACGAGCGTATCCCCCGCAGCTTTGAGATCGCCCGGGAGCGGGGGCTGGCCTATGGATTCGGCACCGCCGCCCTGCGGGACGCCCACCCCAACTCCGCCCTTTTGACCGTGGAGAACGACCGGGGCGAGCGGGTGGAGGTGGGGGCCTCCTCCCCCGGCGGCGGGCGGATCTTGGTGTTCTCCCTGGACGGCCTGCCCACCGCCTTTTCCGGCGAGGTGCCTACGCTTATCGTCCGATGCGAGGACAGGCCCGGCCACGTCAGCCGCGTCACCGGCGTGGTGGCCGCCCAGGGCATCAATATGTCCAAGCTCCGGGTGGAGAGGGACCAGCGGGGCGGCACGGCCATTATGGTCATCGAGTGCGACCAGCGGATCCCGTACAGGGTGAAAATGGCCATATCCGCCATCGAGGGCGTCAGCAAGGTGACGCGCCTCAATCCGGGGGAGGAGTCAAAATGAGCGATTACGCGTCTGTATCTCAGCTGCTGGAGCTTTCGGAGGCCCTGGGCCTGCCCCTCTGGGAGACGGTGCTGGTCACCGACTGCGCCGAGCAGAGCATGTCCCGGGAGGACTCCTTGGCCAAAATGGCCCAGATGCTGGCCGTTATGAAAAGCGCCGACGCGGCCTATGACCGCCGCCACCGCTCCCTCAGCGGCCTGTCCGGCGGGGACGGGGGGGAAGATGGAGGACTATCTGGCCTCCGGGCGATCCGTCTCCGGCCCGCTTGTGGGGCGCATGATCGCCGCCGCGCTGAAAATGGGCGAGTGCAACGCCTGCATGAAGCGCATCGTAGCCGCCCCCACGGCGGGGGCCTGCGGCGTTTTGCCCGCCGTGCTGCTGCCCTGCGGGGAGACGCTGGGCCTGCCCGATGAAAAGCTCGTGGAGGCCCTCTATGTGGCCGCCGGGTTCGGTCGGATCATCGCCGGGAAGGCCAGCATCTCCGGCGCCCAGTCCGGTTGTCAGGCGGAGATCGGCTCCGCCTCCGCCATGGCCGCCGCCGCCATCGTCCACCTGCGGGACGGCACGGGCCGGCAGATGGCCAACGCCGCCGCCCTGGCGCTGAAGTCCCTGCTGGGCCTTGTCTGCGACCCGGTGGGGGGACTTGTGGAGGTCCCCTGCATCAAGCGCAACGTCATCGGCGCCGTCAACGCCCTCACCGCCGCCGAAATGGCCCTGGCAGGCATCGAGTCCCGTATCCCCGCCGACGAGGTGATCGAGGCCATGGGGGAGATCGGGGACATGATGCCCGCCGCCCTGCGCGAGACCGCCCAAGGCGGCCTCGCGGCCACAGAGACGGGGAGAAAATGGGGAGAGGAATGACTGAGAACGAGAGAAAGTTCCATGAGAGAAAAAAACCAAGGCTTAAGGATTACGACTATGGTACGCCGGGGTATTATTATGTTACAATTAACACCCAGGAGAGAAATGCCGATATTTTAAGTCATATTATCCCGGTGCCGCCATTCAAAAACGCTTATCTTCAAAACAACGCCGTACGGGCCGCCGCCCACGGCGGCCCACCCGCACCGGGCTATGGAGACGCGTCAATTGAGCCGCCGATTGTCGTTTTGACCCCGATTGGCGAGATGGTGAGGAAATATATCGAAAATATAAATTTTGTGTATGAAAATGCCCGGATAGATGTGTATACGATCATGCCGGATCACGTCCATATGATCATTCAAATTACCGAACCCGGCGTTGGTGGGCCGCCGTGGGCGGCGGCCCGTACGGCTGATTTGGTGAAGATGATAGATTCTTTCAAGACATTGACAGCCAAAAAAGCAGGTTTTACTCTTTGGCATCGAGGATATTATGAGCATATTATCCGAAATGACGAGGATCTGTATAATACCAGGAACTATATCACTTGCAACGCCTCAAAGCATTATATGAAATATTGCAAAGGACTCGATACCCATGCCTAAGAAAAAATCGCCTGATGAAAACGTCAAAAAGAACAACCCCAACGTGATGGGCCTGCACGCCGCGGTGCTGGATCAGGAGATCACCGACACGCTTGAGGTGAACTATATGCCCTACGCCATGTCGGTCATCGTCTCCCGGGCTATCCCGGAGATCGACGGCTTCAAGCCGGCCCACAGGAAGCTCCTCTACACCATGTATAAGATGGGCCTCCTGACCGGCGGGCGGACGAAATCGGCCAACATCGTGGGCCAGACCATGCGCTTGAATCCCCACGGAGACGCCGCCATCTATGAGACGATGGTCCGCCTGTCCAGGGGCTACGAGGCGCTGCTGACCCCCTTTGTGGACTCCAAGGGCAACTTCGGAAAGGTCTACTCCCGGGACCTGAGCTACGCCGCCTCCCGCTACACCGAGGCCAAGCTTTCGCCCATCTGCGCCGAGCTTTTCCGGGACATCGACTCCGACACCGTGGACTTTGTGGACAACTACGACGCCACCATGAAGGAGCCCACCCTGCTGCCCACCTCCTTCCCCAATGTGCTGGTGTCTGCCAACACCGGCATCGCCGTGGGCATGGCCTCCAACATCTGCTCCTTCAATCTGGAGGAGGTCTGCCGGACGGAGATCGAGTACCTCTCCGACCCGGACTGTGACATATACCTCACCCTCCGCGCCCCGGACTTCACCACCGGCGGCGAGGTGATCTATGAGCCGCAGGCGCTGAGGGAGGTCTACGAGACGGGCAAGGGGAGCATTAAGCTGCGCGCCCGCTGGCGGTACGACAAGAAGGAGAACCTGATCGAGATCTTCGAGATCCCCTACACCACCACCGCCGAGGCCATCATGGACAAGGTGGAGGATCTGGTCAAGACCGGCAAGCTCCGGGAGATCTCCGATATGCGGGACGAGACGGATCTCTCCGGCCTTAAGCTCACCGTGGACTTAAAGCGCGGGGTGGATCCCGAGAAGCTGATGGCCAAGCTTTTCAAGACAACGCCCCTGCAGGACGCCTTCGCCTGCAACTTCAATATCCTCATCGCCGGTATCCCCAGGGTCATGGGCGTGCGGGAGATTTTGTCCGAGTGGACGGCCTGGCGCGTGGAATCGGTGCGCCGCCGGGTGTTCGCCGATCTCACAAAGAAAAAAGACCGCCTCCATCTGCTGCGCGGCCTGGGGAAGATCCTCCTGGACATCGACAAGGCCATCAGGATCATTCGGGAGACGGAGGAGGAGCGGGAGGTCGTCCCCAACCTGATGATCGGCTTCGGCATCGACGAGATCCAGGCGGAGTTCGTGGCGGAGATCAAGCTGCGCAACATCAACAAGGAGTACATCTTAAAGCGCCTGGAGGACATCGAGAAGCTGGAGGCGGAGATCGCCGACCTGGAGGATATCCTGCAAAACAAGCGCCGCATCAAGACCATCATTCGCCGCGAGCTGGAGGCGGTGATCAAAAAATACGCCGAACCCCGCAAGACCCAGATCGTCTACCCCCACGAGATCGTGGAGGCGGAGGAGGAGCCGGAGGCGGACGACTACCCCGTTACCGTGTTCTTCACCCGCGGCGGGTATCTCAAGAAGATCACCCCCCAGTCCCTGCGTATGTCCGGGGAGCAGAAATACAAGGAGGGCGACAGCCTCCAGTGCGCCTTTGAGGCCAACAACTCCTCGGAGCTTCTGGTCTTTACCGACCGTTGCCAGTGCTACAAGACGCGTCTTTCCGATATCCCCGACACCAAGGCTTCCGCCCTGGGCGTATATCTGCCCACGCAATTGAAGATGGACGACGGGGAGAACGCCCTCTATGTGTGCGACCCCGGCGACTACTCCGCCTCCATACTCCTGATGTTTGAAAACGGCAAGGCAGCCAGGGTGGAGCTTTCCGGCTTTGAGACGAAGACCAACCGCAAAAAGCTGACCGGCGCGTACTCCGACAAAAGCCCTCTGGTGGGCTTCCTGCCCGTCTATGAGGATTTCGAGGCGGCGGTCTACACCTCCGACGACAGGTGTGTGGTCTTCTCCACGGCGCTTCTGGCCCCCAAGCCCACCCGCAATACCCAGGGCGTGGCTGTGGTGGCCCTGAAAAAGAACAGGACGGTCCGGGAGATCAGAAGGCTCTCCGAGACCTCCGTCAAAAACGTCTCCCGCTACCGGGTTCGCACCGTCCCTGCCGCCGGGGCCGTGCTGAAGGACGAGGATCGGGAGGAACAACAGCTTTCCCTGCTTACGGGTGATGAAAATGCGTAAATTTACCGCCATACTGCTGCTTCTCTCCCTCCTGCTGGCCCTGCCGGGCTGCGGTTCCCTGCTGGGCGGGGAATACGCCTCCTCCCGGGAACACGTGGGCGTGCAGGGCGGCGGCACGGGGGACGTGGAGCTGGCCTTCGAGGCCAAGGATTACGAGGAGATCTGCCGCGCGGTGGAGGAGCTGGTAGACGCCGGCGCGTCCCGGGGCGTCATACGGGTGGGCAGCTACCCCGGCAACCTGGAGGGCGATCTGGCGGAGGCGTGCCTTGCCGCCTCCAACGATACCGCCCTGGGCGCCTACTGCGTGTACTTCATCAATTACAGCGTCAACCGCCTGGTGTCCTTCTATGAGGTCAGCGTCTCCGTGATCTACCGCCACACCCCGGAGGAGGCCGCCGGGATCCCCGTCTGCGCCGGGGAAGAGCCCCTGGAGGAGCTGATGCGGGAGGCCATGGCCCGCCGGGCCGAGAGCGTCACCGTGAAGCTCACCGGGGAGGATATGGGGGAGGACGCCGTGGAAGCCGCCGTGGAGAACGCCTACTACGGCAGTCCCGGCGATATCCTTTACATTCCCACCTATACCGTGACCGCCTACCCGGAGACAGGGCCGGAGCGGATCCTGGAGATCGTCTTTACTTACCCCTACGACGACCCCACCGTGGAGCAGCGCAGGGCCGCCCTGACCGCCCGGGCCGCCCAGATCGCCGCCGGGATCCCCGCCGGTACCAACCAGGAGCGCCTGATGGCCCTGGCGGAGTTTTTCAGCCAGAACGTGGAATATGACGGCAGCGTGGACACCTCCGACGCCCAGGCCCGCCGGTACAGCGCCATGACCGCCTACGGGGCCTTGGATCAGGGCAAGGCCGCCGGGGAGGGCTACGCCATGGGCCTTAAGCTGCTGTGCGACCTGCTGGGCATCGAGTGCCGCGTCATACGCGGGCGCTTTTATAACCGCGACCACGCCTGGAACCTGGTGCGGCTGGACAACGGCCAGCTCTACCATGTGGATATGACCGCCTTCGACCCGGAGGCCGCGCCGCTGAAAAACGACGACCAGCAGTACTCCGCCGGTTACTGGTGGGACGCCACCCTCTACCCCTGGTGTTCCGGCCCCTCCCTCTACGGCCCGGAGTTTGACCCTCCGGCGGATAACCCCGGCCCCCTGTCGCCCCCGGCAGGCTGGTAAAAATATTTTTGGATAAACTCTTGACAAACCAAAACGGAGCGGCTATAATAAACACCGTTCCGCGCGGCCTTAGCTCATCTGGTAGAGCGCCACCTTGCCAAGGTGGAGGTAGCGAGTTCGAGCCTCGTAGGCCGCTCCACATAAAGAAATCCCTGTCCGTCAGGACAGGGATTTCTTTATGTGGAGCAGGATCAAATCGGAGGGGGAACCATCAGGGTTCCCCCTCCAACCCCCTCCTTCCGAACATACGGGTATTGTAATTCATTCCGTAAAATTTTCGTTAATGGCCGTACGGGCCGCCGCCCACGGCGGCCCACGTCATGCGCAACATCTTTCCCATATCTTTTTATTTTCCCCCAACGAACAATTTATCCGTACGGGCCGGACGCGTCGTCGCGGAACCGGCTTCACCTCGCGTCCTCGCGCGGCGGGAACGCTCAGGCGCACGGTTCGCTCCTCCTTCCCCCATCGGGCAACGGCCCGATGGGGCCCCCAATGCGGCCCGCCTATCGAATTTCGATTCCGCCCGCCAAAAAGGTTGCGGCTCCGCCGCGTATTCCCATTGTGGGCCGCCGTGGGCGGCGGCCCGTACGGCGATTATTTGAGCTGTTTCGTCAGTGGTTGTAGGGGCCGCCTCTCTTGGCGGCCCGTGGAACCATCGAATTTCGTAACGGCTCATTCTTACGCTTTCGTAGGGGTCGCCCTCCCGGGCGACCCGTCCACCGTTGATTGACCGCCCGGGGAATGATCGGGACGGGCCGCCGGGGACGGCGGCCCCTACGGGTGCATACAACGTAATGCACCGGGAATTCGTTCGACGGGCCGGCCGGGTGTCCGGCCCGTACGGGAGGTTGGTGCGTTGTGGGGAGATAAAAGATATGGGGGAAATGTTGCGTAAGACGGCGGGCCGCCAAGAGAGGCGGCCCCTACAAGGCTGATTGATAGATGTTCAGTAATTCGATGGGCGGACCGCATTTTGGGGCCCCATTGGGCCGGTTCCGCGACGACGCGTCCGGCCCGTACGGGGGGAATTGTGCGTTGGGGGGAAAGCGAAATCATTATTGAAAATTCGTTGCGTATTTCGCCGATCCGCCGCCCCGCGGCTGCCGCGGAAATGTCTCCCTGCACAATTCCCGGCCGGGAAATGATGGGTAAAAACGTCATTATTTCGCTTGACAGTGCGGCAAAAATAAGTTAATATTTTTAAAGTCGGTTACTTTAACTGCACAAAACGGTAAAGAAATAAATTTCGGAAGGAAGTATAATTTATGAAAAAGCTTTCCCGGCTGCTGACCGTCGTACTGGCGCTCAGCCTGATCCTGGCGCTGGCCGCCTGCGGCGAGTCCGACAAGGACAAGACCTTCAACGTGGGCATCTGCCAGCTGGCCCCCCATCCGGCCCTTGACCTGGCCACCCAGGGCTTCAAGGACGCGCTCACCGAGGAATTTGGCGACAAGGTGAAGTTTGACGAACAGAACGCCGGCGGCGAGCCTGCCAACTGCACCACCATCGTGGACGGCTTCATCTCTGAGAAGGTGGATCTGATCCTGGCCAACGCCACCGCCTCCCTCACCGCCGCCGCCGCGGCCACCGACACTATCCCCATTCTTGGCACCGCCATCACCAACTACGGCGTGGCGCTGAACCTGGACACCACCGAGGACAAGGTCCTGGGCGGCAACATCTCCGGTACCTCCGACCTGGCCCCCCTGGACCAGCAGGCGGCCGTGATCCAGGAGCTGTTCCCCGAGGCCAAGAACGTCGGCCTCCTTTACTGCTCCGCCGAGGCCAACTCCGTCTACCAGGTGGAGACTATCAAGGGCTACCTGGAGACCATGGGCTACACCTGCACCGCTTACGCCTTCACCGACGTGAACGATCTGCCCTCCGTGACCCAGACCGCCTGTGACGCCTCCGACGTGCTGTACATCCCCACGGACAACACCGCCGCCGACAACACCGAGACCATCGCCAACGTCGTCCTTCCCGCCAAGGTGCCCGTTGTGGCCGGCGAGGAGAGTATCTGCAAGGGCTGCGGCGTCGCCACCCTGTCCATCAGCTACTATGAGCTGGGCCAGATCACCGGGCGCATGGCCGCCGATATCCTCAACGGCAAGACCAAGGTCTCCGAGTCCGCCATCGCCTTTGACACCACCCTGGACAAGATGTATAACGCCGCCAACTGCGAGGCCCTGGGCATCACCATTCCCGAGGGTTACACCGCTATCGCCGACTAAATGCGCATCTAATTAAAAAGCGGGAAAGGGGATCCCATTCCCACTTTTTTCGTATTTTCCCGCGCAAAAGAAATCCAGGAGGACGAATCATGAACATGATCCAGTCGTTTTTCAATTCGCTCCCCAACGCCATCGGACAGGGGCTTATTTGGGGCGTCATGGCCATCGGCGTATACATCACCTACAAGATCCTGGACATCGCCGACCTGACGGTGGACGGCTCCTTGACCACGGGAGGCGCCGTGTGCGCCGTTTTGATCACCATGGGGTGGGATCCGTGGCTGGCCCTGCTGATGGCCATCATCGCCGGTATGCTGGCGGGCCTTGTCACGGGCCTGCTCCACACCGCCTGCGGAATACCGGCCATTCTGGCGGGCATACTGACACAGTTGGCGCTCTACTCCCTGAACCTGCGCATCATGGCCATCGGGGACACGTCGCCTACCAAGGCGTCCCTGGCGCTGAGTCCCGACAGGAACTCCCTGCTGGTGTCCTCCCGGTTCGTGCGCAGTCTGGGGCTGAATAACCCGCTGATCCTGCTGATCCTGGCCGTAGCGGCGGTCATCGCCCTCTTGTACTGGTTCTTCGGTACGGAGCTGGGCTCCTCCCTGCGCGCCACCGGCTCCAACGGCAATATGGCCCGGGCCCAGGGCATCAACACCGACAAGACCAAGGTGCTGGGCCTGGTGGTGTCCAACGGCCTTGTGGCCCTGTCCGGCGCCCTGCTGGCCCAGTATTCCGGCAGCAACACCATCGACATGGGCCGCGGCGCCATTGTCATTGGTCTGGCCGCCGTCATTATCGGCGAGGTGCTTTTCAAAAAGGTGTTCCGCAACTTCGCCCTGAAGCTGCTGTCCGCCGTGCTGGGCGCCATCATCTACTACATGGTCATCACCCTGGTGCTGCGCCTGGGGCTGGAGTCCACGGATCTGAAGCTCCTGACCGCCGCCGTGGTGGCCGTGTTCCTGGCGATCCCCCACTTCAAGAAGAAATATTTCACCAAAAAGGCTAAGAAAGGGGGCCGGAGCCATGCTTGACGTCACAGGCGTCCGCAAGACCTTCAACGCGGGTACCGTCAACGAAAAGACGGCCCTGCGGGGCGTCGATCTGCATCTGGACGACGGGGACTTCGTCACCGTCATCGGCGGCAACGGCGCGGGCAAAAGCACCCTGCTCAACGCCATCGCCGGCGTGTGGCCCGTGGACGAGGGCACCATCTCCATCGGCGGCGTGGACGTGACGCACCTGGCAGAGCATAAGCGCGCCAAATACATCGGACGGGTCTTTCAGGATCCTATGATGGGTACCGCCGCCTCCATGCAGATCGAGGAGAACCTGGCCTTGGCGGCCCGCCGTGGCCAGCGCCGCACCTTAAAGCGCGGCATCACCGCCAGGGAGCGGGGCGAGTATAAGGAGATGCTGAAGATCCTGGATCTGGGCCTGGAGGATCGGCTGACCACCAAGGTGGGCCTGCTGTCCGGCGGCCAGCGCCAGGCGCTGACATTGCTGATGGCCACCCTCCGGCGGCCCGACCTGCTGCTGCTGGACGAGCATACCGCCGCCCTTGATCCCAAGACGGCCGCCAAGGTGCTGGAGGCCACCGAACGGGTGGTGAAGAAGGACAACCTGACCACCCTGATGATCACCCACAATATGCGGGACGCCATCGACCACGGAAACCGCCTCATCATGATGTTCGAGGGCAAGATCGTTCTGGATATCTCCGGCGAGGACAAGAAGCACCTGACCGTGGAGGATCTGCTGGCTAAATTCGGCCAGACCACCGGCTCCACCGAGGCCGACGACAAATTGCTGTTGGGGTAAAAGGTATCCCATTATCCGCCCAAAAGAAAACCCCGCCTTTCGGCGGGGTTTTCTTTTGGAGCGGATAATGGGAATCGAACCCACCTCTACGGCTTGGGAAGCCGTCGTTCTACCGATGAACTATATCCGCGTGACAATTACTATACCACACCTCTCCGAAAATTTCAAGAGGAATATTTAAAACTTGACCACATATTCTCTTGTATCGTGAAAAGGAGGGACGCGCTATGCGGAAAAAAATACTGTCGGGGCTGTTGGCCGCCGTGCTGCTGTTCACCGGCACGGCTTTGGCCGCCTACGCCCAGGGGGACGATCTGGAGACGTCCATGGAGTCCGAGCCGGAGGAGGAGCTGCCGGCGGGGCTGTTTGAGGAGGGGGTGATCCCCACCACCGCCGAGGGCCTGGACGTACCCGCCCCCTCGGCCATTCTGATGGAGAAGGAGACCGGCACGGTGCTGTGGGAGAAGAACGCCGACGAGCGCCTGCGCCCCGCCTCCGTCACCAAGGTCATGACGATCCTGCTCATCGTCGAGGCGGTGGACTCCGGTGCGCTGAGTCTGGACGACACCATCACCTGCTCCGCTTACGCCGCCGGTATGGGGGGCAGCCAGGTGTTTTTGGAGGAGGGGGAGCAGATGCCCCTCCGGGAGATGCTCAAGTGCATCGTGGTGTCCTCCGCCAACGATGCCGCCGTGGCTGTGGCGGAGCATATGGCCGGCTCTGAGCAGGCCTTCGCCGCCCGTATGAACGAGCGGGCCGCCCAGCTTGGCATGGTGAACACCCACTTCACCAACTGCACCGGCCTTATGGACGATCCGGAGCATCTGACCACCGCCCGGGACATCGCCATCATGAGCCGCGAGCTTATCCGCCACGAGTGGATCAAGGAGTACACCACCATCTGGATGGACACAGTGCGGGACGGCCAGTTCGGCCTGTCCAACACCAACAAGCTGGTGCGCTTTTACGCGGGGGCCACGGGCCTGAAAACCGGCTATACCTCCGCCGCCGGGCATTGCCTCTCCGCCACGGCGGAGCGGGACGGGGTGGAGTATATCGCCGTGGTGCTCCACTGCGCCTCCTCGGCGGACAGGTTCGAGAGCGCCAAGACGCTCTTAAGCTACGCCTTCGGAGCCTACACCCTGGCAGACCCCCGCCCCGCCGAAGTGCTGCCGCCTATCCCCGTGACCCTGGGCAAGACAGGCTTCGTCCAGCCTGTGATCCCGGAGACCCCGGGACTATTGGTGCGGAAAACCGACGCCTCCGCCCTGGAGGTGAAGGTGGAGACGGACGAGACGCTCCAGGCCCCCGTGGAGGCTGGCCAGGAGGTGGGGGTCATGACCGTCACCCTCCGGGGGAGCGTCCTCTCCGAGACGCCCATCGTCGCCGCCGACGCCGTGGCCCGCCTCACCTGGTGGGACGTGGCCAAATCCATGCTGAAGCTCCTCTTCTACGGGGAAAAATAAAGCCCGCCGAAAAAGGTTGCGGCTCCGCCGCGTCCTCGCGCGAGCCGCTTAACCTCGGGCTGCAAGTATTCGCCCTCAGGCGCAGGCTCGGCTCGTCCTTTCCCCATCGGGCAACGGCCCGATGGGGCCCCAATTGCGGGCCGCCAAGAGAGGCGGCCCGTACAACATATGGAAAAGCTTTTCTGCAATTCGACGGGCGGGTTTAGAACCCGCCCCTACAACTTTTGGATAATATCCCCCCTTCTCGTCATCTCTGCCCGCGTCACAATACCCCCTTACGAAAAATACCACCCATCTTCCGATGGGTGGTATCGCTTTTATATCACGTAAATTTATTTCTTCCCGCCGTTGACGGTGTTCTCCTTCAGCACCACGTCGTGGGCGCCGCCCTCCACGATGGAGGTGGCGGACACCAGCGTGAGCTTCGCCTTGCGCTGAAGCTCCGGGATAGTCACCGCGCCGCAGTTGCACATGGTATGCCGCACCTTGGAGAGCGTCAGGGCCACGTTGTCGTGGAGGGAACCGGCGTAGGGGACGTAGGAATCCACGCCCTCCTCAAAGGCCATGCCCTCCTTGCCGCCCACGTCGTAGCGCTGCCAGTTCCGGGCACGGCTGGAGCCCTCGCCCCAGTACTCCTTCATGTAGTTGCCGCCGATGGAAACCCGCCGGGAGGGGGACTCGTCGAACCGGGCGAAATACCGCCCCAGCATCAAAAAGTCCGCGCCCATGGCCAGCGCCAGGGTGAAGTGGTAGTCGTGGACGATGCCGCCGTCGGAGCAGACGGGGACGTACACGCCCGTCTCCTGGAAATACCTGTCCCGCTCGGCGCACACGTCGATGAGGGCGGTGGCCTGTCCGCGGCCGATGCCCTTCTGCTCCCGGGTGATGCAGATGGAGCCGCCGCCGATGCCCACCTTCACAAAGTCCGCCCCGGCCTCCGCCAGAAAACGGAAGCCCTCGGCGTCCACCACGTTGCCTGCGCCCACCTTCACGCTGTCGCCGTAATGCTCGCGGATCCAGCCGATGGTCATGCGCTGCCACTCGGAAAAGCCCTCGGAGGAGTCGATGCACAGCACGTCGGCCCCGGCGTCCAGCAGGGCGGGGACGCGCTTGGCGTAGTCGCGGGTGTTGATGCCCGCGCCCACCACGTATTTCTTGCCCGCGTCCAGCAGCTCCAGGGGGTTCTCCTTGTGGGAGTCGTAGTCCTTGCGGAAGACGAAATAGATAAGCCCGCCCTTGTCGTCCACGATGGGCAGGGTGTTGACCTTATGCTCCCAGATAAGGTCGTTGGCCTCCTTCAAGGTGGTGGAGGCCGGGGCGGTCACCAGCTTGTCCAGGGGGGTCATGAAGCTCTCCACCGCCTCAAGGCCGGTCATACGGGAGAGCCGGTAGTCCCGGCGGGTGACCATGCCCAGGAGCCTGCCGTTGGGGCCGCCGTCCTCGGTGACGGCCACGGTGCTGTGGCCGGTGCGCTCCACGATGGACAGCATCTCGTTTAGGGTGGCGGTGGGCTTGACGTTGGAATCGGAGATGACGAAGCCCGCCTTATAGGCCTTGGCACGGGCCACCATGGCGGCCTGATCCTCCACGGACTGGGAGCCGTAGATAAAGCTTACGCCGCCCTCCCGGGCCAGGGCCACGGCCATCTTGTCATCGGAGACGGCCTGCATGATGGCGGAGGTCATGGGAATGTTCATGGAGATAGCCGGCTCCTGGCCCTTTTTGAATTTCACCAGGGGCGTTTTAAGGCTCACGTTGTCGGGGACGCAGTTGGGGCCGGAATAGCCGGGAACCAGAAGATACTCGCTGAAGGTGCGGGACGGTTCGCTGTAATAAAAAGCCATATTCTCTCCTCCGTTTTCTCTTTATATTGGTGGTAGGATAACACTTTTTGCCCCCTCCTGTCAACCGTTTTCTCTCTGAAAATAAAAGGTGTATAAGCGGGCGGCTCCGGCAATTTCGCCAAACGCCGGCCCTCGGCTTCGATGCCGTGTATTATTTGCGCCCGGCGTGAAAAAATAGAAGCGAAAAATCAAAGACAACGGGTGAATAGTATGGCATCAAAACTTTTGGGAAAGCAGACCTTTGCCCTCTCAAATCCCCCCTCCCTGGCGGGCCACGCCTGCGTGGTGGGGAAGAAGGAGGGCGAAGGCCCCCTCCGGGACAGCTTCGATTTCATCAGCGAGGACTCCTTCCTGGGGGAAAAGACGTGGGAGAAGGCGGAGAGCGCCCTGGTGAAAAAGGCCGTGGGCCTCGCCTTGTCCAAGGCGTCCATGTCCAACGCCCAGATCAACTGCCTCTTCTGCGGCGACCTCCTCAACCAGTGCACCGGCACCACCTTCGGCGTGCGGGACTCCAATATCCCCCTGTTCGGGGTCTACGGGGCCTGCTCCACCATGGCCGAGAGCCTTGCCCTGGCGGCCCTCACCGTGGACGGGGGCTTCGCGGACAGCGCCATGGCGGTGACCAGCTCCCACTTCTGCTCCGCCGAGCGCCAGTTCCGCACGCCGCTGGAGTACGGCGGCCAGCGGCCCCCCTCCGCCCAGTGGACGGTCACCGGCTCCGGGGCGGCGGTGCTGACGGCGGAGGGGCCGGGGCCCTATGTGACCCATGTGACCCCCGGCCGGATCGTGGACAACGGCGTGACGGACGCCAACAACATGGGCGCGGCCATGGCCCCGGCGGCCTACGACACCATCAAGCGCCACCTGGAGGATCTGTCCGTGGGGCCGGAGGCCTACGATCTCATCGTCACCGGCGACCTGGGTGCCGTGGGCAGCGAGATCCTGTGCGATTTCTTCGCCGCCGACGGGGTGGAGCTGGCCCCCCGCCACGCCGACTGCGGCCTGCTGATCTTCGACAGGAAAAAGCAGGACGTCCACTCCGGCGGCTCCGGGTGCGGCTGCGCAGCCACGGTGCTGTGCGGCTACCTGCTGAACGGGATGCGGGAGGGGCGCTGGAACAGGATCCTGTTCACCGCCACGGGGGCGCTGCTCTCCCCCACCACCACCATGCAGGGGGAGAGTATCCCCTCCATCGCCTGCTCCGTGGCTATCTCCAGGACGAAATAGGAGGGACAGGAAATGAAATTCGACATCATGCAGTACGTCAGGGCCTTCGTGGCCGGCGGGGCGCTGTGCGTCATCGGCCAGATCCTCATCGACAAGACAAAGCTCACCCCCGCCCGTATCCTCACCGCCTTCGTGGTGGCGGGGGTGCTGCTGGGCGCGCTGGGGATCTACCAGCCCTTCGCCGACTGGGCCGGGGCCGGGGCCACCGTGCCGCTGACCGGCTTTGGCAACAATCTGGCCAAGGGCGTCAAAAAGGCCGTGGAGGAGAAGGGCCTTCTGGGTGCCTTCACCGGCGGCTTCACCGCCGCCGCGGGCGGCATCGGCGCGGCGGTGTTCTTCGGCTACCTGGTCAGCGTCATCTTCAAACCGGGCGACAAAAGCTGACGGCGGCGGGCGGTCTACCGAATTCCCGCAAACCTCTCGTATACCCTTGTAGGGGCCGCCTCTCCAGGCGGCCCGCCAAACGAATTACGATGCCGCCCCCCTAAAAAGGTTGCGGCTCCGCCGCGTATTAAAAAATATGGGCCGCCGTGGGCGGCGGCCCCTACGGCGTTTAATTGAGTTGTTTCGTTAATGGCCGTACGGGCCGCCGCCCACGGCGGCCCACCGTCATGCGCAACATCTTCCCCATATCTTTTATTTTCCCCCAACGAACCAATTTCCGTACGGGCCGGACACCCGGCCGGCCCGCCAAACGAATTACGCTTCGCCTCCCCAAAAAGGTTGCGGCTTCGCCGCGTATTCCCATTTCGGGCGGGTTTTGAACCCGCCCCTACGGCTTTTGAGGAAGATTTTTTCTCAATTTTTCGCAAAATCTTTCATTAGGGCTTGTAGGGGCCGCCTCTCTTGGCGGCCCGCCTATCGAATTTCGATGCCGCCCCCCAAAAAGGTTGCGGCTTCGCCGCATATTAAAAAATATGGGCCGCCGTGGGCGGCGGCCCCTACGGCGTTTAATAGAGCTGTTTCGTTAATGGCTGTACGGGCCGCCGCCCACGGCGGCCCACCGTCATACGCAACGGTTTCCCAATAATTTTTTCGCTTCCCCCCAACGTAAAAATTATCCGTACGGGCCGGACGCGTCGTCGCGGAACCGGCTTCACCTCGCGTCCCCGCGCGGCGGGAACGCTCAGGCGTACGGTTCGTTCCTCCTTTCCCCATCGGGCAACGGCCCGATGGGGCCCCCAATGCGGCCCGCCAAACGAATTACGGGAAATTTAATATAACCGCCGTAGGGGTCGCCCTCCCGGGCGACCCGTCCCGGTCAATATCCGGGCTGTCAATCAACGATGGACGGGCCGCCGGGGACGGCGGCCCCTACGGAATCGTTGTACGAAATAAACGCAAAAAGCGGAGGCCGTTGCGTATGTCGGCGGGCCGCCTGGAGAGGCGGCCCCTACAACATATGGGAAAGCCTATCTGCAATCCGGCGGGCCGGCCAGGTGTCCGGCCCCTACGGCGTTGAACGATAGTTTTTCGGAAACACGGCCCGCTGTTTCGCCTATGAGAGCCATGCTTATCCCCTTGCATTTTTCCCGATTTGTGCTATACTTGGCAAAGACAGAAAAAACGGAGGGACAGCCTATGACCTGGGAGGAGCTTGAAAAAGCCGCTGAGCAATGCGCCAAATGCGCCCTGTGCCAGACGCGCACCAACCTTGTGTTCGGCGTGGGGGTCCGGGACGCCCGGGTGATGTTCGTGGGCGAGGGCCCCGGGGAGAACGAGGATCTCCAGGGGGAACCCTTTGTGGGCCGGGGCGGCCAGCTTCTGGACGTGATGCTGACCCTCATCGACCTTGACCGCCGGAAAAACGTCTACATAGCCAACATCGTCAAGTGCCGCCCCCCCAAGAACCGCGACCCCCTGGGTACCGAACAGGAGGCCTGCATCGGCTGGCTCCGGGCGCAGATGGAGCTTATAAAGCCCCGGATCGTCGTGTGCCTGGGGCGCATCGCCGCCCAGGTGCTGATAAAGCCCGACTTCAAGATCACCCAGGAGCATGGGAAGTTCTTTGACGTGGGCGGCGTGCAGTACACCGCCCTCTACCACCCGGCGGCCCTCCTGCGGGATCCCCGGAAAAAGCCGGACACCTTCGTGGACTTAAAGGCCCTCCAGGCCAGGATCCTGGAGCTTTGCCCCGAGACTTACGGCCGGAGCTGATTTTCCCTCACCCCCACATCACCCTTTCGGAAAAGGAAACTTACCGTCTATGGAAGAACTGAGAAGATCCCTCCCCGGCGACGAGGCGGCCCTGAAGCGCCTGTGGAGCGATGTGTTCCGGGACGACCCGGAGCATATCGACAGCTTTTTTGAAAAACTCTACGCCCCCGGCATGGCCTGGGTGTACCTGGCGGACGGGGAGATCGTCTCCGCCGCCTACATACTGAAGATCGGCGATTTTATCTCCGAGGGGAGCTGGACGCCCTGCCGGATCGTCCATGCCCTGGGTACCCACCCGGCCTTCCGGGGCCGGGGCTACGGCGGCAAGGTGCTGGCCGCCGCCGTCCAGGAGGCCACCCGCAGCGGCCTGGGGGCCGTCTGCCCCACGGAGCCGTCCCTTTTCGGCTGGTTTGAAAAATTCGGCTTCCGCCCCGCCTTTGCCGCCATGGTTCAGGACTGCTCCGATGTGGAGATCCCCCTCCACGGCAGCGCCGCCCTGGTGACGGTGCGGGGGTACGCCGCCTTGCGGGAGGAGCTGCTCCACGGGCGGGAGTATATCGACGTCGAGCTGCGCGCCCTGGAGGTGCTGGAGCGGAAATACCGGCGTTCCGGCGGCGGGCTTTATTACCTGGTCTCCGACGGCGCGCGGTGCTGCGCCGCCGTGGAAAAGGAGGGGGAGCGGGCCCTTATCCGGGAGCTGATCGTCCCCTCCGGCAGCGTCTACAACGCCGCCGCCCTGGCCTCCCGGGCCGTGGGCTGTACCCATTTTTCTTACAGAACGCCCTTGCGGCAGGGGGACGAGTCCGCCCCCTTCGTCCTGCTCCACGCCGACTCCGTCAAGACCCCGGCGGACAACGCCTGGTTCGGATTGAGCCTTTAATAATATCTCATGATTTAATGAACAAAATTTAAATGCCGATTTAACACTTTCGCAACATAAAGCTGTTTTTCTCTTAACAGATTTGAGGTAACATAACATCAGTAACGCTGATAACTCACCTTTTTCATTTTATCCTCTTTTTCTATCGGCCGGGGCCCGTCAGGGCCCCGGTCAAATTTTTATGCTTTCCTTTTGGACGGGCATGGTGTATAATGGTGACCACATCGAGAAAAGACAGGGAACAGGGTATTTATGGAAAGACAGGAGCTTGAAAAACGGTTCGTGGCGGCCCGCCGGGAGCTGATCGCCCGGGATTTTGCCCGCCTCAACGATATGCAGCGCAAGGCTGTGATGACCACGGAGGGGCCGCTGCTGCTGCTGGCGGGGGCCGGGAGCGGCAAGACCACCGTCCTCATCGACCGGGTGGCCAACCTTATCCGCTACGGCAGGGCCTCGGACTCCGGCGAGGTGTCCAAGGAGCTGGGGGAGACGGAGCTGGCCCTTTTGGAGCGGGCCGTTCAGGAGAAGAAGCCCCCCGCCCCGGAGATCCGGGCGCTTTGCGCCCTGGAGCCGGTGGAGCCCTGGCGGATCATCGCCATCACCTTCACCAACAAGGCCGCCGGGGAGCTGAAAAGCCGCCTCCAGGCGCGGCTGGGGGCCGGCGCGGAGGACGTGTGGGCCATGACCTTCCACTCCGCCTGCGTGCGGATCCTCCGCCGGAGCATCGACGCGCTGGGCATCGACAGATCCTTCGCCATCTACGACGCCGCCGACTCCCAGGCGGTGATGAAGCGGGTGCTGAAGGAGCTGAACATGGACGAGAAGGTGTTCCCGGTGAAGAGCGTCTTAGGGGAGATCAGCCGGGCCAAGGACAGCTTCCTCTCCGCCGCCGACTACGCCGCCGGGGCGGAAAAGGGCTTTGACGCCCGGAAAAAGGCCATCGCCCAGGCGTATACCGTGTACTCCCGGCGTCTCCTCTCCGCCGACGCGCTGGATTTTGACGACCTTATTTTCTACACCGTCAAGCTCTTTCACGACTGCCCGGAGGTCAGGGAGCAGTGGCAGAGGCAGTTTCAGTATGTGCTGGTGGACGAGTACCAGGACACCAGCGCCCTGCAATATATGCTGGCGTCGTACCTGGCGGGCAGGACGCGGAACATCTGCGTGGTGGGCGACGACGACCAGAGCATCTACCGCTTCCGGGGGGCCACCATCGAGAATATCCTGGGCTTTGAAAAGCGGTTCCAGGACGCCCGGATCATCAAGCTGGAGCAGAATTACCGCTCCACCGGCCATATCCTGGAGGCGGCCAACAGCGTTATCCGCAACAACCGGGAGCGCCGGGGCAAGCGGCTGTGGACAGACGCCGGGGCGGGGGAGAAGCTGAAGCTTTACCTGGCGGAGAACGACGACGCGGAGGCCGCCTACATAGCCGACAGGATCGTGGACGGCGTGGCCGCCGGGATGCGCTGGGGGGATTTCGCGGTGCTGTACCGCATGAACGCCCAGTCCAACCGCCTGGAGTACGCCTTCAAGCGCATGAGTATCCCCTACCGGGTGGTGGGCGGCACCAGGTTCTTTGACCGCATGGAGATCAAGGACATCACCGCCTATCTCAGTGTCATACATAACCCGGCGGACGATCTGCGGCTTCTGCGGATCATCAACACGCCCCCCCGGGGCATCGGCGGCACCACCATCGAGCGCCTGCGGGCCGTCGCCGCTGAAAAGGGCCGCCCGCTGCTGGATATCGCCGCCGACGCGGCCAGTTACCCGGAGCTGAAAAGCGCCGCCGGGAAGCTGACGGGCTTCATCATGCTGCTGATGGAGCTGCGGAAAATGGCCGGGGAGATGCCCCTGGAGGACTTCTACGACGCCATGCTGGACAAGACCGGCTACCTGGCGGCCCTGGGCGACAGCGACGAGGCCCTGGCCAGGATCGACAACATCAAGGAGCTGAAAAGTAACATCATCTCCTACGCCTCCCGGGCGGAGACCCCCTCCTTGGCGGGCTTTTTGGACGAGATCGCCCTGTATACCGACCTTGACAGCCTGGAGGCGGGGGAGGACAGCGTGGTGCTGATGACCGTCCACGCCGCCAAGGGGCTGGAGTTCCCCTGGGTGTTCATCGCCGGTATGGAGGACGGCATCTTCCCCACCGCCCGCACCATCGGCGAGCCGGAGGAGATGGAGGAGGAGCGCAGGCTCTGCTATGTGGCCCTGACCCGGGCTAAAAAGCGCCTGACCCTCACCGCCGCCAGGCGGCGTATGCTCTTTGGCCGCACCACGTCCAATTCCGTCTCCCGGTTCGTGGAGGAGATCCCAGACGAGCATATCGACAAGCCGGAGCTGCCGGTTCGGGACAGCTTCAGCCACGAGCCGGACCCGGAGTATCTGGACTACGAGTACCGGGAGCGCCGGAGCGCCGGGGAACCGGCCTGGGGACGCGCCGCCCAGACCCCCCGAAGCGGGCCCCAAGGGGGGTATCAGGGGGGTCGTCAAGGGGGATACCAAGGGGGGTATCAGGGGGGTTACGGCGGCTTTGGACGCGCCGATCAGCCCCCTTCCGGCCCTGCGAGAAGGGCCTCCGTCGTCTCCGGCGCGCCCACCCGTCCGGCGGCCTCCGCCCCCGCCGCCCCGGCCCTCCCGGAGCTTGCCCCGGGGGACAGGATACGCCACAAGGCTTTCGGTGAGGGGACGGTCACCCAGGTGACGAAAATGCCCGGGGACGCGCTGCTCACCGTGGACTTCGCCGGTACGGAAAAACGCCTGATGCTCAAGGCCGCCGGGGCCTTTATCAAGAAACTGTGAGGTAAAACCATGTCCCGCTACGACACCCTTCTTTTTGACCTGGACGGCACCGTTACCGACTCCGCCCCCGGCGTCATGAATTCCTTCCACCACGCCTTGAGCGCCTTTGGCATCGAACCCAAGAGCCACCAGGAGCTGAAGCAGGTGGTAGGCCCCCCGCTGAGGACCTCCTTCACCGTCACCTATGGCGTGCCGCTGGAGCGGTATGACGAGATCATGGAGTATTATCTGGAGTACTATCTGCCCCGGGGCATCTACGAAAACAGCGTCTACCCCGGCGTGGAGGAGCTGCTGGCCCGGTGCAAAAAGGCCGGGAAGCGGCTGGTGGTGGCCTCCTCCAAGTGGCAGAAGGGCGTGGATATCGTCATGGAGCATTTTGGCCTGAGCCAATATTTTGACTTCATGGCCGGGTCGGAGGTCTCCCTGGGCCGGGTGGAGAAGGCCGACGTGATCCGCTATATCCTGGACACCCTGCCCGTCACCGACCTGTCCGCCACCCTGATGGTGGGGGATCGGAAGTACGACGTGGAGGGGGCGGCGGCCTTCGGCATCCGCACCGCCGGCGTCCTCTGGGGCTACGGCACCCGGGAGGAGCTGGAGACGGCCGGGGCCGTCATGACGGCGGAGACGCCGGAGGAGCTGTGCCGCCTGCTGGGCGTCTGAGCCTGGCCGCCGGTTGGCCGCCCCCTTCAGGGCGCGCTTACCAGACGCCGGGAAAATCCGCTCTCCCGCCGGAAAAAAAGGCCGCTTTTTTCAGTTACGAACGCATTATACCATATAGCAAAGCATTTGTCAAGCATTATTTTAAAATATTTTTGATTATTTTTTGAAAATCCCGAAAAAGCCGCCTGCGGTCGGCCTTTTCGGGATTTTTTTCTTACAAAAAACCCCTTGACAGGGAGATATTGGTATGATATCATTATGATATCATACCAAATCAAAAGGAGGCAAATCCATGAAAACAGATATCAAAGAAAAAGAGCTCCATCCCAAGTCCGGCGGCCTTATGCTGCTCCTGTTGATTGTGGGGATACTGGCGGGGGTGGCGGTGTTCATCGTCGGCATCGCCATGAGCGTGAGTACCGGGGAGGACATGCCCGGAGTGCTTCTCGCCCTCGTCGGCCTCCTCTTCGGCGGGATCGTCTGCCCTGTGCTGCTGGCGGGACTGAAGATCGTGAAGCCCAACGAGGCGCGGGTCTTTACCCTGTTCGGAAAGTACTACGGCACGGTGAAGGAGAGCGGGTTTTATTATGTAAATCCCTTTGTCACCTCCTTCAGCCCCACCTACAACGCGGCCCTCAGCGCCGCCCAGGCCAAGAGCAAGGAGATGCAGGCGGAGGGCAAGACGGCCACGGTCTCTGTGGGCGTGGGCAAGGGCATTTCCCTCAAGACCCAGACGCTGAACAACCAAAAGCAGAAGGTCAACGACGTGTTGGGCAACCCCATCATCATCGGCGCGGTGGTGATCTGGCACGTGGAGAACCCCACTCTGGCGGCCTTCGCCGTGGAGAACTTTCAGGAGTTTTTGAACATCCAGACCGACTCCACCATCCGCAACATCGCGCGGCTGTACCCCTACGACGTGTTTGACGACGACGATGACGACGACGGCGTGCAGGAGAAGACCCTGCGTTCCTCCGCCATAGAGATCGCGGACATGATGCGGGAGGAGCTGCAAAAGCGGGTGATCTCCGCCGGCCTTGCCATCGAGGAGGTGCGCATCACCCACCTGGCCTACGCCGAGGAGATCGCCGCCGCCATGCTCCAGCGCCAGCAGGCCGTGGCCATTATCGCGGCGCGGCAGAAGATCGTGGACGGGGCCGTGGGCATGGTGAAGATGGCCATTGACCGCCTCAACGAGAACGAGGTGGTGAATCTGGACGAGGAGCGCAAGGCCGCCATGGTGTCCAATCTTCTGGTGGTGCTGTGCGGCAACAAGGACGCCCAGCCCATCGTCAATTCCGGGAGCATCTACTGATGACCCCGGAGGAGCGCGAACAGGCCCTGCTGGAGAGGCTCCGGCGCATCGAGGCCCTGGAGCGGGAGCTGAAGGCGAAGGAGGGGGCCAAAAAGCAGGTGCCGCTCAGGCTTTCCAATACCCTGTGGAATGAGATCGCCGCCTGGGCGGAGGAGGATTTTCGCAGTATCAACGGGCAGATCGAGTATATTCTCACCGAGGCGGTGAGGAAAAGGAAAGGGAGTTTATAAGGGGGCCCGCCCTTTGGGCGGGGGGATTAAGGCGATTCCCCCGCACGGGGTTTGCGTTTTTTGCGCAAGGTTCCTGTACGGGCCGGACACCCGGCCGGCCCGCCAAACAAATTACGGGGAATTTAATTTAACCGCCGTAGGGGCCGCCGCCCACGACGGCCCATCGAATTACAGATAAGCTACCCCAAAAATTGTAGGGGCCGCCTCTCTTGGCGGCCCGAAATTTTCAATAAGCGGCAACGCCGCAACCTTGTTGGGGAGGCGGAATCGTAATTCGGAAGGCGGGCCGGCCGGGTGTCCGGCCGTACGGGTAGATTGTGCGTTGAGGGAAACGTAAAATTTATTGGGAAATCGTTGCGTATGACGGCGGGCCGCCTAAAGAGGCGGCCCGTACGGCGGTGAAGGGGAGATTGATGGGAATACGGCGGGCCGCCTGGAGAGGCGGCCCGCAATTTTTCAATAAGCGGCGAGAAGCCGCAACCTTTTTTGGGAGGGCGTTGCGAAATTCGATAGGCGGGCCGCATTGGTGGCCCCATCGGGCCGTTGCCCGATGGGGAAAGGAGGAGCGAACCGTGCGCCTAAGCGTTCCCGCCGCGCGAGGACGCGAGGTTAAGCCGGTTCCGCGACGACGTGTCCGGCCCGTACGGGGGGTTGTGCGTTGGGGGAAAGCAAAATCATTATTGGGAAATCGTTGCGTATGACGGTGG
>CANPWM010000014.1 GCA_947584295.1 uncultured Oscillospiraceae bacterium | reverse complement strand
GGCAGCCGTCACCCCTTCGACCAGTTCATCATCGCCAAGACCCCCGCGGAGCGCTGGGGCGAGGCGGAGGATCTGGCCGGCCCCGCTGTGTTCCTGGCCTCCCCGGCCTCGGATTTCGTCAACGGCCACATCCTCTATGTGGACGGCGGTATCCTGGCCTACATCGGCAAGCAGCCCGGAAACGAATAAACGCAGCGTCTCTTTGCCGCCCCCGAGAACGGGGGCGGCATTTTTTGCGCGAAAGGGGGTGGAATTTATTTGAATCCTGTGGTATGATAAAAAACATGGATTAAAACCTTTAAACGGGGGATAAGGATATGGACGAGAAAAACGGGCGTTCCGCCGAAGAGAGCGGCTTTTTTGAGAACCGGGAGCTTTCGTGGCTGAAATTCAACGAGCGGGTGCTGGAGGAGGCGGAGGACGCCAGGAACCCCCTGGGGGAGCGGCTGAACTTCCTGTCCATCTTCCAGTCCAACCTGGACGAGTTTTACATGGTGCGGGTGGGGACGCTCATCGACACCCTGAAGGACGGGGTGACGGACGACAAGATGGGCCTGACCTCGGCCCAGCAGATCAAGTCTATCCTCAACCGCACAGGGGAGCTTTTTGAGCGGCGCGACGCCAGCTTCCGGGATCTGTTCGTGGCCCTCCACGACTACGGCGTGGAGCTGGTGCGGTTTGTCAGCCTCCAGGACAAGTCCAGGGCATATCTGGAAAAATACTTCCTGTCCGACGTCCTGCCGGTGCTGTCGCCCCAGATCATTCAGCGCAAGCAGCCCTTCCCGTTTTTGAAGAACAAGACCATCTACGCCGTGGCAAAGCTCATCAGCAAGTCCGGCCAGATGAGCCTGGGCGTGGTGCCCTGCGGGGACGGGGGCCTCCGGCGGCTGGTGCCTCTGCCGGGGGAGGGCCTGCGGTTCGTGCTGATGGAGGATCTGATCCGCCATTTCCTGCCCCGGGTCTTTGAGCGGTACAGGGTGGAGGGCTCCGTCCTCATTCGCCTGGTGCGCAACGCGGACATCGACGTGGACGAGACGGGCAACGAGGCGGACTTCAAGTCCGCCGAGGACTACCGCAAGACCATGGAGAAGCTGGTCCGCTCCCGCACACGCCGGGAGCCGGTGAGGCTTGACTACAACGGGCGGCTGGACGACGAGCTGCGAAGCGTTTTTCGGAAATACCTGGGCCTTTCCAAAAGGCACCTGTTCGCCACCTCCACGCCCCTGGATCTGGGCTTCATGGGCTTTTTGCGGGACGTATTGCGGGACAAGACGGAGCTTTTCTACCCCCGCCGGGTGCCGCAGAACAGCGTCAACATCGACGCCCACCGGCCCATCGCGCCCCAGGTGCGGGAGCATGACGTGCTGCTCAGCTACCCCTACGAGTCCATCAGGCCCTTCCAGCACCTGCTCAACGAGGCGGGCCAGGATCCGGAGGTGGTGTCCATCAAGATGACCCTCTACCGGGTGGCCCACAACAGCAAGATCGTGGAGGCGCTGTGCGAGGCCGCCGAGAACGGCAAAGAGGTGGTCGTGCTGGTGGAGCTGCGGGCGCGGTTCGACGAGGAGAACAACATCGGCTGGTCACGGGTGCTGGAGCAGGCCGGGTGCCGGGTGATCTACGGCCTGGAGCGCATGAAGGTACATTCCAAGCTCCTGCTCATCACCCGCCGGCATGAGGGGGAGATCGAGTACATCACCCAGATCGGCACCGGCAACTACAACGAGGACACCGTCCGGCTCTATACCGACTTCGCCCTGATGACCGCCCACCGGGAGATCGGCGCGGAGGCGGCCAGGGTCTTTAACTGCCTCTCCATGGGGGAAGTCATTGAGGACACCAAGTACCTGCTGGTGGCCCCGGCGTGCCTGCGCGGCAGGATCTTGGAGATGATCGACGGCCAGATCGCCACGGCCCGGGCGGGGGGCGAGGCGTACCTGGGCTTTAAGCTCAACGGCCTGACGGACAAGGGCCTCATCGAAAAGCTGGTGGAGGCCAGCCGGGCCGGGGTCAAGATCGACCTTTTGGTGCGGGGCATCTGCTGCCTGGTCTCCGGGATCCCCGGCGTCACGGACAACATCAGCGTCTACTCCATCGTGGGCCGCTTCCTGGAACACGCGCGGGTTTACATAATCGGTGTCGGAGAGGAGCGGCGGGTCTATATCTCCTCCGCCGATTTCATGACCCGCAACACCCAGCGGCGGGTGGAGGTGGCCGCGCCCATCTTAGACGGGGCCATCAGGGCGCACATCGTCAGAATGTTTGAGCTTCAGCTCTCCGACAACGTCAAGCTGCGGCGGCAGGACCCCGACGGGAGCTATAACTATGTGGAGCAGGGGACGGAGAGTCTCTGTTCCCAGGAGCTTTTCTACGAGGAGGCCTACGCCGGGGCGTGGAAGCTGAACGGCGCGGCGCCGGAGGCCGAACAGGAGAGCGCCCCCGCCGGGGAGTCTTCCGCGCCGGAGCCTGAACCGGCCCCGGCGGAGCCGGAGACCGTCAGGCCCACGGTGGTAAAGACCGGGAAGGGGAGCATCACCGTGGAGATCCCGGCGGGAAAACGCCCCGTGTTTTATAGAATATTGGCGAGGATTAAGGGGAGGAAATAAAAAGGTTGCGGCCCTTGCCGCGTCCTCGCGCGAGCCGCTTAACCTCGGGCTCCAAGTATTCGCCCTCAGGCGCAGGCTCGGCTCGTCCTTTCCCCATCGGGCAACGGCCCGATGGGGGCCCCCAAAAAAGGTTGCGGCTCCGCCGCGTATTAAAATATGTCGGGCCGCCAAGAGAGGCGGCCCCTACAACATATGGGGAAGTTTTTCAGAGATACGATACGCGGGAAGATTTTTAAGGATAGCAATTGTGTTGTATGCACAATCTTTCAATAGGACTTGTAGGGGCCGCCTCTCCAGGCGGCCCGCAGTCATACGCAACGGCCTCCCCATATCTTTTTATTTTCCCCCAACGCACAATCTACCCGTACGGGCCGGACACCCGGCCGGCCCGCTAAACGAATTCCGATGCGTTGGACGAAATCTCCCCCCCCAACAAATCAGCGGGCCGTCTTGGGACGGCCCGCTGCTCATTTTTTCCCTTTTTAGTCCCCGAAGAATTTATCGTGGACGGCCTGAACGGCCTTGTCGGCGTCGTCCTCGTCCACCAGGACGGAGACCTTGATCTCGCTGGTGGAGATCATCTTGATGTTGATCTTCTTCTTCGCCAGGGCGTCGAACATCTTCACGGCCACGCCGCTGGTCATGAGCATACCCGCCCCCACGATGCTGATCTTGGCCACATGGGTGTCCAGATCCAGCTTCTGATAGCCCAGGGAATCGGCGTTCTGCTCCAGGCACTCCCGGGCGGCCTCGGCGTCGGCGCGGGTGACGGTGAAGGTCACGTCCTGATTGCCGTCGCGGCCCAGGGACTGGATAATGATGTCCACGTTGATCTTCTCGTTGGCGAGGATGCGGAAGATCTTAAAGGCGATCCCCGGCTCGTCCTTGATGCCCACAAGGGTGAAACGCGCCACGTTGACGTCCTTGGCGACGCCGCTGACTTCTACCTGTTCCAATTTCTTTACCTCCCTGACTTTAGTACCGGGTTTTCTCTCGTAGCTGGAGAGCACCTCCAGGTCCACGTTATATCTTTTCGCCATCTCCACGGAGCGGTTGTGGAGCACCTTGGCGCCCATGCTGGCAAGCTCCAGCATCTCGTCGAAGGTGATCTCGTCCAGCTTCTTGGCGCCCTTGACCTTGTTGGGGTCGGCGGTGTAGACGCCGTCCACGTCGGTGTAGATCTGGCAGAGGTCGGCGTGCATGGCCGCCGCGATGGCCACCGCCGAGGTGTCGGAGCCGCCGCGGCCCAGGGTGGTGATGTCGTCATACTTGTTGACGCCCTGGAAGCCGGTGATCAGCACCACACGCCTGCCGTCCAGCTCCTTTCTGATGCGTTCGGAGCCCACGGACTTGATGGAGGCGTTGGAATAGTTGGTGTTTGTCTTGAAGTCCACCTGCCAGCCGGTGAGGCTGACGGCGGGGACGCCCATGGAGTTGAGCATCATGGCGCACAGGGCCACGGACTGCTGCTCGCCGGTGCTGAGGAGCATATCCATCTCCCGCTTGGAGGGCCTGGGGTTGTACTCCAGCGCCTTGGCGATCAGCCCGTCGGTGGTCTTGCCCTGGGCGGAGAGGACCACGATCACGTCATTCCCGGCGCGGTAACACTCCGAGATGATCCCGGCGACGCGGCGTACCTTCTCCACGTCGGCCACGGAGCTGCCGCCGAATTTTTGTACGATGAGTGCCATAAGAGGCCTCCTTCTCATGAAAATCTGTCATAGCAAAGGGGTAGCGAATTACGCTCCTTAACCATTCTATTCCCGGGTCACAGGATGCGGAACCTGGAGCGTATCTCCATACCGGCGCATTTCGCGGCCAGCTCCCGGCCCGTCAGTTCCTCCGTGGCGAAGGCGTACTCGCCGGGGCCGGCGCCGGGGTATTCCCCGGGGTAGCTGATGAGCCGCACGTCGCCAAAGGCGCGGCCGATGGCCGAAAGGCCGGAGCCGGTGCGGATATACCAGCGGGTCTTCACGTCCCCGGCGTCCACCAGGTAGCCGGGGTCCGATTCGTCCCAGCCTAAGTATTTCCGGGCCTTGCGGTGCTTCACCGCGTCGATGACGTCCGCCACCACCGCGCTGGCGGTGGGCCGCTTGCCCGCCCCCGCGCCGTAGAACATACACTCCCCCAGGGCGTTGCCGTGTACCACGATGCCGTTCATAACGCCGTCCACGTTGGAAAGGAGGCTCGTCTTGGAGATGAGGTGGGGGGCCACATAGGCGGTGATGCGTCCGCCGGGGAGCCGGTAGGCGCGGCCCAGGAGCTTGAGCTTATACCCCAGACGGCGGGCGTACTCGATGTCCTCCAGCGTCACGCCGGTGATGCCCTCCACGGAGATCTTCTCCGGGTCTACGCTTTTGCCAAAGCACAGATCCGCCAGAATACATATTTTCCGCGCCGCGTCATATCCTTCAACGTCGGCGGTGGGGTCGGCCTCGGCGTAGCCCAGGCGCTGGGCGTCCTTCAAAATCTCCCCGAAGGGAGCGCCGTCGGTGATCATGCGGGTGAGGATATAGTTGGTGGTGCCGTTCAAAATGCCGTAGATCTCGTCCAGCTCGTTGGCGGTGAGGCACTGGGTGATGGGCCGGATAATGGGGATCCCGCCGCCTACGCTGGCCTCAAAGAGATAGTTGACGTTCAGGCGCTTGGCGATCTCCAAAAGCTCATGGCCGTGGGTAGCCACCAGCTCCTTGTTGGAGGTGACCACGCTCTTTCCGGCCAGAAGCGCCCGCTTTGTAAAGTCGTAGGCCGCCCCCACGCCGCCGATGGTCTCCACCACCACCTGCACCTCCGGGTCGGACTCGATGAGGGCGAAGTCGCGGATCATTTTGTCGGCGAAGGGGGAGCCGGGGAAGTCCCGGAGATCCAGAATGTATTTGACGCCGATCTCCTCGGCGGCGTTGTGGGCGATGCTCTGGGCGTTCTCACGCATGACCTCCGCCACGCCGGAGCCAACCGTCCCAAAGCCAAGTATGGCGATATTTACCATGCCGGTTCCTCTTTCCAAAGTGAATAGTCCCCACGGGGAGCTTCAAAAAATAGGAGCAACGGAAATCTTTTGACTAACGATCAACGATTATTCCTTATCATACCACGAAACGGCGTGGTTCGCAACAGATTCTTCTTTCTGCAAAAGCGAAAATTCGGCGGATAACCGGCGAAAAAAATGTCATTTTTCACAAAACGGTCATATGCCCGCCTGGGAGCGGGCCAAGGAGGGGAGCAGGTGGAGGCGGGCGTCAGACGGGCGGCCCGGACGGCGCTGTACGCCGCGGCGGCGGTGCTGGGGGCTGTGATTTTTGTAAAGGTTCTGCTTCCGATGCTGTGGCCCTTTCTGCTGGCCTTCCTGACGGCGGCGCTGTGCGAACCGGCGGTGGAGTTCCTCTCGGAGAAGGCCCATTTGCGGCGGGGGATCGCCTCGGCGCTGTGCGTGCTGACGGTACTCTCCTCCCTGGTGGGCTTCTTCCTCCTGGTGGTGGTGCGGCTGCTGGACGAGGCGGCGGGGCTTTTGGAGGCCCTGCCCCGGCTCACCGCCGGACTGCCCCAGGTGCTGGAGCGGCTGGAGAGTGTCCTCCGGCGGGTCACCGCCGCCGTCCCGGAGGGGGCGCGGGGGTATCTGGAGGAGGCCATGAGGGCCGCCGGGGAGCGGGCCGTACAGATCCCGGCGCGGCTTTCCGAGTGGGCGCTGGCAAGGCTCCGGGCCGTGGCCGCCGGAGCGCCGGGGACGATCCTGGCGGTGGCCACCTATGGCATCGGCTCGTTCTTCATAAGCTCCGGCTTCCCCTCCGTCAAGGCGTTCCTGGCAAGGCAGGTGCCGGACGGCATGAGAAAGACCGCCCATACCGTCAAGGAGGATCTGCTGGACGGCCTGGGCCGGTGGCTCCGGGCCGAGGCGGCGCTGGTGGGCATCACCTTCGCCCAGCTGACGGCGGCCTTCACGGTGATCGGCGTGGAGTACGGCGCGGTCATCGCCCTGCTGACGGCCCTTATCGACGCCCTGCCGGTGTTCGGGACGGGGGCCGTGCTGCTGCCCTGGGCCGCCGCCAGCTTCCTGGGCGGGGACACGGCCAGGGCCTCGGGCCTGCTGATCACCTACCTGCTGGTGACGCTGGTGCGCCAGTGCCTGGAGCCGAAGCTCATCGGCGACCAGTTCGGCGTGGCCCCGGCGGCGGCCCTGCTGGCCATGTACGGGGGCTTCCGGCTGTGCGGGGTGGCGGGCATGGTGCTTTTCCCCTTCGGGCTGATGATCCTCAATCAGATGAACGCAAAAGGAACGGTAAAGCTATGGAAATAGACGGAAAGACAAAGCTGAAGCTGGCCGTCACCGGGGCGGTGTCGGGGCTTCTCAACGGGTTCTTCGGGGGCGGCGGGGGAATGGCCCTGGTGCCGCTGCTGCGGGGCTGGGTGGGCCTGGAGGACGGCAAGACCTTCGCCACCAGCGTGGCCGTGATGCTCCCCCTGTGCGCCGTGTCGGCGGCGGCCTACGCCCTCCGGGGCGGGATCAGCCTCCCGGCGGCGTGGCCGTACCTTCTGGGGGGCCTGGCCGGAGGGATCGTATCCGGGCTGAGCTTCAAAAGGGTGCCGCCGGGCCTTCTGCGGCGGGCCTTCGCCCTGCTGATCCTGGCGGGCGGCGTCAGGAGCGTGCTGAGATGAGGGCGCTGGACGTGCTGGCGGGGTTTGTCTGCGGGGTGCTGTCCGGGTACGGCCTGGGGGGCGGCTCCCTGCTCCTGCTGTGGCTGACGCAGGCGGCCGACATGGAGCAGGCCGCCGCCCAGGGGATCAACCTGCTCTATTTCCTCCCCACCTCCGCCGCGGCGGTGATCGCCCACCTGAAAAACGGCCTGGTGGAGAAAAAGGCGCTCCTGTGGCTCGCCCTCCCCGGAATGGCCGCCGCCGCCCTGGCCGCCTTGGCGGCCACAAAAGTGGATCCTTCGCTCCTTCGGCGCCTTTTCGGCATTTTTTGCGTAGTGGCAGGCGTTAAAATGTGGACAGGGTCAGAAAAAAAGCCCCGGGATAAGGCTTGACAATTGGTGTAAAAACTATTACAATTGTCATAGAAATTGACCTGAATTTACCATTTTTGGCCAGGAGGCGCTTCAATGCTGGAACGGAAATATGAAAATCCCATGGCGGTGCGGTCAAAGAACGCCCTGTCGGAGACCCTGCTGAAGCTGATGATGTATAAGCCCTTCAAGGACATCACCATCTCGGACATCACCGAGCGGGCGGGGCTTTCCCGGCAGACCTTCTACACGAATTTTCAAAAGAAGGAGGATATCCTCACCTATCTGCTGAGGGGGCTTTTTCAGCGGTATCAGGACAAGCTCACGGCGGCCCTGCCGGAGCCGGAGGAGCTGCTCATCGACTACTTCCTCTTCTGGGGGGAGAGCCGGGACTTTTTGTCCCTGCTCTACAAGCAGGGCCTGGGGTATCTCTTCCAGGAGTGCAACCGGGGCTTCTTCCTGGAGGACGCCCAGGTGCTGGACGGGCTTTTCCGGTGCGAGGTGTGGCAGCTGCCGTACATAAAAGCGAGCCTGGCCGGGGTGAGCTACGAGCTTATGTATATGTGGCTGACCACGGATCAGGGCCTGGCGGTGGACAGGCTCAGCGGCATGACGAAAAATCTGCTCAGCGGCGGCCTGTTCGCCTGACGCCCCCTTTCCCCGCACCGCGGAGCGGTTATGCTTTATGATATACGCATTATACGCTATATCAAAGCATATGTCAAGCATATTTTTTGGCTTATTCAAAAGTTGCATCAATAAAATCATAAAAAGTGGGCCGCCGGACAGGCGGCCCAAGGCTTTAGGGGAGAATTTTTTAATTTTTATTTTATCCGCAACTTCTCCACCAGGGCCTCGTCGGGTTCGGCCAGGAGGGTGCGGTAGGTGTGGTAGATGACCATGCCGGGGCGGCTGGCGGGGGGCTTTTTGATCTGCCGGACCTGGGTGACGTCCACCGGCACCTTGGCGGCCTCGCGGCCCTGGGAGTAATAGGCGGCGACGCAGGCCGCCTCCCGCACGGACTGGGGATCCGGCGTTTTCCCCTCACAGGAGAGGATCACATGGGCGCCGTGGAGCTTCTGGGCGTGGAGCCACAGGTCTGTCTTGGCGCTGTCGCGCAAAGTCAGCTGGTCGTTCTGGGCGTTGTTCCTGCCGGCGCGGATCAGCAGGCCCGCCCCGGAGCGAAAGCGCATGGGCTGAATGGGCTGGCGCTTGGGGCGGCGGTTCTGCCGGGGGGCGCGCAGATAGCCCGTCTCCTCCAGCTCGACCCGGATCTCCGCCAGATCCCGCTCCGTCTCCGCCCGGTCGATCTCCTCCAGGACGCTGTCCAGGTACGAAAGCTCCTCCTGGCCCTGTTCAATCCGCTCCGTCAGGTGCGCCAGGGCGCTTTTGGCCCGGGTATAGTCCTTATAATACCGGGCGGCGTTCTGCTGGGGCGTTTTTTGCGGATCCAGAGCGATCTGCCGCATCGCGCCGTCCCCGGCGTAAAAATCCTCCGCCACCAGCTCCGTCTGGCCCTTTTTCATGGCGTAGAGGTTGGCGGTGATGATATCCCCGCACTGGCGCAGCCAGTCCTTGTTCTCCGTATTCAAAAGCTCCTGCCGCTGGGCCTCCAGCCGCCGGATCACCCGGTTCCGGGCCGTCCCCGCCGCCCGGCGCAGCTCCCCGGACCGCTGGCGGCGCCGCTCCACGGCGTCTTTTTTGGCGTAAAAGGCGTCCAGCAGGGCGGAGAAGCTCTCCGCCTTCTCCAAGGCGTACCCCGGGCCGTATTGAAAGAGCGGGATATAAGAGAAGTCAAAGGGCGCGCCCTCCGGCCCCGTCAGCAGGCACGGCTGGCCCCCGGCCAGCACCGCGTCCCGCAGGCGGCAAAGCTCCGCCGCGAGCTGTCCGCTCTCCGCCCGGTAGGCCATCTCCCGGGCCACCAGGGGGGAGACCCCCAAGAAGCTCTCCAGCACCCACCGATCCACCGGCCGCCCCGGGTCGCGCGCCTCGCACAGCTCGACGATCTCCCGGTCCGACAGGGCCAGCAGGTCACGCTTCTTTTGCGGGGGCGGCAGGCGGTAGCGCGACCCCGGCTGGACGGCCCGGGCGTCCTCGGCGGAACCGGCCCGGAAGAGGCAGTCGGTGATGATCCCCTCCCGGTCTGTCAAAATCACGTTGGCGGCGTGGCCGATAAGCTCCACCGCCAGGCCCCGCTCCTCGCCCTCGCCGAACTGGCCCGGCGCGGCCAGGCGGAAAAGCAGTACCCGGTCCGTGGCGGGCATGGACACCTCCATGATCCGCGCCCCGGTGAGGTGCTTACGCAGGAGCATACAGAACATGGGCGGCTCCTGGGGCTTTTCCAGCGCCTCCCCGGTGAAGTGCAGGCGCGGCGCGCCGGAGGAGCCGCCGATCAGCAGCTCCCGCCGCCGCTCCCCCTTCACCGTCAGCAGCAGGGTACCCCGGGCCGGCTGTTGGATCTTCTCGATCCGCGCCCCGGTCAGCTCCCGCTCCAGCTCGCCCTTCAAACAGCGTAAAAACAAGGCGTCAAAGGCCATTATTTCCCCTCCAGCATGGCGGCGAACAGCTCATTCAGCCGCTCCCGCCGCCCCTTGATGTAAAGATACCCGAACAGCGCCTCCAGGGCCGTGGCCGCGTGGTACTCCCGCGGGGTAGCCCCGTGGGGGACGGTATGCACCTTGGCGTTCCGGCCCCGGCGGTAGACCTCCCGCTCCTCCTCCGTCAGCAGCGGCCCGATCCGCTCCGCCCCGGCGGCCTGGGCCGGGGCCGCCACCAGGGCCACCGTGGCCCGGTGGAGGGAGTGGTTGGTCTCCTTGCCCCGGGCCACCAGATACGACCGGGCCATCAGCTCATACACCGCGTCCCCGATGTGGGCCAGCGCCAGGGACGACAGGTTCCCCAGCTGTGTCTCCGTCAGGTCAAAAGCGAAAAAATCCATGGTGTCACCTCGTATGTCAATCTTACCATATTCCCGCCGGGATTTCCACTGTTTCTTTCCCCTTTTACACTTGACCGGGCTGAAAAAAGTTTCTATAATAAGACGCATACGACGTTTTAAATGTCGCATACGACGTTTTGAGAGGGTGAGTGACACGGAAAGCGAAAACAACGGCGCCCGTCTGGGGCAGAAGGTGCGGTTCATCTCCAACAGCTTCCGGCGGATCGCCGACGAATCCACCCACGAGCTGGGCATCACGGGAATGCAGTCCTTTCTGCTGGGGTATCTGGACATGACCTCCGCCCAGCCCCCCTGCCAGCACGACATCGAGGTGCGCTTCAACATCAAGCACCCCACGGCCACGGGCATCTTGGAGCGCATGGCGGAGCGGGGGCTTGTGACCTTCGAGCAGGACGGGACAGACCGGCGGCGCAAGCGTATCCTGCTGACCGATGAGGGCCTGGACGCCGCCCACCACACCAAGCAGCGCCTGGACGACCTGGAGGCCATGCTCTCCCAGGGCTTCACCCCGGAGGAGCTTATGACCCTCAACGCGCTTCTGGACCGAATGGTGGAGAACGCCAAATCTGCCGGCGGCAGGTGCCGCTGCAAGGAAGGAGAATGACGCTTTGATACGAAGATTAGCCCGGTGCGTCCGGGAATACACCCTGGCGGCCGTTCTGGCGCCGCTGACCATGATCGGCGAGGTGGCCATGGAGGTCACCATTCCCAAGGTGATGAAGGCCCTCTACGATTACGGCATCTCCATGGGGGATATGCACGTGGTACTGGTCCGCTCCCTGCAGCTGGTGCTGTGCGCCCTCTGCTCCCTGGCGTTCGGCGTGGCCTCGGCGGCCTTCGCCACCAAGGCCGGTACCGGCTTTGCCAGGAACCTCCGGCACGATATGTATTACTGTGTCCAGGATTTCAGCTTTTCCAACATCGACAAATTTTCCACCGCCTCCATCGTCACGCGCCTGACCTCGGACGTGGCGAATTTGCAGATGACCTTCCAGATGATGATCCGCATGGCGATCCGGGCCCCCATGACCATGATCCTGGCCTTTATCTCCGCCATGACCATCTCCGTGAAGCTGTCCCTGGTCTACTGCGTGGCCATGCCCGTGCTGATCGTGGCCCTGGTGTGCCTTGTGCCGCTGGTACACAGCATCTTTGACCGGGTGTTCCGCACCTACGACAAGCTGAACAACACCGTCCAGGAGAACGTCCACGGTATCCGGGTGGTGAAGAGCTTCGTCCGGGAGGACAGGGAGATCGAGAAATTCACCGGCATCTCCGCCTCCATCTATAAGGACTTCTGCAAGGCCGAGAAGATCCTGGCCCTCAATAACCCCGTCATGCAGACCTGCGTCTACGGGTGCATTCTGGCCATCTCCTGGATGGGCGCCAAGATGGTGGTGGCCTCTGGCAACGTTCCGGGCAACGGCCTGACCACCGGGGATCTGAGCGCCATGTTCACCTACACCACCCAGGTGCTGTCGTCCCTCATGATGCTGTCCATGGTCTACGTCATGATGATCATGTCCCGGGCGCCCCTGAAGCGTACATACGAGATCCTCACCGAGACGCCGGATCTGACAAGCCCCGCCGGGGCCGTCACCGAGGTTCCCGACGGCTCCATCGACTTTGAGGACGTCAGCTTCAAATACTCCGCCAAGGCCAAGAACATGGCCCTGAAGGACGTTGATCTCCATATCCCCGCCGGGGCCACCGTGGGTATCCTGGGCGGCACCGGCTCCAGCAAATCCACCCTGGTCCAGCTGATCCCCCGGCTCTACGACGTGACCCAGGGGACGCTGCGGGTGGGCGGCGTAGATGTGCGGGACTATGACCTCACCACCCTGCGTGACAGCGTGGCAATGGTCTTGCAGAAAAACGAGCTTTTCTCCGGCACCATCAAGGATAACCTGCGGTGGGGCAACCCGGACGCCACCGACGAGGAGATGGAACACGCCTGCCGCCTGGCCTGCGCCCACGAGTTCATCGAGGGCTTCCCCGACGGCTACGACACCCACATCGAGCAGGGCGGCACCAACGTGTCCGGCGGCCAGAAGCAGCGGCTGTGCATCGCCCGGGCGCTGCTGAAAAAGCCGAAGATCCTGATCCTGGACGACTCCACCTCCGCCGTGGACACCAAGACCGACGCCATGATCCGAAAGGCCTTCGCCCAGGAGATCCCCGGCACTACCAAGCTCATCATCGCCCAGCGGGTGTCCAGCGTCCAGGACGCGGATATGATCGTCATTATGGAAAACGGCGCTGTCGCCGCCGTAGGCACCCATGAGGAGCTTTTAAAGACCTCCCCCATCTATCAGGAGGTCTACTCCTCCCAGAAGAAAGGAGATGAGGACTGATGCCCCCCGTAAGACCCCGCGGCAACGGGCGCAAGGCCCGGAACCCCAAAAAGACTTTGACGCGGCTTCTTGGCTACATGAAGAAGTATATCCCTACCCTGGTCATCGTCCTTATATGTATCACCGTGACCTCCTACGCCCAGGCCCGTATGTCCACCTCCCTGGGGGATCTGGTGAACGAGATCTTGGCTATGGTGGAGACAGGCTCCACGGACTTTACCCCCATCGTCGATCTCTTGGTGAGAGTGGGGATCGTGCTGGCGGCGGGCATCGTCTGCGCGTGGCTCTATAACTTCCTGATGGTCTCCGTGGCCCAGGGTACCCAGAAGGTCATTCGGGACGAGATGTTCACCAAGATGCAAAAGCTCCCCCTGCGGTATTTTGACTCCAACACCGCCGGAAACATCATGTCCCGGTATACCAGCGACATCGACACCCTGCGGCAGATGGTCTCCCAGTCCATTCCCCAGTGCGCCGCGTCCATCATCTCCCTGATCGTCATCTCCGTGAACCTCATCATGGAATCCTGGGTGCTGTGCATCGTCATGGTGTTCACCGTCTTCGTCATCGTCCTGGTGACAAAGACCGTGGTGGGCCGCTCGGGAAAATACTTCTTGGAGCAGCAGCGGGCCTTGGGGAAGGTCAACGGCTACGTGGAGGAGCTGATCAACGGCCAGCGGGTGGTGAAGGTGTTCAACCACGAGGACGCCTGCAAGCGGGAGTTCGACCAGATCAACGACGAGCTGTGCCGCAACGCCTACACCGCCGGTGTCTACGCCAACGCCATGGGCCCCATCAACAACAACCTGGGCTATATCCAGTACGCCATTCTGGCGGTGGTGGGCGGCGTTTTGGCCGTCTCCTCCGGCGGCAAGGCCCTGGATCTGGGTTCCCTCATGGCCTTCATGCTCCTCTCCCGCCAGTTCAATATGCCCATCGCCCAGATATCCAACCAGCTCAACGCCATCGTCCTGGCCCTGGCCGGCGCGGAGCGCATCTTCGATTTGATGGACGAACAGCCCGAGGTGGACGACGGCTACGTTACCCTGGTCAACGCCCGGATCGACCCGGACGGGACCGTTCACGAGTCCGACAAACGCACCGGCCAGTGGGCCTGGAAGCACCCCCACAAGGCCGACGGCACCATCACCTACACCCCGCTGCGGGGGGATATCACCATGGACAGCGTGGACTTCAGCTATGTGCCGGATAAGCAGATCCTCTACGATATCTCCCTCTACGCCAAGCCCGGCCAGAAGCTGGCCTTTGTGGGGGCCACCGGCGCGGGCAAGACAACCATCACCAACCTCATCAACCGCTTCTACGACATCGAGGACGGCAAGATCCGCTACGACGGCATCAACATCAACAAAATCAAGAAGGACGACCTGCGCCGCTCCCTGGGCATGGTCCTGCAGGACGTGAACCTGTTCACCGGCACCGTCATGGAGAATATCCGCTACGGCAAGCTGGACGCCACCGACGAGGAGTGCATTGAGGCCGCAAAGCTGGCCAACGCCCACGACTTCATCACCCGCCTGCCCGACGGCTACGATACCATGCTGACGGGCAACGGCGCGCGGCTCAGCCAGGGCCAGCGGCAGCTTATCTCCATCGCCCGGGCCGCCGTGGCCGACCCCCCGGTGATGATTCTGGACGAGGCCACCAGCTCCATCGACACCCGCACCGAGGCGCTGGTCCAGCGGGGCATGGATCGGCTCATGGAGGGCCGTACCGTGTTCGTCATCGCCCACCGGCTCTCTACCGTCATGAACTCCGACGCCATCATGGTGCTGGATCACGGCCACATCATTGAGCGCGGCACCCACGACCAGCTCATCGCCCAGAAGGGTACCTACTACCAGCTCTACACCGGCGCCTTCGAGCTGGAATAAGCACCGAACCATTTATAAAAACAAAAAGCAGCTCCGGCGATGGAATGATCGCCGGAGCTGCTTGCGCCCTTCCTTAAAGGGAGGGGGTTCTTTTTATCATTTTCAGGCAAGGAACACGAATTATTTATGCAATTTTTGAATAAATAAAATATTACGCTTGACATATGCTTCGATATAGTGTATAATGCATATATCATAAAGCATAACCGCTCCGCGGGGCGGGGAAAGGGGGAGGCATGGCCGCGGGCAGGGCCGCTATCTGTTCAGCTCGATCTCCGGGTAATAGGGGGGCGGGTCGGCGGCGACTTTTTCCCGGTTCTGAAGGTACATATACACGGTGACGGCGGTCTCGGCGCGGGTGGGGGCGCTTTTGCCGCGGATGGCGCCCGTGCTCACAAGCCCCATGACGTGCGCCCAGGTGAAGGCGTCGGCGGCAAAATCGTTGATCTCCCCGGCCCTCAGGGCCAGCTTGGTGTCCAGCATCGAGTACAGTACCTTATCGCCGGACAGGCGCAGGAGCATGGTCCACAGGGCTTCCCGGGTCAGCAGCTCGTCGGGGGCGAAAAGGCCGCCGCCGACGCCGTTGACGATGCCCTCCCGGGTGGCCCACATGACGGGGGCGGTGTACCACTGGCCGTCCGGCACGTCGGCATAGACGGGGGAGTAGGGGACGGCCTGAGAACCCATGAGCCGGTAGAGGATAGTCACCGCCTCGGCGCGGGTCAGCATTCCGTTGGGGGTGAAGTGATGGGGATCGGTGCCGTTGATGACCTTCCGCCCCACCAGCTCGTCCACCGCCCGGTGATACCAGGCCCCGGCCTCCACGTCGGCGAAGGGCCGGCTGGGGCAGTTTTCGTCCGTCTCCCCGGCGGGCAGGATCGTGGCGTAGACCGTCAGGGGCAGGTTTTCCTCCGGGATCGTAAATTCATACCGTACACGGCCGGGGCTGACGGGGATATCTCCCTCATAGAGCCGGGCGGGGATCTGGTTCAATTTGGCGTCCAGCACCGTCAGGGACGACGCCTGACAGCCCTCCAGAGGCTCCACATCTACCAGGGCCGTCTCCCCCGGCCAGACGTCGCTGGAGAAAAGGGACAGATATCCGTTGGGGACGGCGCTGGTCAGAATGAGCTGTTCCGGCCAGGCCGGGTCGCGTTCCAGCTCCACCAGCTTGAAGATGTGGACGCCGCCCTCCACCCGGTGCCGGACCTCCTGGTGGGGGTACGCGTAAAAGAGGTCGTCGTACACCCGCACGCCGTCCACGCCCCGGACGCGGACCTCGATGCCATAAGGCGCCGTACAGGCCCGGTGGAGCTCCATCAGAAGCTCGATGACGTCCCCCTCCTTGTAGACCTTCAGGGCTTCGCTGAGGCTGTTGAAGTACGTCCCCCGCAGGCGGCACTGCATGACGTGTTCCGTCGCCCCGGCGGTCAGGGACATGGGCAGGAGCAGCGCCAGGGCCAGGAAAAGGGCGAAAAGCCGTTTTTTCAGGACAGATTTTTTCATGACACGACCTCCTGACAGTTGTTGTAATAGGCGCACAGATCCCGCAGCACGCATTTTTCGCACTGGGGGCGGCGGGCCACGCAGACGGCGCGGCCGTGGAGGACCATGCGGTGGCAGAAGTCGTTGGACTTCTCCGGCGGCAGGATAGCCCGCAGGACAGGCTCGATCTTCGCGGGGTCTTTGGTGTTCACATAGCCCAAAAGGTTGGTGATACGGATACAGTGGGTGTCCACCACCACCGCGCCGGGGACGTTGTAGACGTCGCCCAAGATGAGGTTGGCGCTCTTGCGCCCCACGCCGGGGAGCTTTAAAAGGTCGTCCATGTTGTCCGGGACTTTGCCGGAAAACCGGGTCTCGATCATGACGGCGGCGCTGACGATGTCGCTGGCCTTGCCGTGGTAGAAGCCGCAGGAGCGGATATAGGTCTCCACGTCCTCGATCCTGGCCTCCGCCATATCGTGTACCGTGGGGTAGCGGGCAAAGAGGGCGGGGGTGACCTGGTTCACACGGGCGTCGGTACACTGGGCGGCCAGACGCACGCTGACCAGCAGGTGGTAGGCGTCGTCGTAGTCCAGGGTACACGCCGCCAGGGGGTACGCCCGCTCCAGTCGCGCCACGATCTCATCGGAAACGGCCTTGTCCATACGGTTCGCTCCCTTTCGACAGATTTCGCGGGGAATGGAGATATTATAACACGTCAACTCTGTCCTTGCAAGCGTACAGCGGGCGTGGTATAATCCTATTATTAGGTTATCAGAAGGATAAACGGAAAAAGAAAGATAAACGGTAAAGGAAGGCCCGGTATGGACAGATTTGTGGTCTTTGATGTGGAGACGCCCAACTTCAAAAACGACAGAATGAGCGCCATCGGCGTGGCCGTGGTGGAGAACGGGGAGCTGGTGTCCCAATTTGACACGCTCATTAACCCGGAGACCTTTTTCAGCCGGTTCAACATCGGCCTCACCGGCATCACCCCGGAGGCGGCGGCGGAGGCCCCCACCTTCCCCGAGGTGTGGCGGGAGCTGCGGCCTGTCTTTGAGAGCGGGATCCTGGCGGCCCACAACGCCCCCTTCGACATGGGGGTGCTGAGGGCGTGCCTGGCCCACTACAATATCCCCTGGCGGAAATACGCCCCCTATGTGTGTACCTGCCAGATGGCCCGGCGGTGCTACGGCCTGCCCCACAACAACCTGAACGTGCTGTGCGACCACCTGGGCATCGAGCTTGACCACCACCGGGCGGGCAGCGACTCCCGGGCGGCGGCCCTGCTGCTGATGGACGAGATGGCCCGGGGCATGGACGCCCGGGAATTCAAACGCTTTTACTATATGCTTCCCAAGACGGGAGAGGTGAGATGATGGAACACACACGGCCCCTGGCGGACGAGATAAGGCCCCAGACCTTGGACGAGGTATACGGGCAGAGGCATATTTTAGGGGAGAACGGCCTCCTCCGCCGCATTATCCGATCCGGGCAGATCCCCAACATGATCTTCTACGGCCCCTCCGGCTCCGGCAAGACCACCGTGGCCAACATCATAGCCCGGGAGACGAACCGGGAGCTGCGGCGGCTCAACGCCACCACCGCGTCCCTGCAGGATATCAAGGACATCATCGCGGAGCTTGACACGTTCCTGGCCCCCAACGGGGTGCTTTTGTACCTGGACGAGATCCAGTATTTCAACAAAAAACAGCAGCAGAGCCTGCTGGAGTTCATCGAGAACGGGAAGATCACCCTCATCGCCTCCACCACGGAGAACCCGTATTTTTACGTCTACAACGCGGTACTGAGCCGCTCCACGGTCTTTGAGTTTAAGGAGCTGACGGCCCAGGACGTGCTTCAGGCGGTGAGGCGGGCCGTGTCCATCGCCTCCGGGCGCTTTGGCGAGGCGGATATTGAGGAGGGGGTTTTGGAGCATATCGCCGCCTCCTCCGGCGGGGACGTGCGCAAGGCCGTCAACGCCGTGGAGCTGCTGTTCACCGCCGCCGCCAGGAGCCGGGAGGGGAAGCTGCTGCTGACTCTGGAGGACGCGGCCCTGGCGGCCCAGAAGAACGCCATGCGGTATGACCGGGACGGGGATCAGCACTTCGACGCGGTGTCGGCGCTGATGAAGTCCCTGCGGGGGTCGGATCCCGACGCGGCCCTGCACTATCTGGCAAGGGCGCTGTCGGCGGGGGATCTGGCCGGGGCGTGCCGCCGGATCCTCTGTTCGGCCAGCGAGGACATCGGCATGGCCTATCCCCAGGCCGCCGCCATCGTCAAGGCCTGCGTGGACTCCGCCCTGCAGCTGGGAATGCCGGAGGCGCGGCTGCCCTTGGCCCAGGCGGTGATCCTGCTGGCCACCGCGCCCAAATCCAACTCCGTGGTGATGGCCGTTGACCGGGCCTTCGCCGACGTGAGGGCCGGGAAGGCCGGGCCGATCCCCCGGGAGCTGCAAAACGTCCACGCCGACGGCACGGGCTTTGAGCGGGAGCAGGGGTATCTCTACCCTCACGACTTCCCCGGCCATTGGGTGAGACAGCAGTATCTGCCCGACACGTTGAAGGACGCGGTCTATTACGAGTACGGCGACAACAAGACGGAGCAGGCCGCCAAAAAATATTGGGAGCTTATCAAGGGGGAGCGAGATGGACATTAAAGTGGGCGATATCGTCACCATGAAAAAGCCCCACCCCTGCGGCTCCGCCCGGTGGGAGATCACCCGCGTGGGGGCGGACTTCAAGCTGCGGTGCCTGGGGTGCGGCCGGGAGATCATGAACCCCCGCTCCAAGGTGGAGCGGGGCATCAGGAAAGTGGAGAGAGAGGGGAAGGAGCTGTGATCCGGGACTTTACCGACAGGCGTCCGGCTGTCTCCGCCCTGCTTATCGCGGCGCTTTTGTTCCTGCTGCCGGCGCCCTTGATGGTCCTGGACGATTTTGTGCTGAGCGGCAGGCTCCACGCCGCCGCCCTGTTCTTTTACTGCTCCATCGCCGCCCAGACGGTGCTTTTCCTGAAGGTGGAGAGGCCCGTCCTGGCGGCGGAGCCGTTTTTGCTGGGGCTGGTGGGGCTGTGCGCCGGGGAGATCCTCTACGCCGTGTCCGGCAGCGCCTCGGCCCCCGGCGCGGGGCCGGATCCCCTGGCCTATCTCATATCCTCCTACCTCATCGCCGTCTGCGGGGGCAACGCCGCCGGGGCGGTAGGGGCGCTGATCCTCTGTTTCTTCCTTTGCATTGGGAGGAAAACCGTGGAGCATTTCAGGTATAGGGATTGAGACAGGGCGGCGGCCTTACCCGCCGCCCTGACAGCCTGTCGAAAAACTCAAGTCGAGTGTTTTTTCCGGCGGCATGTACGTCGGAAAAAATTCCTTTTGTCGCCCAAGTGTGTCCCTGCGGGACGCGCACAGGGCGACAGCAGGGAAATTTTCTCTGAATTTCGCAAAATTCAGAGAAAATTTCCCGCACGTTCCCCTTGTCGGAAAAAGCCCGTCAGGGCTTTTTCGACAGTCTCACAGGGCGGCGGCCTCACCCGCCGCCCTGAACCTTGAAAAGCTCTTAATGAATCTATTTCTCGTCATGGGCGTGGTACAGGTAACGCCAAGGTCCTGCGCCGTGTAGAACAGATACACATCACTTCCCAGCGGAAAACAGCTGGTCTACAAGCGTTTTCGCGTTTTGCAGGCGCGAATAAGGGACATAAAATCGGACTCGCTCCCACATTGGCCCGACCTTTAACGCCAACCCCGCCCCCAAGACATTTTTTGTGAGACAAGGAATGTCGTTTTGTTTCAGTACATCTTCAAGCATTTCAGCCCACAAGGCTTCCCGCTCGGTGAGGAAACAGAGGTCGCCGGACGAGGGCGGCCGGACATTTTGATTTCCGCAAGCGGGACAACGGTTTTCTTCAAAAATAAGCCCGCATTTTTCACAGTACATGGCGTCACCGGTCTTTCTCATCTTCAATATCGTCCAATTTCTCTCGCCTCTTTTTGTATATCAGACGAAAAACCTCCAAAAGCGCAAAACACAGTACGTACACGCCCACGCACATGGCGACGATTTGAATGGTGGCGCCAAACGCGATCGGTTTCTTCAAGATAACAAACGCTCTGATGGCGTTGATGACCCCGAGGATAAATGAGGGTATGGCGCTCGCCAGGACGCTCATTTTAAGCGTTGGGGTATATTTTCGTGTCCACAGGCCGTTTTTCAGGGTGGAAAACGCGACATAAACGCTCGCCGCCAATAGAGCGGCGATCTCACCGGCCAGCTCTTTTAAAGTTGTCCCCATCAATGCTTGCAAAAGAATAGCGGCAAACAATACCCAGAATACCAGCCAAAAACCGAACTCCTCGATTTTCAGCAATTGATTGTCCTGCATTTCATCGAGCATATTTTTTGATTTTTTGTATTTCATGCTAACTTTCCTCCTCGCCAAACAATTCATCAAGCGATTTCCCCAACACCCGGCAAATAGCGCGGCATAATTTGATCGTAGGGTTATAATCCCCCTGCTCTATGGCGTTCATCGTCTGCCGGGAAATGCCGACAGCCTCCGCAAGCGCCTTTTGCGTCATATCCAATTCGCCTCTTGCCGCTTTGATCTTTACATTTCTGCCTATTGTGATCACCTCCCTTGTATATAGTAACATATATTTGAACATGAGTCAAGTATATACGACAAATTTGCAGTGTTATTTTTTCGCTTTTTGCCTGCCAACCGGCTTTTCCGCGCTCTTTGGGGTCGGCCATATACCATTTGACATTGGTATTCTTGTCTTTGCCCGGGGACGGAGGCGAAGTGGGGCTGTGTCTTTTTCTGTTAAAAAAGTCTTTTATTTTTTTATGCCCTTTTGTGACAAAATGGCGGTATGATGTGTTTTATAGATGAAAGCTTTCAAAGGACAGTGGTGTGATGGACAGGAATGATTTCTGCCGGTACGCTGAAAAATATAAGGACACGGTGTACCGGGTGGCATTGAATTTCCTGGGCAATCCCCAGGACGCGGAGGACGCGGTACAGGAGGCGCTGATGCGCCTGTATGTGTCCAGGGAGCGGTTCCGGGGCGAGGAGCACGTCAAACGCTGGTTGATACGGGTGACGTTGAACTTCTGCAAAAACGCGGCCAGGGCGGAAAAACGCCGCGTTCCCACCCCGCCGGAGGAGCTGGCGCTGTCCGTCCCCTTTGAGGCGGAGGAGCAGCTGGCCCTCTTTACGGCGGTGATGGCGCTGCCGGAGAAATACCGGGTGCCGCTGTACCTCTTTTACTACGAGGAATATTCCGTCAAGGAGATCGGGAGCCTGTTGGAGCTGCGGGATTCAGCGGTGACCACGCGGCTTTCACGGGCCAGGGCCATTTTGAGACAGGAGCTTGAGGAGGCAGAAAGACAATGAGTAAGGAGATCTACCGCGAGACCTTTTCCCAGGTGCGTTCCTCCTACGAGTTCAACATGGAGGATTTTGAAAAAATGAAGACGAAAAAAGCGTTTCCCCTGAAAAGGGTACTGCTGGTGGCCGCCGTGGTATCCCTGGTGGCGGCGATCGGCATCACGGCCTCGGCCACGGGCTTTTTTGGGCTGTCGGAGCTGGTGCTGAAGGGGAAGGATCCCCGGTACGGGGATTATATGACCCTTCAGGGCTACGCCGGTTCCCTGGAGTCCAGGGCGGTGGAGGAGTATCTTACGGGCGGGATCTCCCTGGAGGACGCCGCCGCCAAGTACGGCCTGAAGGCCCAGACCAGAAGCCGGGATATGGCGTACAGCCAGCTTGCGGCGCTCCAGGGCGGGGAGCTTTTCGACGGGCGGCACGACAAAAACGGCTGTTATATCTATGAAAACGGCGCTTTCGGCATGGACGGGAGCTACGCCCTGGCGGACGGGAGGGCGCTGGACTATCAGCTCGTCCGCTCCGTCAAGGGGAGCATCGTGGACAATATGCTCTACCTGGGCGACCCCGCCGGGTATGAGCAGTGGAGCCTTGACGTGGGCGGCAGGACGCTGACCCTGGCCCTGGGGGCGGAGAAGGCCCTGGTGATCGCCGATCTGGGCGACAGCTTTGCCACCGTCAACGTGCTGGCGGGTACCTCCGGGGCGGAGGGGACGCCGGTTCTGACAAAGGACGATCTGGAGGAGTTTGCCAAGTCCTTCAACTGGAGCGTGTTGGCGGTGGTGGCCGCGCCGGAGCTTCCCCCCGCGCCGCCGGAGGTGCAGTACGGGGCCGGTGTGGAGCTTCTGCCGGCGTATATCGACCGGGAGCAGAGCTTTGAGGTGGAGCTGGCCGGCTGGGACAAGGTGTGGTTCATCTCCTACCGCCCCACGCCGGAGTTTGGCGATATGCGGTTCTTCCTGTCCAAAGACGGGAAGGTGTCGGACTATGAGTTCACCCCCGTGTGCAACGACAACGCCTCCGTCTCCGTGGCGGCGGTGAGCTTCGGGGATTTCACGGGAATGGGCGTGGGAGACGTGCTGGTGCTGCTGGATTACGTGCCGGAGGCCGGGGCCGCGTACCGCGACGTGCGCCTGTTCCGCTACGCCGGGGAGGGCGAGTTCGTCCTGGAGCCGGGCATCGGCGAGGCCATGCGGAAGGCCAGCGCCGACTCGGAACCCACGGTGGCAGATGTGCGGGAATTCTGCAAGACCTACTACGGCGCAGGGGTGCGGCTGGATACGGAGCGGGTCACCGACGTGACGGCGGCTTCCTTCGCCATTCAGGAGGGCCGCAAGAGGCTGGTCATCAAGGCGATAGGCCGCAAGGCGCCCTTTGACGAGTCCTGGGGCATCCGGGAGATCAGGATCTATGAGAACGGCGCCTCCGGCGAGCCTGTGCAGATCATCAACGTGCGAGAGGCCGAGGGGTTTGTAAACGGTATTTACGTTGGCTACACCGAGGCGCCGCGGCGGGAAGGCACCATGACGGCCCTTGACCTGAATCTGGACGGCTTCTGCGACCTGGGCGTGCAGGCCGGTATGGAGGCCGACGCCCCCTGCTACTACTGGTTCTGGGACAACGATGCCGGGGAATTCGTCTACGGCGCCACCCTGCGCAACGCCCAGGTGAAGGACGGGCAGATCGTGGAGTGCTACAAGGCCAGTGAGGGCGTCAGCGACTATATTTACAACACCTACGAGCCGGACGGGCAGGGCGGCCTGAAGCTGGTTAAGACCGAGACGGCCAGCCACGGCGACGGGGCGGAGGCCAACGACTACCAGGGGATCCTGGCGTATCTCCAGGCCCAGGACTACGAGGCCCTGTACCTGCGCTACGGCCTCTTTGACCTGACGGGGGACGGCACGCCGGAGCTGATCGCCGGGTACGGCCACAACGAGACCGACGCCCAGGCGGGCGTCTGGAGCATGGACAGCGGGCGGCTGGAAATGCTGGGTTCCTTCGATATGGCCCACGCCCTGCTCTACGTGGTGGACGGGAAGCTCACGCGCCTGACGGGCTATATGGGCTACGAGGTCGTCAGCCGGATCGGCTTCGACGGCGGCAAGGTCACCGAGACGGAGATCTCCCACCGGCTCCTGGGGCCGGAGGAGGACTACCAGACCTTCCCGGAGACCCTTGAGATGGCGGAGGACGGCGACCTGAGCCTGCTGAACGGAGCGAAATAGGCATTGCGATGCGAAAAGACGCCGGGAAGGCTGGGCCTTCCCGGCTGTCTTTAAGGGGAGAGGGACGTACGGCGTTTCATAGAGCTGTTTCGTCAACGGTTGTAGGGGCCGCCTCTCTTGGCGGCCCGCCGAATTTCTGGAAATTTGATTTAAACGCCGTACGGGCCGCCGCCCACGGCGGCCCACCGTATTCCCGGAAAACCTCCCCATATGTTGTAGGGGCCGCCTCTCTTGGCGGCCCGCAAATCAAATAAGCGGCGAAGCCGCAACCTTTTTGGGGAAGACGATGCGTAATTCGTCAGGCGGGCCGGCCGGGTGTCCGGCCCGTACAGGTGGTTGATGCGTTGGGAGAAAGCAAAAAGAAATAGGGGGAACCGATGCGTAAGACGGCGGGCCGCCTGGAGAGGCGGCCCCTACAAGGGTGTACGATGGTTTTTTCGTAATTCGATTGACGGGTCGCCCGGGAGGGCGACCCCTACGAGAGCGTAAGAAGGAGTTGTTGCGAAATTCGATGGCGCAAGGGCCGCCGTGGGCGGCGGCCCGTACGGCCATTGACGAAACATCTCTGTTAGACGCCGTAGGGGCCGCCTCTCTTGGCGGCCCGCAATACAAATAAGCGGCGAAGCCGCAACCTTCTTCCCGCAAAAAAACAAGCCCAGATTTCCGGGCTTGTTCGGTATGTTTTTTGCGTTTTACAGGGCCTTCTGGGCGTTGATCTTGATGCCGGGGCCCATGGTGGACGCGGTGACGCAGGAGCGGATATACTGGCCCTTGGCGGCGGCGGGCTTGGCGCGCAGGAGGGCGTTCATGAGAGCGTTGTAGTTCTCCGTGAGCTTCTCAGCGCCGAAGCTGACCTTGCCGATGGGGCAGTGAATGATGTTGGTGCGATCCAGACGGTACTCGATCTTACCGGCCTTGACCTCGGTGATGGCCTGGGTCAAGTTGGGGGTGACGGTACCGGCCTTGGGGGAGGGCATCAGGCCCTTGGGGCCCAGGATCTTACCGAGGCGGCCGACCACGCCCATCATGTCGGGGGTGGCGATGACCACGTCGAACTCGAACCAGTTCTCCTTCTGGATCTTCTCCACCATGTCCATGGCTCCGGCGTAATCCGCGCCGGCGGCCAGGGCCTCGTCACGACGCTCGTCCTTGCAGAACACCAGGACCCTGCGGGTCTTGCCGGTGCCGTGGGGCAGGACGACGGCGCCGCGCACCTGCTGGTCGGCGTGGCGGGAATCCACGCCCAGCTTCACGTGAAGCTCCACCGTCTCGTCAAACTTGGCCTTGCTGGTTTTGGTGATCAGGTCAAAAGCGTCCTGCGGCTCATACTGCACGGAGCGGTCGATGAGCTTGGCGCTGTCTTTGTAATTTTTACCTCTGAACATAGTCTCAGCCCTCCTCTACTACGATGCCCATGCTGCGGGCGGTGCCGGCGATCATGCTCATGGCGGCCTCGATGGAACCGGCGTTCAGGTCGTTCATCTTGGTCTCGGCGATCTTGCGGACGTCTTCCTTGCTGATCTTGGCGACCTTATCGCGCTGGGGGACGCCGGAGCCCTTCTCGATGTTGCAGTACTTCTTGAGAAGCACGGCGGCGGGGGCGGACTTGGTGACGAAGGTGAAGCTGCGGTCGGAATAGACGGTGATGACCACGGGGGTGATCATGCCCATGTCGGCCTTGGTGCGCTCGTTGAATTCCTTGGTGAAGGCGCCGATGTTGACGCCGTGCTGGCCAAGGGCGGGGCCTACGGGGGGCGCGGGCGTCGCGCGGCCCGCAGGGATCTGAAGCTTGATGATTCCTGTAACTTTCTGTGCCACTTTCGTGAACCTCCATAATATAGATGTGGTCAGGCGAAGCTTTTAAAAAGCTCCTCCCACAGCGCCGCGGGGGCGCTTATGCCCTTTCGGGCGGGGTCTGCTCAGTCTTTTGCCAGCTCGATCTGGTCGAAGTCCAGCTCTACGGGCGTCTCGCGGCCAAACATGGAGACCACGACGCGGACGATCTGCTTGTCCATGTCCAGCTCCTCCACCTGACCGAAAAAGCCCTCCAGCGGGCCGTCGCAGACGCGGATGCGGCTTCCGATGTCGAAATCCACCTTGAAATCGCGCTTTTCAACGCCCAGGGCGAGGATCTCGGATTCGGAGAGGGGGATGGCCTTGTTGCCGGTGCCCACAAAGCCGGTGCAGCCGCGGACGTTGCGCACAAGATGCCAGCTTTCGTCGGTCATGATCATCTTGACCAGCACATAGCCGGGGAATACCTTGCGCTCGTAGGTCTTCTGCACGCCGTCCTCAAGCTCGGTAACAGTCTCCAGGGGAATGTTGACCTCTTGGATAAGGTCTGTCATGTTGCGGTTTTCCGCCGACTTCATGACGGTGTCGGCTACGGCGTTTTCGTAGCCGGAGTAGGTATGCACCACATACCACTTTGCTTCCTGTGCCATCTTCGCTCCTTAAGAGAAGAGGTTGATCAGGACGTTGACAAGCTCGCTGGCGACCCAGTCAATACCTCCAAGAACAACGGCGGAAGCGGCGCAGACGGCCAGAACCACCAGCGTGTTGTTGGCGGTCTGCTTGGCCGTGGGCCAAACGACCTTTTTCAGCTCGCTCTTCATGCCGCGGAACCAATCGGCGATCCGGGTGAAGAACTTTTTCTCGGACTTTGCCATTTGTGTTCTCCTTCTCCCTTACTTCGTCTCGGTGTGGACCGTGTGCTTACGGCAGAAACGGCAGTATTTCTTGAGCTCCAGCTTGTCAGGGGTGTTTCTCTTGTTCTTGGTCGTGTTGTAGTTGCGCTGCTTGCACTCCGAGCAGCGGAGAACGACCTTGACTCTGTTTTCTGCGGCCATCTTTTCGGCACCTCCTAATTAATTGCCTCCCTGCTTTGAATTGGCCGGGTCAGGGCCGGATCTTTTCGCGCAAACGCGCACAAAAATAAAGCCCTCTCAGCCGACAGGTGAGGAAATTATACCACCCTCATAGCGGGAAGTCAAGAAAAATTTTCACAAAAATCGGGAAAAAAACGTTGAAATCCCCGGCCGTTTGCGGTAGATTATACAACGTGAAAACGATTATTTTAGGAGGGAGCCGCGTGAGGATATTGGCTGTGGATTATGGGGATCAGCGGACGGGCATCGCCGTGTCCGACCCCACGGGGCGGATCGCCGGGGACGCCTTTGTGATCCGGGAGTGGGATCCGGAGCGCCTGGCGGACAAGATCGCTGGGGAGTGCCGGACAAGGGGCGTGGAGAAGATCGTCCTGGGCAACCCCGTCAACATGGACGGCACCGTGGGGCCGCGCAGTGAGAAGGCCCGGGCCTTCGGGGCGCTTTTGGCGGAAAAGACCGGCCTTCAGGTGGTGATGTGGGACGAGCGGCGCACCACCGTGGAGGCCCACGGGATCCTCTCCGCCAACGACCGCCGCGGCAAAAAACGCAAGGAGACCGTGGACGCGGTGGCCGCCACGCTGATTTTAGAGGGGTACCTGGACAGATACTGAGGGACATCTTCCTACAAGATACTGATGGACATTTTCCTGTTGGCTCTTGCAATAGCGGCGGAGTTGGTTTATACTGTATTATGTCAATCTGTGCGGAAGGAGGGGGAACGGTGGAAAAGAGACTTGGCATATATATCCACATTCCCTTTTGCGCCGGGAAGTGCGCCTACTGCGACTTCTACTCCCGGGTGGGGAAGGACGCGCTGATGCCCCGGTATCAGAAGGCCCTGCTCACCCACATCAGGGAGGCAGGCTCCCAGCTGGAGGGATACATCATCGACACGGTGTATATCGGCGGCGGGACGCCCAGCTACTACGGGGCCTCCCGATTGGTGGAGCTTTTCGAGGCGCTGAAAAAATACGGGCGGGTCATGGTGGACGGGGAGGCCACGGTAGAGGTGAACCCCGACAGCATCACCTATCCAGACATGGTAAAGCTGCGCCGGGCGGGCTTCAACAGGCTCTCCATCGGGGCGCAGTCGGCCAACGACGGGATCCTCAAGAGCATCGGCAGGCTCCACAACTTCGCCCAGGTGGAAAAGACCGTGGAGAACGCCCGGAAGGCGGGCTTTGAGAACGTGTCGTTGGATCTTATCTACGGCCTTCCCTCCCAGACCAGGGAGGACTGGGCGGACACGCTGACGAAGATGCTGGCCCTGAAGCCCGACCACATCAGCGCCTACGGGCTGAAGATCGAGGAGGGGACGGCCCTGTGGCCCTTTAAGGACTCCCCCTTTATCCCGGACGACGACCTCCAGGCGGATATGTATCTCTTCGCGGTGGAGACGCTCAGCCGCTACGGGTACAGGCAGTACGAGGTGTCCAATTTCGCCCGCCGGGGCTGCGCCTCCCGCCACAACCTGAAATACTGGCAGATGGGGGAGTATATGGGCTTTGGCGCGGCGGCCCACTCGTGTATGTCCGGCCAGCGGTATTCCTGCGTGGCGGATATGGAGCTGTACGCGGACAATATCCTCTCCGGCAAGAGCGTGGTGGATCACGCGGAGTCCGTCACGGACTTTGAGCGGGCGGGGGAGTACCTGATGCTGGGCCTGCGCACCACCTACGGCATCTCCGAGGAGGAGTATTACAACATCTTTCCCTGCAAATTCGACAACGCCCGGGAGATCTTAGATGCCTGCGTCAAGCGGGGCTGGATGGTGAAAAACGGCGACAGGTGGAGCTTCACGCCGGAGGGCTTTCTGCTGTCCAACGTGCTGATCGGCGAGATCCTGGACGCCCAGACCAAACAGCGCATGAGCATCGTCTCCCCCTGGAAGCAGGAGGGGGAGGACGTCTACCAGTTCTCCATGTTCTCCAAGCGCCCCGGGGAGGTCCAGCTCTTCCACGGAATCACATGATGCCGTTATGTAGCTGTTTTGGCACGATTGTTAACCGATTTGTAATTGATTTTTGCCGCCGATGGGAATAAGATATAATTACCAATTGGCAAAAGAACATCTTGGCAAAAGAACATCGCCGGCGCCTCCGGGGCGCCTTACGGAAAGCGAAACAGAAAAAGAGAGGATAAAAGGAATTATGGCACAGCAAAACAACCAGAACGCCCGCAAAAAGAACGACACCGGCTTTGTGGTGCTGGTCTCCGGCGTTATCGTCCTGGCCATTATCCTGGGGGCCATCGTGGGCGCCGGGGTGTATGTGGCGGGGCGCAAGACCATCTTCCCCAACATCACCGTAGCGGGGGTGGACGTGGGCGGCATGACCTACGAGACGGCCAGAAGCACTCTCCTTGGCTCCAACGCCGGTACCCCCACGGGGATCCAGGCCACGGCGGTACTGACCTCCAGCGTCAGCGTCTCCGTCACCAGCGACGAGGCGGGCCTGACCCTGCCCATCACCGAGGCGGTGGACGTGGCCTACTCCTACGGGCGGACCGGGAATTTCTTTAAAAACCTGGGTTCCTTCATCAGCTGCGTCTCCCAGCCCCATGAGGTGTACTCCGAGCAGTCCATGAACGAGTCCGGCGTCCGGGCCAAGATCGCCCAGGCGGCCCAGAGCGCCAACCACACAGCCCAGGAGGCCAGCTTCGAGGTCACGTCCAACGAGCTGTTCATCACCCGCGGCACCGACGGCTACACCGTGGACGAGGACGCGGTCTTCAACTTTATCCGCGACACCCTGCTCTCCGGCGCCTCCAAAACCACCGACGAGTTCTCCGAGGCCAAGACCGGCAGCGGCGACGGGGAGGACGTGGATCTGGACGCCATCTACGACCAGGTGTTCCGCCAGCCGGAGAACGCCCGCATCGACGCCGCCACAGGCCAGATCGTAGCCGCCGTCAACGGCATCTCCTTCGACAAGGAGGCCGCCAGGGCCCTTCTGGCTTCCAGCGGCCCCGGCGAGACGGTGCGCGTCCCCCTGATCGTCACCGAGCCGGAAATCACCGGCAGCGGCGTGGAGGCGCTGCTCTTTAAGGATAAGCTGGCGGAGAAAAGCACCACCCTCTCCACCAGCACCGCCAACCGCATCAACAACATCACCCTGGCCGCCGCGGCCATCAACGGCTTCGTCATGAACCCCGGCGAGGAGTTCGATTTCAACAAGGTAGTGGGCCAGAGGACCACCGCCAAGGGCTACAAGTCCGCCGGCGCCTACGTGGGCGGGCGGCACGTGGACTCCATCGGCGGCGGCATCTGCCAGGTCAGCTCCACCCTCTACTACTGCACCCTGATCGCCGACCTGGAGACGGTGGAGCGCACCAACCACGGTTACACCGTCAGCTACCTGCCCGCCGGCCTGGACGCCACGGTGAGCTGGCCCAACCTGAACTTCCGCTTTAAGAATAACGCCAACTTCCCCGTTAAGATCGTGGCCTGGGTGGAGAAGAAGGAGCTTTATGTGGAGCTGTGGGGTACCAAGGAGAACGACCACAGGATCGAGCTGGAGTCCAACATCATCTCCCGGAAGGACTACGAGACCGTGGAGGAGGTGGACGAGAGCCTGAAGCCCGGCCAGCGCAAGACCGCCAACAGCGGGCAGGTGGGCATCACCTCCGAGGCCTATAAGCTGGTCTATGACGGCAGCGGGAAGCTCTTGAGCCGCACCCTGATCTCCAAGGACGTGTATAAGCCCATGACCAAGGTCGTCCTGGTGGGGCCACCTGACACCCCCGCCGGCGGCGGCGACACCACCACCCCTGACACCGGCGACACCACGCCCGACACCGAGGACACCACCCCCGACACCGAGGACACCACCCCCGATACCGGCGACACTACCCCGGAAACCGAGGACACCTCCCCCGACGTCCCCTGGTGGTACGACACCACCGAGGACACCGCGGAGGATACCTCCGAGGACGTTCCCTGGTGGTATGACACCACGGAGGACACCTCCGAGGACACCGGCGGCGACCAGGAGGAGGACTGGGATCAGGGCGGCGGCGACGTGCCGGTAGCCGGTTGACATAATACACAAAGTAAACAAAACGAAAACCGTAATGTTTCACGTGAAACATTACGGTTTTTTATGTATATTTAGTTCGCAATCAGGAGGCGGGAGCTGTCTGGCGGAGCCGGGAGGCGTCCAGGTGCGCCACGGCCTCCTGGGGGGAGATCATGCCGGAGAAAAGCTCCCTGACGATGCTCACCACGTCGTCGTTTTTGTAGCCCCGGATCCGGGAGGAGGCGGTAGAGGCGCGTTCCCGGGAGGCCAGGGAGGACTGGGCGTCGGTGACCATGTGGGACTGGATATTGGTGGTCTGGTGGACGAAGCAGCTGACGGTGGAGATCCCCTCAAAGGCGGCGTTGTAGTTTTCGGGGCTGGCGCAGAAGGCCAGGAAATCCAGGGCCGTGTCAACGTTGGGGGAGTTTTTGTTGATCATCATCATGTTCAGGTTCCCGCCCTCGTAGGTACCGGCGTCGGTGGTGTTCAGAAAGACGGGCATCAGGGCGAAGTCGTCCATGGAGTATTTGCCGGGGGTGAAGTCGGTATAGAACCAGGTGTCCCAGATGAAGGTCATCACCGCGTCGCCGGAGGCCATGACGGGGCCGATCTGATCCCAGCCGGTGGTCATGGAGTCGCTGCCCATCCAACCGGCCTTGTAGGCGGCGTCGATCCAGGTGAACATATCGGCCACCTGGGGAAGATCGGCGTAGGAGAGCTTATTTTCGTTGATGGCGGCCAGGTTTTCAGGGTCGTCGGCAAAGAGGGGATCCAGGGCGAACTGGATCATCCAGGCGCAGCCGTCGGCGGGCCAGCACAGGGGGGTCATGCCCGCCTCCTTCAAGGCGGCGCACAGGGCGTTGAACTCCGCCTGGGTGGAGGCGGGGCGAAGGCCCAGGCTGTCTAAAACGGTCTTGTTGTAGTAGCACCCGGAGACGGAGCTCTCCCAGAAGGGAAGGCCCAGCAGATCGCCCCGGGCGTCGGTGCAGTAGGCCCGGGCGCCCTCGGTAAGCTCCTCCACCCAGAGCTGGTCGGTGAGGGGGAGGAAATCTTTCTCCACGTCGAAGGCGTCCAGATCGGCGTTGTGGAAGTGCATGAGGATGTCCGGCCCCTTGCCGCTGGCCAGCGCCTTGGCGGCGGTGTCCTCGAACGCCGAGTCGTCGATGGGTACGGGGACGATCTTGACGCCGGTAGCCTGCTCGTAGCGGTCAAAGACCCGGGTCATGTAGCTCTTTTTCAGATCCATGGGCTTGCCCATGACGGTGAGGGTGGCGCCGCCGTCCGCCGGGGCCTTCCCGCAGGCGGCGGGAAGCAGGCAGAGGGCGAGCAGGAGTGGCAGGAGTTTTTTCAGCTTCATATCATTCGCTCCCTTCGGCTCTCGCCGCGTTTTTGCGTCCGTTCAAAAGGCGGCCCACGGTGGCCTTGACGGCGTCCATGTCGATGGGCTTGCCCAGGTGTCCGTCCATGCCGGAATCCAGCGCCCGCTTCACGTCCTCGGCAAAGGTGTTGGCGGTCATGGCGATGATGGGGACAGTCCCCGCGTCGGGGTGGGCGCTGGCGCGAATGGCGCGGGTGGCCTCGTAGCCGTTCATGACGGGCATCTGCACGTCCATGAGGATCATGCGGTAGGTACCCGGCTCGGAGGAAACGAATTTGTCCACTACCTCCCTGCCGTTGGCGGCGATCTCGCAGGAGGCGCCCTCCATATCCATAAGCTCGGAGAGGATCTCCGCGTTCAGCTCGTTGTCCTCGGCCACCAGGAAACGCAGGCCCTCCAGAACCTTGTCGTCGGGGAGCTGGTCGGCGGCGCCGGACGGGTCGGAAAACAGCGGCTCGATGGTTTCCCAGAAGGTGGAGGCGAAGAAGGGCTTGGGCATAAAGGCGCTGACGCCGGACTTCTTGGCGTCCTCCTGGATATCCGCCCAGTCGTAGGAGGTCAGGGCCACGATGGGCGTCTCCTGGCCGATGGCTTCCCGGAGGAGCCGGGCGGCCTCGATGCCGTCAAGATCAGGCATTTTCCAATCCACCAAAATGACGTTGAAGCCCCGGCCCGCCCGCTGGGCCTGCCGGGCGGCCTCCACGGCGGCCTTGCCGTCGGTGACGGCCACCACCTCCACGCCGGAGCCCTCCATGATCTCCTGGATATCCCGGCCGATCTCCTCCTCGTCGTCGGCCACCAGCATACGCTTGATCATGTGGCGGGCGCGGAAATCCGCCTCGGCCTCGTCGGGCAGGGCGAAGGTCAGCTCCACGGTGAAGGTGCTGCCCTTGCCAAGCTGGCTCTCCAGGGAGATGACGCCGCCCATCAGATCCACCAGGTTCTTGGTGATGGCCATGCCCAGGCCGGTACCCTGGATCTGGCTGGTGAGGGCGCTGACCTCCCGGCTGAAGGGGGAGAAAACCTCCTTCTGGAACTCCTCGCTCATGCCGATGCCGTTGTCCTTTACGATGAAGCGCAGTTTGGCGAACTGTGACGCGGCCTGGGAGACCTCGGAGACGGTGAACTCGATCTTCCCGCCCTCGGGGGTGTATTTGATGGCGTTGGAAAGGAGGTTTATCAGGATCTGGTTGAGGCGCAGATGGTCGCCCATCAGGTTCTCAGGCGGCGCGCCCTTTATGTAGACGGTGAGGGTCTGGTTCTTGGCCCTGGCCTGGGGCAGCAAGATGATGTTCAGCTCCGAAAGAAGCTCCGGCAGGCTGAATCTGTCCACGTTCAGGGAGGTCTTGCCGCTTTCGATCTTGCTCATGTCCAGCACGTCGTTGATGAGGCTCAGCAGGTGGTGGCTGGAGGCCATGATCTTGCCGGTGTACTCCCGAACCTTTTCGGGCTTTCCCGCGTCCTTCTCCAGCAGTACCGAGAAGCCCACGATGGCGTTCATGGGGGTGCGGATATCGTGGGACATATTGGAGAGGAAGTTGGACTTGGCCTCGTTGGCGCTGCGGGCGGCATCCAGGGCCTCTTGGAGCTTCTGGTTCATGTGGCGCTCCTGGGTGCGGTCGGACAGCACCAAGATGATCTTTTCCACGTCCTGGATACTGGTGCGGTAGACGGTGAGCCTGTACCAGCGGCGCTCGCCGGTGGTCTGGTGCATATATTCGTTCTCCCGGGTGATGCTCCCACCCAGGGGAATGGAGTCCAGAACCTCGTGGGGGATCACCGCGTCGCCGCCCACGGAGCATTTTTCCATGACGCGGACATCTGACCGGGCCTCCTCCACGGGGATCCCCAGCAGGCGCTCGATGTTGGGGCTGATGTATTCCACCTGCCGCCGGTCGCCGTCCAGCATCAGGAAGATGTCATCCACGTTGTTGGAGAGGATATCGAACATCATCTCCCGGTAGCGAAGCTCCTTCTGGTCGTGCTTGGAGCGGCGGTGGGAGCTGACGACCAGGGGGGTGAACACCAGGCCGCTGATCAGCAGGAACAGGATCGCCAGCACATAGAGGGTAATCCGCTGGACGGACAAAAAGCCCGCGCTGACCACGCCGCTGGGTACCACGGACAGCAGGATCAGATCCTGATATCCGGCCCCCTGGTAGAGCAGGATCTGCTTCTCGCCGCCGATGCGGCACTCCACGATGCCGGGGGCGCCTACGGCCCAGTCGGCGGAGATCTTGTCCATGGCCTCCGGGCTGAGATCCGACGCGGCGGAGAGGTATTTCAGGTAATTGGCGAAGACGATCCCGCCGGACTGGGTGGAGAACAGCACCCGCCCGTCGCTCTGGGCCACAAAGCACTTGGCAAGCCCGGAGAAGGCGTCCACCCGCAGGGAGGCCGCCAGGTCGTCGTTGGAGTAGCTGACGGCGATGGCGTCGTATTCAAAATCCCGGTACATACCGCTGGTCACGGGCGTCGCGAAGATGACGATCTCCTGCCCGTCGGGCATGGACTCGCCGGATACGATGGGCTGGCGTTCCCGCATCAGCGTGTCCAGGAACCCGTCAAAGTCCATGGTGTAACGCTGGCCGTCCAGCGCCATCACCGTGCCGTCGGAGGCGACGAAATAGAACTTGGTGGCCCCCCAGTAATCCCGGTTCTGGGAGAGGTACGCGGCCACGCTGTCCGGGTCGTCATTGCCAAGAAGGGAGAGGTATTCGCCCCAGCTTGCCAGCACGCCCCAGTTTTTCTCCACGAAGGTGCCGAAGGCACGGTTTACCTGGCCGTAAATTTCCTCCAGATGGGCGGTGCTGTCGTTGTAGATGTGCCGGGACATATAGTTGAAGTAGAAAATGCCGATGAGAAGGGATATCAAAAGCACGGCCGCGATGGCGATGGGCGACAGGAGCTTCTTCAGTCGGTTTTTCATGCCTTCACCTCCGAAAAGGTTTCCAAAACAGGGATAGTCAATACTTTACATACCATTTTACCACGGCGTTCGGTAAAAATCAATCGGCGAGGCGTTTTTTTATCGGTTTTTGGTAAAAAATTGGGAGATCCTCCCTCCCCGGGCGGGGGTTGGCGCCAGCCCCCGTGAAAGAGGTACAAATACACCGCCAAAAGAAGGTTGATAGCGCGGCGGAATGGTTGTATAATATACATCGTGTACGAAATATGGCGTACGCAACCCCCGGTTGACAGATTTCCAGCCGCCGTTTGGTGGCAGGCAACCGCAAAAGACGCTATGATTATCTCAGCGGCGGAGAAAGCCGCCGCAAAAAATCAATACGGAGGGACGAAAGATGATCTTAGCGGACAAAATAATAAACTTGAGAAAAAAGAACGGCTGGTCCCAGGAGGAGCTGGCGGAGAAGATGCGGGTGTCCCGGCAGGCGGTCTCCAAGTGGGAGAGCGCCCAGACGGCACCTGATCTGGAGAAGGTTCTGGCGCTGAGCCGGCTTTTTGGCGTCACCACAGATTATCTGCTCAAGGACGAGCTGGAGGACGAGGAATTTACGGACGAGCCGGACCGCGCGCCTGTAAAGCGTGTCTCTCTGGCCCTTGCCAATGAGTTTTTAGAGTGGCGAGCCAAGGCGGCCAAGGACATTGCCGCGGGGACGCTCCTGTGCGTCGTCGCCGTGATCCCGCTGATCCTGTTGGCGGCGGCGTCGCAAGCGCCGGGGTGGGCCGTCTCCGAGAGCCTGGCCGCCGGGGTGGGGCTTGTCCTTTTGCTGGTTTTTGTGGCCGCCGCCGTGGCGCTGTTCATCTCCTGCGGCTTCAAGAATACCCCCTTCGCGTTTATCGACAGGGAGCCGTTTGAGACGGAGTACGGCGTGGACGGCATGGTAAAGGAACGGCAGAAGGCGTACCGGCCCGCCTATGTAAAATGCAATATCGTCGCCGCCTGCCTGTGCGTCCTCTCGCCGATCTCGCTTTTTGCGGGGCTGGTCACGGAAAAGGAGCTTTTCACGGTGGTCATGCTGGCCGTCACGCTCCTTTTGGCGGGCGTGGGAGCGGCTCTTTTCACCCTGGCGGGCGTGCGCTGGGCCAGTACGCAAAAGCTTTTGAAGGAGGGGGAGTACGCCACGCGGGATCCGCGGAAGCGCCGGGTCAAGGAGACCGTATCCACGATCTATTGGCTGAGCGCCGCCGCCGTGTATCTCGCCTGGAGCTTTTGGACCAGGGATTGGGAATCCACCTGGGTCGTCTGGCCGGTGGCGGGGATCCTGTTCGCCGCGGTCATGTGCCTGTGCAATCTTCTCCTGGAGCGGGATAAGGAGCGGTAAAGCGGGGGCCGTGGGAGGCGTGACGACGCGCTTTGATATGACCGGGCGCCGGCTTCCCGCTTGACGGGGCGGGGTTCGGGAGACAAAAAGGGGAGAAGGGGCTGCCCTTCTCCCGCTTTTTGGTTGAAAACGACCTTACTTCAGGCCGTTCTCGTAGGCCTCGATCATCTTCTTGAACGTGTGGCCCGTACGGCCCGCGCCGCCGGTGAGCTTTTTCAGGAGCTTTTGGGTCTCCTCGCCGGTGAGGATCCGGATATCCAGCCGCAGGGAGCCGTCCGGCTCGGGAGTGACCAGGATACTGTCGATGTAGCTTTCCACAAATTCCCTGGTGATCAGCCCCCGGGCGGCGTCATGTCTGGCCTCCTGCAGCACCTGCCTGACGGCGGCCAGGTGGGCGTCCAGCTCCGCCCCGGTGACCCGGCTCTGCTCCAGCGCCTGAAGCTCCGCCTCCGCCGCCTCCAGCTCCCGGTCGCAGTCCCGGTTCATGGTGAGAAAGTCCCCGTCGGTGATCTGACCCTCGATGTTGTAGGTCAGCAGCTTGCTCTGCTTCCGCCGGACAAGCTGGATCGTTTCCTTTAGCTCCCTGATCCGATCCTCGCCGCCGTCCTCCCGGCACCGGGCGGCGTAAAGGGACAGATATTCCTCCAGATACGCCTCCGCGCCGTCGCCGGTCTCCTGAAAGACCTCTAACAGCAGGGGCTTGATCTCCTCCTCGTAGATGGGGCGGGAGGGACACGACCCGGCGCCGTTTTTCAGCTTGCCGGAGCAGACCCACTTGCTGTTTTTACGCCCCTGCCGGTCCACGCTGTCGCGCCGGTAATAGGGCGCGCCGCAGTGGGCGCACCGGAGCTTGCCGGTGAGCAGGTTGGCGTGGTTGCAGATCCCCCGCCGGGCCTTCACGTCCTGGCTCCGGGCCGCCAGTACCCGGTTGGCCCGCTCCCACAGCGCCTCTGGCACGATGGCGGGGACAGTCTGGCCCGTCTCGTCCCGGTACATGACCCATTCCTCCGGGGGGAGGAATTTTTGTTTTTTGGTAAAAAGATCCATCACCTTGACCTTGTTGCCCACGTAGAAGCCCTTGTATTTGGGGTTGGCGATGACGCCGGACAGGGTGGTGTGGGAGAGCCTGCCGCCCCGGTGGTTGCGCCAGCCCTGCTCCCACAGGGTCTGCTCCAGCTGGCGCAGGGAATACTGTCCCGTGGCGTAGAGCTGGAAAAGCTCCCGCACCAGGGGGGCCTGGGACTCGTCGATGACCAGGCGGCCCGCGTCCTTGCGGTAGCCGAAGATGCGGCTGTTGCCCAGCACCACGCCCTTTTTGATGGCCTGGGCGTGGCCGAATTTCACGCGGCTTGAAAGCTTTCGCAGCTCGTCCTGGGCGATGCCGGACATGATGGTGAGGCGAAGCTCGCTGTCCTCGTCCAAGGTGTTGATGGCGTCGTTCTGGAAAAAGACGCCCACCCCGGCCCCCAGCAGTTCACGGGTGAATTGAATGGAGTCCAGGGTGTTTCGGGCAAACCGGGTGATCTCCTTGGTGATGATGAAGTCGAACTTGCCCGCCTTGCCGTCCTCCACCATGCGGTGAAAGCTCTCCCGCTTTTTGGTGGTGGCGGCGGACAGGCCCTCGTCGATGTAGCCCTCCACATACGTCCAGCGGGGATTTTTGCGGATCAGGTCGCTGTAATAGGAGATCTGGTTCTCCAGGGAGTTGAGCTGCTCGTCCTTCTCGCTGGACACCCGGGCGTAAAAGGTCACCCGCATGGTGAGATCGTATATGGTGCGCGTGCGCAGCTCCTGCCGCGCGGTGTGGATATCCATTGCCTTGCCTCCCACTGTGAGCTTTTCTTCCATTATACCAGACGCGCAAAAAGAAGCAATGCCAAGTTCTTCCGGCGCTGGCGGCTTTATCCATCGCTCCGCGCGTCCCGCTCCGGGGCGCGGCGGAGGGCGATGTCCCGGCAGAGCCTAGCGTGCTGGCACTCCGTGAGGACGCCCCGCGACAGGAGATAGTTATTGTAGTAGGTGAGCCAGATCTCCTCCGGCAAGGCGTCCCGCTCCCGGCTGTCCACGGTGAAAACTCCCTTCCGTTTAGTAGATTAAAGCAGTGGGAGTTCAATCCCCGCCGCCTTAGTGGAGTATGGCTGATTTTTCATGGTTTTATACGACTTTGGGGGGAGTGGCCGTTCGGTGTTCCGGCGGGGCGGCGGAGGGATTTTTAAAAGATGGACGGGGGGAGTTTTTGAAGGAATTGTATGAAAACTATTGACAACCCGCGTCAAATGAAAGATAATTGGGGCAGCTTTTAGGACAGGGCAACCAGGGAGGGGGCGAACCATCGGTGTATTCCTTCAATGAGCTGAGAAGGGCGGCCAAAACGGCGGCCCCGGGCAAGGCGCGCACGCTGGCGATCCTGGGGAACTGCTCCACGCAGTTTCTGGCGATGGCGGTGCGGGGTCTGGCGGCCCTGGAGAAGCTGCCGCTGACGGTGTTTGACGCCGGATACAATCAGATCGAGGCCCAGGTGCTGGAGGACGGCTCGGAGCTGTACGCCTGCGCCCCGGACAGCGTCCTTTTGTATCTGGCCACGGAGAAGCTCTATGAGGAATTTCTGGATATGGCCCCCGCGAGCCGCGGCGGCTTTGCCGACGGCGTTCTGGCAAGGCTGGAGATGTACTGGGACGCCCTGGGGCGGCACGCCAACGCCGCCATTTTGCAGTGTACGTTTACGGAGATCCCCGACCGGGCCCTGGGCAATTTCTCCTGCCGGGTGGAGTCGGCCTTCGTCTATCAGCTCCGCCGCCTGAATTATCTGCTCCAGGAGCGCATGGCGGCCAGGGGGGACGTGTACCCGGTGGATCTGATGGCGGTTCAGGCGGAGCTGGGCCGGGAGCGTTTTTTTGATCCGGCCCTCTATTACAGCGCCAAGATGGCCATCGGCACCGAGGCTCTGCCCTACGCGGCCAAGGCGATCCTGGACGTGGAGGCGGCCCTGTCGGGGCGCGTCAAGAAGTGCCTTATACTGGATCTGGACAACACCCTCTGGGGCGGCGTGGTAGGGGACGACGGGCCGGAGAACATCGAGATCGGCGAGCTGGGCCGGGGACACGTCTTTACCAATTTTCAGCGATGGCTCAAGGAGCTGAAGGAGTGCGGCGTTATTCTGGCCGTGTGCAGTAAAAACGACGAGGCCGCCGCCAAGCGCCCCTTTGAGAGCAACCCGGAGATGGTGCTGCGGCTGGAGGATATTGCCGTCTTTGTGGCCAACTGGGAGGATAAGGCCGGGAATATCCGGCTTATCCAGCGCACGCTGAACATCGGCATGGACGCCATGGTGTTCGTGGACGACAACCCCTTTGAGCGGGAGCTTGTGCGGAGCATGATCCCGGAGATCGAGGTGCCGGAGCTGCCGGAGGATCCGGCGCTGTATCTTGACTTTTTGCAGAGACAGAATTATTTTGAGACGGCCGCCTTCACCGGCCCCGGCGCGGACAGGACGAGGCTCTATCAGGCGGAGCTGGCCCGGGAGAAGCTGAAGGCCGCCTACGCCTCTCTGGACGAGTATCTGGAGAGCCTGGAGATGGTGGGGACGGCGCGGCCCTTTGAGCCGGCGGTATATTCCCGTGTCGCACAGCTCACCCAGCGGTCCAATCAGTTCAACCTGCGCACGGTGCGGTACACCGAGGCGGATATCCGGCGGCTGGCGGAGGATCCTGACTGCCTGACCGTCTATTATGAGCTGAGGGACAAATTCGGCGACCACGGCCTGGTGGGCGTGGTGGTGGGCCGCAGGAGCGGCGCGGATACGCTGTTCATCGACACATGGCTTATGAGCTGCCGGGTGCTGAAGCGGGGAATGGAGGAGTTTATCATCGCCGCGCTGATGGATCGGGCGAAAAAGGCCGGTTACAGGTGGGTGGTGGGGGAGTATATCCCCACGCCGAAAAACGCCATGGTGAAGGATATCTACAAGACCGTGGGCTTTGAGGAGGCGGGGGAGAACCGCTACCGGGCGGATACGGAGAGCTTCCGGCCGGGAAAATTCCATATCAAGGAGAGCGAGGAGTAATGGACAGGGAAGAGATCATGGCGAGGATCAATGAGATCGCCAGAGACGTATTCGACAACGACACGGTGGTACTCACCGACGACACCACCGCGGCGGACGTGGACGAGTGGGACAGCCTGACGCATCTGCTGTTCACCAACGAGATCGAGGACGCCTTCGGCGTCACCTTCACGCTGGCGGAGGTGACGAAATCGGAAAATGTGGGACAGCTCGTGGACGCGCTGACGCGGCATCTGGGCGCTTGAGAGGGATCGGCGTGAAGGTAGATCATATCGGCTATCTGGTGAAGGATATGGACAGCGCCGCGGCGGCCTTCGCCGAGCTGGGCTTTGTGCCGGTCACCGGCGTGATCCGGGACGACGTGTCGGACGGCGCCGGGGCCTGCCGGAACGTCCTGCTGCGCTTTATGGAGAACGGCGGGACGGTGGTGGAGCTTGTGGCTCCGTTGGGGGAGAACTCCGACGTGGCGGGGCGGCTGAGATCCTGCGGCGAGGGGCCGTACCACATCTGCTACGCGGTGGAGGATCTGGCGGCCAGCCTGGAGGCCATGCGGGCCGGAAAGTGGCGGATTTTGCGCAGGCCCAGCCCCGCCGTGGCCTTTGGCGGCGCGCCGGTGGCGTTCCTGGTGAAAAAGGGCGCGGGGATCGTGGAGCTGGTGGAGAAGCCCGCAGGCGGCGTGTGAGAGGCGTCACACCCCGAGGCTGGCTATGTAGCGGATCTGCGTCGCGTGGCCGTTGGCCGCGCGGTTTTGCCGGGAGACGAGGAAGGTTCGCGTGGGCGTCATCTTCTTGACCATCTGGCCGCCCACGGAGCCGGCCTGACGGCTGGTGAGGTCGCCGTTGTAGCCCTGCTTCAGATTGACGCCAACCTCGGAAGCGGACTCCATCTTGAACTTGTCCATAGCCGCACGGGCTTCGGGAATGTTGATCTTGTTGCTTCTGTTAGCCATTGTTCTGCATCTCCTTTTTTGATTGAAACGCGTCTTCACGCCTTTCGTGATTATAATTGCCCGGACGGCAAAAGATATGCGGCGCGTTGACGGAGTAAGTTTTGTCAGGATTGGCAGACAGGTGAGAAAAGCAAAAATCCCCTCTTGAAAAAGTTGCGGAAATCCGTTAAAATCAAATTTGTAAAATACAAAAGGCGGAAAACTGAAAATGCTGGAATGGTTTACCAGAACGGTGCTGGGCCGCATGACCGCCACGTTTGTGATCTCCATGGTGCCTATCGTGGAGCTGCGCGGCGGCCTCCCGTATGGGATCGCGCTGGGACTTCAATATCCCGTGGCGCTGGCCTGCGCGTTGGTGGGGAATTTTCTCCCGGTGCCGTTCATTATCATCTATATCAAACGCATCTTCGCGTGGCTGCGGAAAAAGAACGAAAAATTTAACAGGATCGTTACCGCGTTGGAGACGAAGGCCCACCTGAAGGGCCGGATCGTCACGAAATACCGCTTCATCGGCCTTGTGATCCTGGTGGGGATACCGCTGCCGGGTACCGGCGCCTGGACGGGCGCGCTGGTGGCCGCCGTCCTGGATATGCGCGCCCGCGAGGCCATTCCGGCCATTTTGCTGGGCTTGCTGATGGCCGCCGCCATCATCACCGCCGCCACCTTTGGCATTATCCATCTAATTTGACCCCGCCCCGAAAGAAAAAGATTGACTCCGGGGCGGGATTGTGTTATAATGCGCAGGCAATCGAAAAAACGCTGGATTAGCTCAGCCGGTAGAGCGCCTGATTCGTAATCATGAGGTCGCGAGTTCGAATCTCGCATCCAGCTCCAATACCCACCGGATTTCCTGAGAAAATCGGGAAATCCGGTACTTTTTTGGGCGTTTTAGTTAACCACTGACCCCTTTCTGACCCCAACGGGATTTCGGAGCGGAAAGGACGGGATAGCATAAGGCCGCGGGATTTTGGTTCCCACGGCCTTTTTTAGTTATGGCGGGGTAGATTTTGCTCATACGTTCGCTCCAATCAGCTTGCCCATAGTTGCTGCGGCTTCTTCCTGCATTTTTGTGGTGACGTGAGTGTAGGTCCTCAGTGTGAATCCGGCGTCGTAGTGGCCGAGGATGCTGGAGACTGTCTTTACGTCCACGCCGTTTTGCAGCGCCAGGGTGGCGAAGGTGTGGCGGAGGTCGTGCAGACGGATATGAGGGAGCCCGGCGGACTTGAGGATTTTGTTGTGGATTGCCGTGACAGAATCGGGGTAGTACATGCCGAGGGTGACAGGAGAGGGGAACATGTATTCGATGTCCGGGTGTTTGTCATGTTCCGTTTTGAGGACGTCGATGGTTTCTTGGGACAGCGAGATTCTGCGAATGGAGGTTTCAGTCTTGGGGCGTGTGACCTTTACCCCTCCTCCCTTGACTCTGACGGCCTGTTTGCAGACGTTCAGCGTCATTGACTGTTCATCGAGGTCGCTCCACAGAAGGGCGACAAGCTCGCCTTTGCGTAGGCCGGTGGTCAGTTCGAGGAAGAACATCGCCAGTACACCGCGTTTCTCTGCTTCCTTGAGGTAGGCGCTTATGTCCTCTGAGTGCAATATGTGCATCTCCTTCTTTTCCAGCTTCGGCACGATGCAGTCCTCGGTCGGATTCCGCAGGATCAACCGTTCCTTTACTGCACGTCCCATGCAGTTGTGCAGCATCATGTGGAGGCCCCGGACGTAGCTTGCGCTCATGCTGGTGTTTCCGTCTTTGCCCTTTCGGATTCTTCCATTTGCCTTGACATCGTTGTACAACTTCTGTATGTCCCGCCCGGTCAGCTTTGTCAGCTTGATGCTGCCGATACGGGGCACCACGTGGTGCTCGATGTAGTCCTCGTAAAATTCCTGCGTGCTTTCCCGGATATGTGGCTTTGAGTACGTCTCGTACCACGTCCTTACCCAACTGCCGACGGTATATTCCTCGGCCTTCTCAACATCAATCTCGGCGCACTCCCGGATCGCCTTCTTCAGCTTTTCCTTGACCTCCGCCTGGGTTCGGCCAAGGACGTTCTTGCGGATAGCCTTCCCGTTCTCATCATGCCCCGCAATATACCGTCCTTCCCATCGACCGTCTGGCCTTTTCCGTATATTCCCCTCGCCGTTGGCTCTGCGCTTTGCCATGCTGCACGTCTCCTTCCTGCCCTTCGGCAAACACACAACATACCATCTTTGCCGCGAAATAGCCAGGGCAAAATTGTGTACAAACGGATAACTTTTCGCCCCCAGTGGGTCCGGGCTTCCGCCCGGAAACGCATTTGGCGGGCACCGGGCTCGCCCGGTGTACAGACAAATGCGATGCTTGCCTCTCCCAAATGGGAGAGTTTCCTTCTCTGTGCTCATGACGGCGGATTTATTCTTGAATTTGCTGACAAATCCGCTCTAACCGACTGCCTAAACCGCGCCGCCACCGCAAAACCGACTGCGTAGCGAAGCTCAGAAAAGCCCCGCACTGCGGGGGTTTGTGGCTGAGCTGCCGTCGCGCACGACGGCGGCTCTTTATCTTGTCCAATAATCGAACGGTCTTTTTTGCCCGGAAAAAGCCGGAAATAAGCTTCGGCGTTGCCCTCTCGG
>CANPWM010000013.1 GCA_947584295.1 uncultured Oscillospiraceae bacterium | reverse complement strand
CGTCAAGCCCGACAACGGCGTGGGCGCGGAGGCCACCTATAAGCTGGAGAATGAGGAGGACTTTGACAACTTCTTCAGGAACCTGCCCGCCGTCCCCTATGTGATGGAGGAGTTCATCACCGGCGACATCTACTCCTACGACGCCATCACCGACTCCAAGTGCGAGCCGCTTTTTGAGTCCATGACCGCCTGGCCGCCCTCCATCATGGATATCGTCAACGACAAGCTGGATCTGGCCTACTACGTGGAGGCCGGTATGCCGGAGAAGCTCCGCAAGCTGGGCCGGGCCACGGCCAAGTCCTTCGGGGCCCGCAGCCGCTTTATCCACCTGGAGTTTTTCAAGCTGAAGGCGGCCAAGGAGAGCCTTGGCAAAGTGGGGGATTTCGTGGGGCTGGAGGTCAATATGCGCCCCGCCGGAAGCTACACCCCGGATATGATGAATTTCGCCCACTCCACCGACGTCTACGAGATCTGGGCGGAGATGGTGGCCTACGATGAGCGGCGGCTGCCGGAGAGCGGCGAGGATCACTTCTGCGTCACCGCCGACAGGCGGGATATGTACGACTATGTCCACACCAATGAGGAGATCTTCGAGAAGTACGGGGATAAGATCGTCAAATATGAGCGCCTGCCCGCCATCTGGGAGGATCAGATGGGCAACGAGACGTTCATCGCTCACGCCGACGACAGGAAGGAAGCCAACGCCTTCATCAAATTCGTCACCGCCAAGAAAAAGTAAGACCGTAGGGAGAAGAGCATGGAAGTTCGTTATTTCAAAGAGTGGAGCCGGGAGCTGGACCGGGACATGGAGTTCAAGGTCTACGGCAATCGCGGCAAAGTCTGCTTCGCCTTTCCGCCCCAGAACGGGAGATTCTGGGACTTTGAAAACTTCGGTATGGTGGAGTGCATGAGGCCCTGGATCGAGGAGGGGCGGATCATGCTGGTCTGCGCCGACGGCATCGACGGCGAGAGTTGGTCAGCTAAGGACGACAGCCCCCGCCACCGCATCGAGATGCAGGAGAAGTGGTTCCGATATATCACCCTGGAGCTTTATCCCCGGGTACAGGAGCTGGGGGACGTCCACGGCAAGGGCATGCTCACAGGCTGTTCCATGGGGGCGGTGCACTCCGGCATCTTCTTCTTCCGCCGCCCGGATCTTTTCGACACCGTGGTGGCCCTCAGCGGCACCTACAACGCCAACGACTTTATCCCGGGGTACATGGACGACCTTATCTATGACAATTCCCCCGTGCATTTCCTGCCCAATATGCCCTTCGACCACCCGTATATGGAGCTTTACCGCCAGAGCCAGCTCATCTTCTGCGTGGGCCAGGGGGCCTGGGAGGACGAGCTGCTGGCCGGGACACGCGCCCTGGACGCCATCTGCCGGGAGAAGGCTATCCCGGCCTGGTTCGACTACTGGGGCTTCGACGTGAACCACGACTGGTGCTGGTGGCAGAAGCAGCTGCCGTATTTTATGGGCAAGCTGGATCTTTGATTTTATATTTTAAACGCAACGGGCGGCCAATCCACGCCCGTTGCGTTTTGATACCCGGCGCGTTTTATACTTATAGGGGGGAGATTTATGAAAAAAACGGTTTCGGTTCTGCTTATCATTTGCCTTGCCGTAACGTCGGCCCTTTTCTGCGGCCTGTGGCTGCGGGAGAGAGACGGCCGGGACGATATGCGCCGTCTGGCCCAGTCCGGGGCCACGGAGGCATATGAGAGCTTTTCGGATTTCGCCGCCTCCGGCGAGGAAAGCGACTACTGGCGGGGTACGGCGGCCTTCCGCTCCTTTGAGCAGGCGTATCAGATGCTGGTGGAGGGGACGAACCGGGAGGATAATGTTATCTTTTGCAACGAGGTTTACGCCGCCCTCCTCCTCTCGCCCGAAAAGAGCCGGGCGCATATGGCGGAGATCTGCCAGGTGATGGAGCTTTTGGCAAAGGACGTGGAGGACATGGCGGGCTATGCCCGCATGGCGGAGCTGAGAAACGCCCTGGAGGCGTGACGGTCATTTCACATGGGCTTTTTTCACGGCGGGGCCGGTGATCACCGTGCCGTCCTCGGCAAAGCGGGAGCCGTGGCAGGGGCAGTCCCAGGTATGCTCGGTATCGTTGTGCTTCAGGGCGCAGCCCATGTGGGTACAGCGGGGGAGCGTGGGCGTCGCCAGGGACACGGCGCTGTGGGCGGTATTCTCCAAAAGGGGGCCGGCGGGCATGGCCCTGGAGGGGGCGAACACGGCGGCATATTTGTTCTCACGGCCCAGGATCGCGTCACGGAGCAGCATGGCCGCCGTCATGGACGTACTCATGCCCCAGGCGTTGAAGCCCGTGGACACGAACAGACGGGGCGTGGCGGGGGCGTAGCGGCCGATATAGGGGACTCCGTCTAAGGTGAAGCAGTCCTGGTTGACCCAGCGGCAGACCTCCCGGGCCTCCGGGATACGCTCCTTCAGAAAGAGCCTGATGCGGGCGTAGTCCTCCTCCTCGCGCCCCGGGTCGTGACAGCCGCACCCGACGATCAGCTTGTCCTTATACGTCCTGAAAAAGAAGCCCTTCTCCGCGTCCTCGGAGAGCGTGCAGGAAAGCTCCGGCGCGTTTTCCACCGCCATGACGCTCTCCCGCTTCTGCCGGAGCTTCATGAAATACAGCCCGCGCCGGTCGATAAAGGGGAAGTGGGAGGCGATGATGATGTTCTTCGCCGTGACGCTGCCCGACTCCGTGTGGGCCGTATACTCCTCCAGCTTCAGCACCGCCGATTTTTCATAGATCCGCAGCTTGGCCGCCAGGGCGTCCAGGAGTTTAAAGGGGTGGAACTGGGCCATATCCGGGAACACCACCGCCCCGGCGCAGGGGATCCCCAGGGGGAGCCTGTCGGTGAAATGGGCGTTGAAGCCCAGGTCGTTGACGGCGGCGGCCTCCCGGCGCATTTTGTCCCCGTCTGTCCTGGCGTACAGCACCGACGGGCGCATCTCAAAGTCGCAGTCGATGCCCCAGGCCACCTGGGAGAGACGCTTCACCGCCTGGAGATTGACGTCCAGATATCCCTTGGCCGTCTCGCGGCCAAACCGGCGGATAAGATCGGAATAGAGGACGCTGTGCTGGGCGGAGATCACCGCCGTGGTGCCGGAGGTGATGCCCCGGCCCACCCGGTCCGCCTCCAAAACCACGCAGTCCACCCCGGCATCGGCAAGCTCGTGGGCGCAGAGAATGCCCGCCATGCCGCCGCCGACGATGAGCGTGTCGGCCCTGATGTTGTTCATAAGCTTGGGAAATACGGCGGGCTTTATGTCCCGCGTCCAGATACTCTCCATGATAACGCCCCTTTTCGTTTTTTTCTATTCTGCGCGGAAACGGGGTGAATTATTGGCCCGGAGCCATTGGCGGTGATGGATATGATCGACATTTTTTCGGAAACCCTCAGCGGGATCGCGCTTACTTGCCGGGTTAAGGACGGCGCTGTGACCGGCCTTGCCTTCGGCGGGGAAGCGTCCGGCGCGTCCCCCGACCCCGGGGCGCTGGCCCTGTGGGAGCGGCTCAGGGGGGAGCTGGAGGAATATTTCGCCGGTGCGCGAAAAAGCTTCGACCTGCCCATACGCTGTGCGGGAACGCCCTTCCAGCGCCGGGTGTGGGCCGCGCTGGCGGAGATCCCCTACGGGGAGACGCGCTCCTACAGCCAGATCGCCCGCCTCATCGGCAGTCCCGGGGCGGCCAGGGCCGTGGGCATGGCCTGCCATTTAAACCCCGTGGTACTCCTGATCCCCTGCCACCGGGTGGTGGGCGCCACCGGGGCGCTTACGGGCTTTGGCGGCGGGCTGGAGGTTAAAAAGCGCCTCCTGGCGCTGGAGGCGGAACACAGCAAATAATGTAAAATTGCCGGGGTTTTCCCGGCAATTTTACGTCGCGTTTATTTCAACCAGCCCAGGAGGGAGTCGTCCTCCCGTTCCGCCAGAACGCGAATGGCCCCCTCCAACATTCTGGCCGCGTCGGCTCTTGTGAGGGTGGAGGCGGAGACGCCGTCGGCCACAGTCTCAAAGATGCCGCAGGAGGTCAGGTTGGCGCTGGCCTGGACGGCCCAGGCGGGTTCCGCCGCGTCCACCTCCAGCGCCACGTCTGTGACGCCCAGGGCGTTGTTCACCATGACGGTGGCCTCGGCGAAGGTGACGGGGGCGTTGGGGGAGAAGACGATCCTGCCGTCGGAGCGGACGCTGCCGCCCACCACGTTATTGGTCAGGGCCGTGGTGAGATAGGGCTTTTGCCAGACGGGGATCTCCGCGTCGTCAAAAAAGCCCGTCCTGGCCACGTCCAGGATCTCCGTGCCGGAGAGGGACATACACATCACCAGAAATTCCCCCCTGGTGACGGGCTTTTCCGGGTCAAAGACGTATTTGCCGCCGATCTGCTCGCCCACGAACACGCCCTTTTCCGCCAGCAGCACGGCGGCGTAGGCGTCGCCGGAGCCGGTCATGTCGGAATAGGTGACGGCGGTCTTCTGCTTTTTGATGTCCACGGTGACGGTGGCCTCGTTGGACACGTTGCCCTTGTCGTCGGTGGCGGCGTAGGTGAAGGTGTCCTTGCCCTTCTTGCCCTCCGCCGGGGTGTAGACGAATTCGCCCCCGGTGACCTCCACATCGCCCTTCTTGGGCTTGCGGATCACGGAGAAGGTGACGGGGTCGCCCTCCGGGTCAAGGGCCTTGAAAACGCCGGAGACGCTGACCTGGCGGTAGGTCTCCAGAGCCAGGTTCTCCGCCACGGGCGCGGCGTTGAGCTGTACCCCGGCGGGGTAGTAGAGGGCCAGAGCCGGGACGGCGGAGAGGGACAGCACGGCGATAAGCAGCAGGATCACAAGTGTGTGTAATTTCTTCATAGTTTTGACCTCCATCATTGGATAAGGTTAGTCTGTCAAATAGAGGAAGAGATTATGCGTCCCGGGCAAAAATATAAAATGAAAATTTTTAAAAAAAGTTGTTGACAAATGCCGTCCCTCTTTAGTATAATAGCTCTTGCCGCTGATAAGGCGGCGGGAACGAGTGACAGGGGAGTATAGCTCAGCTGGTTAGAGCGCCTGCCTTACAAGCAGGAGGTCACAGGTTCGAGCCCTGTTACTCCCACCATCCATACGGCCAAGTAGCTCAGCTGGTTAGAGCGCCGGCCTGTCACGCCGGAGGTCGAGGGTTCGAGCCCCTTCTTGGTCGCCATTTATGCCCAGGTAGCTCAGTTGGTAGAGCAGCGGACTGAAAATCCGCGTGTCGTTGGTTCGATTCCGACCTTGGGCACCATCTGCGGCCTTAGCTCATCTGGTAGAGCGCCACCTTGCCAAGGTGGAGGTAGCGAGTTCGAGCCTCGTAGGCCGCTCCACAAGATTGGGGGCGTTATCGCCCCCAATCGCATATCGGTAACGTTTACGCGTACCGGTGCATATACTGTACTGTATGGCGACATAGCCAAGTGGTAAGGCAAGGGTCTGCAAAACCCTGATTCCCCAGTTCAAGTCTGGGTGTCGCCTCCAAAATAAAAGACCGGCGTTAGCCGGTCTTTTATTTTGGAGGAAATTACATCACGAGGGGAACCCTGACGGTTCCCCTCGCGCTCCCTTCCCTCCGATCATTTGGGTCTGGAACCCTGATGGTTCGCCGCATAGCGGCGAATGATTGAATTGGAAGGGGAACCCTGATGGTTCCCCTTCCAAACCCTTCCTTCCGGGTATTTGGGCTTGGAGATTGACGGCGGCAGGGGAGAGACTTGCAGAAAAACAGCGGGCCGCCTGGAGAGGCGGCCCCTACGTCGTTGATCGAATGTCCTGTTACCCGTTGAATTCCCCGCCGGCCTCTATGGTGGCCAGGGCGTTTTTCACATAGCCGTCCACCTCGCCACGGTCGATGTCCAGGGCCACGGCCAGCTCGCCGTAGAGCATATCCTCGGCCCGCTTCATGAACCGCTCGTCGATCTGGCCCAGCTTTTTGCCATGCTCGGCGGCGTAGCGGCGCTTTTCCACCACGTCCTTGATAAGCTTCACAAGGCCGATGCACTCATACCGCTGTATGGCCTTCTGGTAATGCTCGGTGAGAAACCGCAGGTTCATGCTCTCGTAAAGCTCACCGCTGACGCCGGGAATGGCGCGGATAAGGTCGATGGCCTCCTGACGGGAGATCACCGGGCGCATGAAAACGGGGGTGTCCACCGGCGCGAACACCTTGCCTGTGCGGTACAGCGGGGACAGGGTATAGTAGAGCCTGTCCTTGTTGGCGCCGGACACGTTGGGACAGCCGATGTCCTCCACCACGCAGACGCCCTCGCCCCCGTAAATGATATAAGCCCCCATGTCAAACATAATCGCACTCTCCCGCATTTCCATCAACAAAAATTGCCTCACGTTCCTTATAAAATGATTATAACATATATTTTTCCCGAATGTAAGTGATAATTTTCAAAAATCTTCACAAAATTATTGCGTTTTTTGCGTTTATGGCCTGTTGCGCTTGCTTTTATTCCTCAAATTTACTATAATAGGATAAATAATATCCGAGGAGGCTGACTTATGAAGAAACTGGGATTTGGCCTGATGCGGCTCCCCACGCTGGACCCCAAGGACCAGAAGAGCATCGACATGGCTCAGATGTGCCGTATGGTAGATACCTTCCTGGAGCGCGGCTTCACCTATTTTGACACCGCCTGGATGTATCACGACCACCAGAGCGAGATCGCCGCCCGGGAGGCGCTGGTCAAGCGCCACCCCAGAGACGCCTTCACCCTGACCACCAAGCTCCCCACCATGATGCTGAAGGAGGCGGGGGAGCAGGAGCGGATCTTTGAGGAACAGCGGCATAAATGCGGCGTGGAGTATTTTGACTACTACCTTCTGCATAATATGAACAGCCGGGTGCTGGACACCGTGGAGCGGCTGGACTGCTTCGGCTTTGTGCGCAAGCTCCGCCAGGAGGGCAGGATCCGCCATATCGGCTTCTCCTTCCACGACAAGGCCGACGTGCTGGATAAGCTGCTGACGGATCACCCGGAGGTGGAGTTCGTCCAGCTCCAGCTCAACTATCTGGACTGGGACTCCGAGCGCGTCCAGTCGCGCCTGTGCTACGAGACGGCCGTCCGCCACGGCAAAAAGGTCATCGTCATGGAGCCGGTGAAGGGCGGCGCCCTGGCCCAGCTCCCGGCGGAGGCGGAGGCCCTGCTGAAAGCCGCCGACCCCAACGCCTCCGTGGCCTCCTGGGCCGTGCGCTTCGCCGCCAGTCTGCCGGAGGTACATATGGTGCTGTCGGGTATGAGCAATGTGGCCCAGATGGAGGATAACACAGGCTACATGGGCGACTTCAAGCCGCTTACCGAGGACGAGCGGGCCATGCTCATGAAGTGCGCGGACATCATCAACAACTACACCGCCGTACCCTGCACCGCCTGCCGCTACTGCGTGGAGGGCTGTCCCATGGGCATCGAGATCCCTGAGATCTTCTCCCTCTACAACGCCCACATGAAGGCAAAGCTTTTGAGAAGCTGGTCCGACCCGTCCAGGGAGCGGTATCAGGAGTTTGTCAAGACCCACGCCAAGGCGTCCGACTGCGTGGCCTGCCGCCAGTGCGAGGGGGCCTGCCCCCAGCATTTAGAGGTAGTCAATGCCCTGAAGGACGCGGCGGCGGCTTTTGAAAATTGATCCGGGAGGGAATCACATGAAGGTTTTACTGGTAAACGGAAGCCCCCACGAGAAGGGTTGCACATACACCGCCTTGGCCGAGGTTGCGAAGGCGTTGAACGCCTGCGGCGTCGAGACGGATTTCTTCTGGCTGGGCAGCGGCCCCATCGCCGGGTGCCGTGGCTGCGGCGGCTGCCGGAAGGCGGGCAAGTGCGTCTTTGGCGGGGATAAGGTCACGGAATTTACCGATCTGTGCGATGAGTACGACGGCTTTATCTTCGGCTCGCCCGTCCACTACGCGGCCATGAGCGGAGCCATGACCTGCTTCATGGACAGGGTCTTTTACTCCGCCGGGGGAAAGCTCCGCTCCAAGCCCGGCGCCGGCGTCGTCTCCGCCCGCCGGGGCGGCACCACGGCCGCCCTGGATCAGCTTCAAAAATACTTCTACATCACCGGAATGCCCATTCCCACCAGCCAGTACTGGCCCATGGTCCACGGCAATACCCCCGCGGAGGTGGCCGAGGATCTGGAGGGGCTTCAGACCATGCGGCTTCTGGGCGAGAATATGGCCTGGCTCTTAAAGTGCATCGAGGCGGGCCGCGCCGCCGGTATCACGCCCCCGGAGAGACAGCAGAAGATCAACACCAATTTTGTCCGATAATTTTTAGCCCCTATAACCGATCCCCCTCATAGGCGAGGGGGATCAATTTTTTTGCGGTTTTCCGACGATCACCCTTAAGGGGACTCCCGTCACCTCAAAACGCCGCGCCCAGGAGATCCAGGGCGACGCCGATAAGAACGGAGGAGAGGAACGTGTAGATCAGGATCTTCACGTTATCCGCCATGGCCCGGCGGTTCACCCGGAACAGCACCAGGATCCCCACGCCGGAGGCGGAGAGCAGTCCCGCCATCATGCTCCCGGCGGACATGGCCCCGCTCAGGTAGAGCTGGGTGATGAGGATAGAGGCGGCGCAGTTGGGGATCAGCCCCACAAGGCCGGAGAGCAGCGGGCCGATAACGGGCCTGTCCAGCATCAGGGCGGAGAGGGCGTCCTCCCCCACAAACTGGAGAAGGATCCCCAGCAGCAGATTCACCGCCAGCACGAAGCCCGCGATCTGCAAGGTGTGCAGCAGGGCGGAGAGGAAGATGCCATGCTCCTCACAGCCGCAGTTCTCCTCTTCGCACAGCTCGTGGAGATCCACCTTCTCCCCCTGGTGGCGGCATAGATGAAAGAGCCTGTCGGCTATAAGCCCCGCCGCCGCCCCGGCCAGCACCTTCACCGCCAGGATCTTCAGGATCGACAGGGGAGGGACGGCGGAGGAGATGAGGATAGGCAGCATCTCGTCGGAGGTGGAGAGGAACACTGCCGTCAGCGTCCCGGCGGAGATGAGCCGCTGGGCAAAGAGGTTGGAGGCCGAGGCGGAAAAGCCGCACTGGGGGACGATCCCCAAAAGCCCGCCCAGCACCGGCCCCAGCACGCCGGAATGGCGCACCAGCTTCAGAGAGCCCTGTTCGGCCTTTTCCTCGATAAACTCCAGAACAAGATAGGTCAAAAAGAGAAAGGGGAGCAGCTTTACCGTGTCCAAAGCCGCGTCCAAGATCACATCGAGCATTTTTGCCTCCAAAACTTCACTTTAACATTGTATTTTACCATTCTTGACGGTATTTCGCAATAAAAAAATATTTTTATTCCTATTGACCAAAATACGGGTATCATTTTGCTGAAATTTGGTCAGCCTATTGAAATTTTCCCCAAAATCAGTTAAAATAACAGTATGTGTTGATGCCGTTTGAGCGGTGACGCCACATGAATTTACAACATAAGGAGGATCACGCAAAATGAAACATCTGGCAAAGAGAACGTTGACGCTTGCGCTCGTTCTCGCGATGCTCATCAGCTCCGTGGCCGTGACGGCCCTGGCTGACGACATTCTTATCGCGCCAAATCCCAATGCGAACGTCCATGTGTTGGAGGCCAGCGCCCTGAAGGCCTTTGCCGCCGGGGCGAAAAAGGACGGCGACACCGAGATCGTAGAGGACTATTTCACGCTTCTCTACTCTGAGAAAACCAAGATCGACAAAAGCGAAAAGACCTGGGAGGACGATTACGCCTCCGCCCAGCGCGTCAACTTCGGCGGCAAAGCGACCACCGAGAAGAACGCCGTGAAGTTTACCACCAGCGGCCCCGCCACGGTGAAGATCTGGTGGGCGCAGGCCGGTGACGACAACCGGGAGTACGCCATTCTGGACTCCGCCGGTAAGGTCGTCGTCAAGACCTCCGGCAAATACGAGAAGAACAAGGCGTATATGTCCACCCTGGAACTTACCGAGGCCGGTACATACTTCCTGGGCGGCGAGACGAATAACAACTACCTCTTCAAGTTGGAGGTCACCGAGGCCCCCGCCGCCTCCGAGAAGGTCAGCGTCCTGGAGGCCAGCGCCCTGAAGGCCTTTGCCGCCGGGGCGAAAAAGGACGGCGACACCGAGATCGTAGAGGACTATTTCACGCTTCTCTACTCTGAGAAAACCAAGATCGACAAAAGCGAAAAGACCTGGGAGGACGATTACGCCTCCGCCCAGCGCGTCAACTTCGGCGGCAAAGCGACCACCGAGAAGAACGCCGTGAAGTTTACCACCAGCGGCCCCGCCACGGTGAAGATCTGGTGGGCGCAGGCCGGTGACGACAACCGGGAGTACGCCATTCTGGACTCCGCCGGTAAGGTCGTCGTCAAGACCTCCGGCAAATATGAGAAGAACAAGGCGTATATGTCCACCCTGGAGCTTACCGAGGCCGGTACCTACTTCCTGGGCGGCGAGACGAATAACAATTACCTCTTCAAGCTGGAGGTCACCGAGACCGTAGGCTCCAAGGCCCCCCGGGCCGACTGGGCCGACGTGGCGCTCCCCGTCATCAAGAGCGCGGAGGTGGATCCCAAGGCCCCCGGCACGGTGAACGTCACCGTCACCGGCGCTGTGGGCTATGACGCCGCCGACCAGATCACCGTCATCATGCGGGACGCCGACGGCTGGCAGCTTAAGAGCCTCAACTCCCTGGCCGAGAAGGACGAACACGTGCTGTCCTTCACGCCGGAGGAGTCCGGGACGTACGTTTTCTATGTGGCCGCCACCCGTGAGAAGGAGACGGCCGTCCACAAGGGGGAGAAGACCGCCCAGGTGGAATTCACCTATCCCCTGGAGACCCCCATCATGAAATACGCCGTCAACGACGGCAAGGGCGGCCTCACCGTGGAGTGGAACCCCGTGAAGGAGGCCACCGGCTATGTGGTCACCGCGGGGAACAAGACTGTCACCACCACGGGCCTCAACGCCACCAAGGCCACCGTGGAGGGGCTGAAGATCGGCGACAAGGTGAAGGTCACCGTCAAGGCCCTCCGGGACAAGGAAGTGGGCAAGGACTGCGAGGCCATGGAGACCACCGTCTCCGACAAGCCGGAGGTGGCCTGGGTGTTCTCCGTCTTTGGCCAGAGTACCAGCACCAAGCCCGAGAACAGCGGCTGTGAGGTGAAGGACGATGGAAGCGTCCGCATCTACACCAGCAGCTGCGGCAAGATCCAGCCCGACGCCCAGGACGGCCTTGCCATGTACTACACCACCGTGGATCCCAAGACCACCAACTTCGTCCTCACCGCCACCGCCACGGTGAACAGCTGGACGTACACCAACGGCCAGGAGGGCTTCGGCCTCATCGTCATGGACACCGTAGGCGTCCACGGCAAGACCGACCCCGTGTACTGCAACTCCTACATGGCCGTGGTCACCAAGTTCGACTACACCGTGAACGGCCAGAAGATCACCATGAGGCAGGGCGTCGGCGCCCTGGAGCGCAGCGGCGTCACCGAAAAGACCTCCACCCAGCCCGACTCCTACACGGCCGCCTTCAAGCCCCTGGAGTCCTACGGCGTGGGTACCGGCGTCACCAATATCCTGGGCGCCTGCGCCAACCCCGACGCCGTCCCCGGCAAGACCATGGATCCCGCTCTCACCGTCTTCAAGCTGAAGCTGGAGAAGGACGACAAGGGCTACCATGTCAGCTACACCGACAAGGACGGCAAGACGACCACCGTCGATTATGACGATCCCACGGCCCTGAACTACTCCGATCCCGACAACATCTACATCGGCCTGTTCTCCGCCCGGAACGTGGACGTCACCTTCAGCGACATCAGCTTCACCACCTCCGCCGCCTCCGGCGCGGCCACCCCCGGCGACGGCAAGGAAAAGACCGTCGCCCCCAGCTACGCCTTCCAGAACCCCACCGTCTCCAACCGGGCCTCCTTCGCCCTGGACTTCCGCGCCAACGCTGACGGCAAGGTAGTCATCACCGACGCCGCCGGTACGGAGCTTTACAAGGGCGTCGTCAAGGCGGGGGAGAAGATCGACGTCCCCGTGACCTTGGCCAAGGGTGCCAACACCTTCAAGGCCGTCATGACCCCGGACGCCGGGTTCACCGTTGACGGCGCGAAGCTCTCCAGCTACGAGGCCGCCACCGTCAGCGTCACCGTCAATTACGCGGTGGACAGCCGCTCCGTGATCTACGTCTCCCCCAACGGCAAGGCCGACGCCGCCGGGACCAAGGCGGCTCCCACCACCCTGGCCGCCGCCGTGAAGAACCCGGCCCCCGGCGCCACCATTATCCTCCTGGCCGGTACCTACAAGCTGACCTCCGGCGTCACCATCGACCGGGGCATCAACGGCACCGAGGAGAAGCCCATCACCCTGATGGCCGCCGCCGACGCCAACACCCGCCCCGTCCTTGACTGGTGCGATAAGGGCAACGGCCTGCGGCTCAACGGCGACTGGTGGATCCTTCGGGGCTTTGACTCCACCAACTCCACCGGCAAGGGCGTACATATCGGCGGCAACCACAACGTTGCCGAGCGCCTTTGCACTTACCATAACTACGGCGGCGGCCTGTCCCTGAGCCGCATCAACTTCGGCGAGTCTATCCCCGACTGGCCCAGTTACAACACCGTCCGCAACTGCTCCTCCTGGCTCAACGCCGACGCCGGTGAGGAGGACGCCGACGGCTTCGAGGCCAAGCTGACCGTGGGCGAGGGCAACGTATTCGACGGGTGCATCGCCGCCTACAACGCCGACGACGGCTGGGATCTCTACGCCCGCGGCGCGAAGATCGGAAAGGTCACCATCAAGAACTCCGTCGCCTTCCGCAACGGTTACCGTTACGCCAACGGCGTGGAGAGCCAGGGCAAGGGCAACGGCAACGGCTTCAAGCTGGGCGGCCTGAGTATCCCCGTGGATCACCTTATCGAGAACTCCCTGGCCTTCGGCAACAAGGCCAACGGCTTCACCTGCAACTCCAACCCCAACCTGCAGATCGTCAACTGCACCGCCTATGACAACGGCAAGGGCAACCTGGCCCTCTACACCGGGATCCCCGACCTGGACACCGCTTTTAAGGTCAGCGGCTTCATCTCCTTCAAGGGCGGCAGCGGCGACAGCATCGCCCAGCAGGGCGCCCAGGTGAAGAAGGACTACCTGAACGACACCAACTTCTATCAGGGCCATATCTCCGGCGATCAGGTCTCCGAGTCCTGGTTCAAGAGCCTTGACACCGCCGCCGCCATCAAGTCCGGCATTACCCGCAACGACGACGGGACCATCTCCCTGAACGGCTATCTGGAGCTTACCGACAAGGCGCCCCAGTACGCCGGCGCGCGGCTCCCCGGCGCCCAGAGCCAGAACTTCCGCGACATCGTCAAGGGGAGCTGGTATTATGACGCGGTGCTGAAGATCACAAAGCTCGACTGGGTGAAGGGCACCTCGCCCACCACCTTCACCCCCAACGGCAGCTTCTCCCGCGCCGAGATGGCCGTCATTCTCCACCGCATGGCCAACACCCCCAAGGCCACTGCCCAGTCCAAGTTCAAGGACACCGACCGCACGGGCGGCAAGTGGTATATCGACGCCGTGGATTGGGCCAATGAGAAGGGCTATATGACCGGCGGCGGCGACGGGACCTTCCGTCCCGGCAGCTCCATCACCCGCCAGGAGATGGTCAAGACCCTCTATGTGTACGCCAAGGCCATAGGCGTTGACGTGTCCGCCAAGGGTTCCACCACCTTCAAGGACGACGCTAAGATCGCCCCCTGGGCCAGAGACGCCATGGCCTGGGCCTTCGCCTCCGGCGTGATCCGGGGCGACGGCACCGGCAATGCCAACCCCGAAAAGACCGCCACCCGTGGCGATATGGCTGTCATCATCGCCCGCTTCGCGGATCTGCTGGACAAATAAGCGAAAAAAGCATACCGATCTGAGAAAATCCCTTCCAAGGGGCGCCGGATTCCCGGCGCCCCCGCTTTTTTACTTCCCATGGGGGAGAATTTGTGCTATAATTGGATAATAAGATCCGGCGGAAAGGGGGGCGATCCCGTGGATATCCTGGATACGGAGGTACAATTCATCAAGGGCGTGGGGGAACAGCGGGCCAAGGCCTTCGCCAAGCTGGGCGTGGAGACCCTGCGCGACCTGGTGATGGCCTTCCCCCGGGCCTATGACGACAGGACGGCGGTAAAGACCATCGCGGAGCTTCAATTTGGGGAGATGTGCTGTGTCAGCGCCACGGTGGCCGCTCCCGCCAAGCTCAGCCGGGTGCGCCGGGGTCTGGACATCACCAAATGCGTGGTGGTGGACGAGACGGCGCGTATGACCGTCACCTTCTTCAACCAGAGCTATGTGGGCAAGAACCTGATCCCCGGGGAGAGCTATATCTTCTACGGCCGGGTGGGCGGCCGGATCGGCGCGCCGGAGATGCAAAACCCGGTGATGGAGCGTGAGAGCCTGCCCCCCGCCTTTACCCGCCGCATCGTCCCCGTCTACCGCATGACGGCGGGCCTTTCCCAGCGGGTATTTGCCAACGCCGTCCGCCAGGGGCTGGAGAAGTGCGGCGACGAGCTGCCCGAACAGCTGCCGGAGAGCGTCAGGGAGCGTTACCGCCTGGCCCAGACGCGGTTCTCCTATGAGAATATCCACTTCCCCCGGGACGCCGAGAGCCTGGAGCTGGCCCGCCGGAGGCTCATCTTTGAGGAATTTTTCATTCTGAGCTGTACTCTTTCCTTCATGCGCTCCCGCCAGCAGGAGAAGTCCGGCAAGCGGGTGCGTGTGCCGGATATGGCCCCCTTTTACAAGGCCCTGCCCTACGAGCTGACAGGGGCCCAGAAGCGGGCCGTGGACGATATCCTCCGCGATCTGGCGGGGGAGAGGCCCATGTCCCGGCTGGTGCAGGGGGACGTGGGCTCCGGCAAAACGGTGGTGGCCGCCGCCGCGGCCTACGCGGTCATCAAGGACGGCCGTCAGGCGGCTTTTATGGCCCCTACGGAGATTTTGGCGGAACAGCACTATTCCACCCTTACAAAGCTTTTAAAGCCCCTGGGCGTGCGTGTGGGCCTCCTCACAGGCGGTCTCGCCGCCCGGGAGAAGCGGGAGGAGCAGATAAGGCTCCGCTCCGGCGAGACGCAGCTTGTCATCGGCACCCACGCCCTGATCTCCGAGACCGTGGAGTTTGCCGACTTGGGCCTGATCATCGCCGACGAGCAGCACCGCTTCGGCGTCCAGCAGAGGGCGGCCCTGTCGGACAAGGGCGACGCGCCCCATGTGCTGGTCATGTCCGCCACCCCCATACCGCGCACCCTGGCCCTGATCGTCTACGGGGATCTGGACGTGTCCGTTATCGACGAACTGCCCCCGGGCCGCCAGACCATCGACACCTATCTGGTGGGGGAGGACAAGCGCCAGCGGCTCTATGGGTTTATCCGCCGCCATGTGGAGGAAGGGCGGCAGGTGTTCATCGTCTGTCCGGCGGTGGAGGAGTCGGAGGAGAACCCAGACGGGCTGAAGTCCGTCAAGGAGTACGCCCGGGAGCTTTCCGAAAAGGTGTTCCCCGACCTGCGGGTGGCCCTTGTCCACGGCAAGCTGAAGCCCAAGGAGAAAAATGAGGTCATGGAGTCCTTCGCGGCGGGTCAGATCAACATTCTTGTGGCCACCACGGTCATCGAGGTGGGCGTTGACGTACCCAACGCCACGCTGATGGTGGTGGAGAACGCGGATCGCTTCGGCCTCTCCCAGCTCCACCAGCTCCGGGGCCGTGTGGGCCGCGGGCCGTACAAGTCCACCTGCGTGCTGATCCGCGCCGGCGGGGGAGACGCCGCCACCGAGCGCCTCCGGGCCTTCTGCCGGACCAACGACGGCTTCAAGATCGCCGAGGAGGATCTGGCCATACGCGGCCCCGGCGACTTCTTCGGCTCCCGCCAGAGCGGCCTTCCCGATATGAACATCGCCAGCTTCGCCACCGATCTTGCCATGCTGAAAACGGCCCAGGACGCCGCCAGAGAGGTTCTGGAGGACGACCCCGGCCTTGTAAAGCCCTGTAACGCCCGCTTAAAGGAGAGCGTAGACCGTATGCTGGAGAAAAACAGGGGGACGTTGAATTGAGCGGATTGAACATACCCGAATCCATCAAAAAGCTGGTGGGGACAGCGCCCTTTACTACCGACGCCATCGGAATGTCCGGTGCCTCCGTGCGGCTCTACCCGGACGCTGTGTTGAAAACAGCCCGGGACGACGAGTCCGCCCGCCGGGAGGCGGGGATCATGGCGTGGCTTCACGGTAGGCTCCCCGTGCCGGAGATCCTGGCGTGCGTGAGGGAAAACGGCCTTCAATATCTGTTGATGACCCGCCTGCCCGGCAAGATGCTGTGCGACGGCTCACTGCTTGCCCAGCCCCATCGTGTGACCGGCCTTCTGGCCCGGGCGCTGGAGGCAGTGGGGGCGGTGGACGCCGCCGGGTGTCCCTTCCGGGCCGATCTGGACGTTGAGCTTTCCATCGCCCGCCGCCATGTGGAGCGGGGAGAGGTGGAAGTGGAGAATACCGACCCCGCCACCTTCGGCCCTGGGGGCTTTCGGAACCCGGAGCATCTGCTCCTGTGGCTGGAGGCCAACCGCCCGGAGGAGGAGCTGCGCTTCACCCACGGGGATATGTGCCTGCCCAATCTGTTTACCGAAAACGGCAGGCTCACCGGCTTTCTGGACCTGGGCGGCGCGGGCCTGGGCGACCCCTACCGGGACTACGCCATCGCCCGCCGGAGCCTCCAGGACAACCTGGACGGCCACCACGGCCGCGCCTGCCCCGGCTTTGACGCGGACGCACTCTTTGAGGCCCTGGGGTTAACGCCTGACCGGGAAAAGCTGCGCTATTACGCCCTGCTGGACGAGCTATTCTGATCCCGTCCCGGCCCCGCGCCGGAGAGAATATGAATCATCATACCAGTATTCGATAGGCAATCCTACTTAAGAATAATTCTAATATACGCATATTATAGCATAGCAAAAGTATCTTGTCAATAGAAATACTTAAAAAATTTCAAAAAAATTTTTAGAAACGAAAAACCCCCGCCGGAGACCCGGCGGGGGACGCTTTGTATGTAGGCTTGAAGGGAGTTTACGACTCCTTTTTGGAGAGGAGCAGGTTTGTGAGGATACCCAGGATCAGGGCGCAGGCGACCTCGGTGATGGTGACCTTGCCGAAGGAGACGGTCATGCCGCCCACACCGGCGATGAGGATCACGGACACCACAAAGAGGTTGTGGTTGTCGCCCAGATCCACGTGCTGGATCATCTTAAGGCCGGACACGGCGATGAAGCCGTAGAGGGCGATGCAGACGCCGCCCATGACGCAGCTGGGAATGGTGGCCAGGAAGGTGGCGAAGGGGCCGAAGAAGCTGATGACGATGGCCAGAATGGCGGTATAGACGATGGTGATGACGGAGGCGTTGCCGGAGATAGCCACGCAGCCGACGCTCTCGCCGTAGGTGGTGTTGGGGCAGCCGCCGAAGATGGCGCCGGCGAAGGAGCCCACGCCGTCACCCAGAAGGGTGTTGGCCAGGCCGGGGTCCTTCAGCAGATCCTGACCGATGATGGAGGACAGGTTCTTGTGGTCGGCGATGTGCTCGGCGAAGACCACGAAGGCCACGGGCACATAGGCCACGGCCAGGGTCGCCAGATACGTGCCGCTCAATTCCTTGAAACCCTTGAAGGCGGTGAGGAAGGTGAAATCGGGAACCCAGGTCATGGAGGAGAACTTGTTGAAGTCGATGATCAGCAGGGCGGCGTTGTCGGTGGCGCGGCCGATGAGGGTGAAGATCAGGGCCAGCACATACCCGGCCAGGATGCCGATGATGAAGGGGATCATCTTGATCATCTTTTTGCCGTACACGGAGCAGACCATGGTGACGGCCAGGGTCACAAGGCCGCAGAGCATCGCCAGATACGGGGAGCACAGCATCACGCTGCCGCCGTCCTCCAGGAGCTTCGTGACGTTGCCGGTGGAGAGGTCGCCGATGGCGTTGCCGGCCAGGCTCAGTCCGATGATGGCCACGGTGGGCCCGATGATCACGGGAGGCATGAGCTTGTCCACCCACTTGACGCCCACGGCCTTGATGACAATGGCGATGACTACATAGACAAGGCCGGCCATCAGCGCGCCGACGATCAGTCCGGCGTACCCCAGCTGGGCGGAGACCCCGCCGGCAAAGGCGGCGTTCATGGAGCCGATGAAGGCGAAGGAGCTGCCAAGGAACACGGGGCTTTTGAACTTGGTGAAGCAAAGATAGACCAGCGTGCCGACACCCGCGCCAAAGAGGGCGGCTGTCTGGCTCATGCCGTTGCCCACGATGCCGGGCACCGCGATGGTGGCGGCCATGATCGCCAGGAGCTGCTGGAGGGCAAACACCAGTGTCTTGGCGAAACCGGGCTTGTCCTTGATGTTGTACGTAAGGTTCATGCTGATTTTACCTCCCCTGTGAGCTTGATATAATAAGATTTGGAATTTCACCTTTGAAAATATAACACTATATATGCACCCCTGTCAAGCAATTCGGCACAACGGTTTGATTTTTGTCGAAAAAGATAAAAAAAGGCCGATATCCCGGCGAAAATAGGTGTATTTTTATTTTTCCGAAACGGTTGAAATGGCCGGGAAAAAGGTATAGAATATTCATGTATTCTCACTTTGGAGGGATAAATCAATGAAGACCCCTTTCGCGACCAAAGAAAAATTCGAGGAGATCGCGGCGGAATACGGCACGCCCCTTCACATCTACGATGAAAAGGGTATCCGTGAGAACGCCCGCCGCCTCAACCGCGCCTTCTCCTGGAATCCCGGCTACAAGGAGTATTTTGCTGTCAAGGCGACCCCCACACCGAAGATCTTGAAGATCCTCAAGGAAGAGGGGTGCGGCGTGGACTGCTCCAGCCTTACGGAGCTGATGATGAGCGAAAGATGCGGTTTTTCCGGCCACGACATCATGTTCTCCTCCAACGAAACGCCCGTGGCCGACATGAAAAAGGCCCGGGAGCTGGGGGCGTACATAAACCTGGACGACTACACCCACGTCAAGTTCCTCAATGACATCTGCGGAATCCCCGAGACGGTCTGCTGCCGCTTCAACCCCGGCGGCGTGTTCTCCGTGGCCAATCAGATCATGGATAACCCCCGGGACGCCAAGTACGGCATGACCAGGGGACAGATGAAGAGCGCCTATCGGGATCTGCTGGCCCTGGGGGCGAAGAATTTCGGCATCCACGCCTTCCTTGTGTCCAACGCCACCTTCAACGAGTACTACCCCATGATGGCCCGCCAGCTCTTCCAGCTTGCCGTGGAGCTTCATCAGGCCACCGGCGCGCGTATCGAGTTCGTGAACCTCTCCGGCGGCATCGGGATCCCGTACTACCCCGACCAGATCGCCCCCAATATCGAGGTCATCGCCAACGGCGTGCGGGAGGCGTATAACGAGATCCTCGTCCCCGCGGGGCTGGGGGACGTGAAGATCTTCACCGAGCTTGGCCGCTATATGCTGGGCCCCTACGGGTGCCTGCTGACCCGCGCCATCCACGAAAAGCACATCTACAAGGAGTATATCGGCGTGGACGCCTGCGCCTGCAACCTGATGCGCCCGGCCATGTACGGCGCGTACCACCACATCACCGTGCTGGGCAAGGAGGACGCCCCCCACGACCACCTGTACGACGTGGTGGGGAGCCTGTGCGAAAATAACGACAAGTTCGCCATCGACCGGGAGCTGCCGGAGATCGACACCGGCGACCTGCTGGTGATCCACGACACCGGCGCCCACGGCCACGCCATGGGCTACAACTACAACGGCAAGCTCCGCTCCGCCGAGGTGCTGCTCCGGGAGGACGGCTCCACCGAGCTTATCCGCCGCGCCGAGACCCCCGACGACTACTTCGCCACTATGATCTTCTGAGGCGGTTATCGAAAATAGAACGACAATACCGAACTTCCCACGGGAAGTTCGGTATTTTGTACCCACGCGCCCGACATATTTTGGCATGTTATCTTTAGAAAAGGTTGCGGCTGCGCCACGTCCTCGCGCGAGCCGCTTAACCTCGGGCTGCAAGTATTCGCCCTCAGACGCAGGCTCGGCTCGTCCTTTCCCCATCGGGCAACAGCCCGATGGGGCCCCCAATATGGGCCGCCAATCGAATTACGATTCCGCTCCCCCAAAAAGGTTGCGGCTATGCCGCGTATTTGAATTGTGGGCCGCCGTGGGCGGCGGCCCGTACGGCGATTAATTGAGCCGTTTCGTTAGTGATTGTAGGGGCCGCCTCTCTTGGCGGCCCGTGGCACCATCGAATTTCGTAACAACCAATTCTTACGCTTTCGTAGGGGTCGCCCTCTCGGGCGACCCGACCACCGTTGATTGACCGCCCGGATATTTACCGGGACGGGCCGCCGGGGACGGCGGCCCCTACGGTGTATGAAGATAGATTTTTCGTAAATCGTCAGGCGGGCCGGCCGGGTGTCCGGCCCGTACGGGAAAATTTTTCGTTGGGGGAAATGAAAAATATTGGGAAATCGTTGCGTAAGACTGCGGGCCGCCTGGAGAGGCGGCCCCTACAAGGCTGATTGATTGATTTTCGGGCATTCGATTGGCGGGCCGCATTGGGGGCCCCATCGGGCCGTTGCCCGATGGGGAAAGGAGGAGCGAACCGTGCGCCTGAGCGTTCCCGCCCTGCGGGGACGCGAGGTGAAGCCGGTTCCGCGACGACGCGTCCGGCCCGTACGGAAATTGGTTTGTTGGGGCAAGCAAAATGATTTAGGGAAATTGTTTCGTAAGACGTTGTGCCTGTTTCTATACGAAAAATACCGGACTTCCCTTGGGAAGTCCGGTATTGCTTATACGATCATAAATGCAGGGGGCGGGGGATCACTGATCCTTCTTCTGACTGTCGTCCTCAAAGGGGTTCTGCCACGTCTCCGGCGGGGTGAGGTTCTTCTCCTCCATCTCCACCCGGCGGGCGTCCTCCAGGGCCTCGGCCCGGATCTCCTGCATGATGGGCGGCTCCTCGGGCTGGGCCTCCTTCGCCTCCACCTCCTCGGGGGCGGGGACGCGCCCGTGCTGAATGAGGTACTTGAACTGCTCGCCGGACATGGACTCATGCTCCAGCAGGTACTCGGCGCTGGTGCGGACGATGTCGGCGTGCTGGGTGAGGATCTCCTCGCACTTTTTAGCGGCCTCGTCGAAGATGCGCTTGACCTCCTCATCAATCATGGCCGCCGTCTCCTCAGAGTAGGACTTGGTGGTGCCGAAGTCGCGGCCGATGAAGATGGAGTGGTCGGAGCTGTCGTAGCTGATGGGGCCGAGCCGGTCGCTCATGCCGTAGCGGGTGACCATGGAACGGGCGATGTTGGTGGCGGACTGGATATCCCCGGACGCGCCGGTGGAGATATCGTCCAAAAACAGCTTCTCGGCGATGCGCCCGCCCAGGCTCATGACGATGTCCTCGAACATCTCAGACCGGGACTGGTAATTCTCCAGATCCTCCTCCGGGCGGAACAGCGTGTAGCCGCCGGCCTGCCCGCGGGGGACTATGGTGATATAGTGGACGGGATCGGTATGCTCCAGGAACATACCCGTGACGGCGTGGCCGGACTCGTGGTAGGCGGTGAGCTTCCGGGCCTTGTCCGACATCTTCCGGGACTTCTTTTCCGGCCCCATCTGCACCTTCAAAATGGCCTCGTCCACGTCCGCCATGGTGATGAAGGGGCGGCAGCTCCGGGCGGCCAGCAGCGCGGCCTCGTTCATGACGTTCTCCAGATCCGCGCCGGTGAAGCCGGGGGTACCCCGGGCGATGCTCTTCAGATCCACGTCGTCCCCTAGGGACTTGCCCCGGGAGTGGATCTTCAAAATGGCCTCGCGGCCCTTGATATCGGGGACGCCCACAAAGATCTGCCTGTCAAAGCGCCCGGGACGCAGGAGGGCGGAGTCCAGAATGTCGGCCCGGTTGGTGGCCGCCATGACGATAACGCCCTCGTTGGTGTTAAAGCCGTCCATCTCCACTAAGAGCTGGTTCAGGGTCTGCTCGCGCTCGTCGTGTCCGCCGCCCAGGCCGGAGCCGCGCTGACGGCCCACGGCGTCGATCTCGTCGATGAAGATGATGGCGGGGGAGAGCTTCTTGGCCTGATCGAAGAGGTCGCGGACGCGGGACGCGCCCACGCCGACATACAGCTCCACAAAGTCGGAGCCGGAGATGGAGAGGAACTGGACGTTGGCCTCCCCGGCCACGGCCTTGGCAAGCAAAGTCTTACCGGTGCCCGGAGGGCCTACCAGCAAAACGCCCTTGGGGATCCGCGCCCCCAGCGCCGTATATTTCTGGGGATCTTTCAGGAAATCTACGATCTCCTCCAGCTCCGCCTTCTCCTCGTCGGCCCCGGCCACGTCGGCAAAGGTGACCTTCTTCTTGTCCTCGGAGGCCAGACGCGTGCGCGCGTGGCCGAACCGGCCCGCGCCGTTGGCGCCGCCGCCGCCCGCGCCCATGCGGTTCATCATCACATACCAGACGATGACCATGACCACCATGATGATGACGTAGGGAATGATGGTCACCCACCAGGGCGTCTCATACACAGGCTCCAGGTTGAATTGCAGGATCCCCCTGGATTCCTGGTCGGCGATCACGTCCCCCAGGTCGTCCCAGAAGATGGAGACGCTCATCAGCTTGTGGTAGACGCTCTTGCCGGAGACCTCGTCCAGCGGGGTCTTCAGCTCCATGTAGACGACGCCATCCTCGATGGAGAAGTACTGCACGTTCTCCTGGAGGAACTGGTCACGCATCTGCCAGTACTCGATCCCCGCGGCCTTGTCCTCGGGGGAGCTGAGAAGGTAGATGGCCGCCACCAATATGATGATGATAAATATATAGAACCCTATATCGGGACGGCGTGATTTTCTGTTCAGATGGATCAGCTTCTTTCCTTTGGGATTCGCGTTGAGAGGTCAGCGCGGCAGCCTTTGCCGCGAAGGGGCATCAGGCGTAGATCTCCGGCTTCAATACGCCTATGTAGGGCAGGTTGCGGTAGCGCTCGGCGTAGTCCAGGCCGTAGCCCACGATGAAGGCATCGGGACACTCAAAGCCCACATAATTGGCGCTGATGTCCGCCTTGCGGCGGGCGGGCTTGTCAAGGAGGGTGCAGATGGACACGGAGGCGGGCTTGCGGGCCTCGATGTACTTCTTAAGATAGCTCAGGGTAACGCCGGAGTCCAGGATATCCTCGATCAAAATGATGTGCCGGTTCTCCACGTTGTAGGTAAGGTCCTTGTTGATCTTTACAGCGCCGGTGGTGGTGGTGCCGGAGCCGTAGGAGGATACCGCCATGAAGTCGATATCGCAGTAGAGATCCACCGCCCGCATAAGGTCGGCCATGAACACGAAGGAACCCTTCAGCACGCCCACGAACAGCGGATCCTTCCCGGCGTAGTCGCGGGTGATCTGCTCTCCCAGGGCGCGCACACGCTCCTGAAGCTCCCCGGCGGAGAAAAAGATTCTGTCAATATCCTTTTCCAACATAGTCTTGATCCTCCCATTTTTCTATTGTGATGACCACGGCCGGCTCTCCCGCGTCCGGCAGGGTGTCCACGCTCTGCCCAAGCCCGTATACCGCCAGGACGCGATCTCCGCTTACGATCACAGGAACCGCGTCCCGGCTTTTTGCCGGGAGCTTCCGGTCGATCATCAGGCGTTTTACGCTTTTTGACCCGCCGTGCAGGCGAAGCTCGTCCCCGGTTTGGCGGGGCCGGGCCGTCAGCCCATCTTTGATTGTATCTCTTTTTATCGTAAATTTCGTTAAGGAATTGTAAATCTCAGCCTTTTCACACAGGGCCGCGGTGATCTTCAAACGGATATTCTCTATTATAACAGGCTTGTCAAGGGGTATTTCCACCGCCTCAAAGGTCACCGGCCCCGGCGGAAGCGCCGTCAGAAGGCCGTATTCCCGCCGCAGGGTGACGCCAGGGAGGTGAAGCTCCCCGGAGGGATCGGGGGAGGCGGCCAGCTTCAGCGCCGCGTCCACATGCACGGCGGCCAGCTTCTCCCCGAAAAGCCGCCGGACGGCCCGGGAGGCCAGGGGATAGGGGAGCGCCGCCAGAGCGGCGGCGTCCACCCCGCCGGGGACGGCGTGATCCTTTAAAAAGCTTTCCGCCAGACGCGTCAAAAATTCCTCGTCCCGCCGCAAAAGCGCCGTCATGGTCGATACGTTCAGGGCCGGGTTCAGCTCCTTCAGCACAGGCACCACGGCGTGCCGGAGCCTGTTCCTGGCGCAGTCGTCCAGGGCGTTGGTGGCGTCCTCCCGGTGGGGAACGCCGTTTTCCCGGCACCAGGCCTCGATCTCCCGCCGGGGGATCCCCAGCAGGGGCCGGAGAAGACAGCCGGACACCGGCGGGATCCCGCCCAGGCCCCGCAGACCCGTCCCCCGGGCTATGCGCAACAGCACCGTCTCCAGATCGTCGTCGGCGTTGTGGGCGGTGGCGAGATAAGCGCCGCCAAGCTGGCGGGAGAGGGCGTGGAAGAAGGCATAGCGCATCTCCCGGGCCGTCTCCTCGATGCCCCGGCCCGTCCTCCGGGCCTCTCCGGCCACGTCGCCGGAGGCGGTGTGGAGAGGGATCCGGCGGGCGTCGCACCAATCCCGGACAAAGGCCTCGTCCCCGTCGGAGTCCTCCCCCCGGAGACGGTGGTTGTAGTGGGCGGCGTAGAGGGGAAAGCCCGCCTCCCGGGAGGCCCGCCGCAGAAGCTCCAAAAGGCACATGGAGTCCACGCCGCCGGAGACGCAGGCAATCACCGGGGCGCCCTCCGGCACACCGGCGGAGCCGAAAAACCGCAGAAGCCCCTCCACCGTCAGGGCGGCGGGAAGTTCAATCGTCATACCGCGTCTCCAGGGAGGAGAAGGTGGTATACTCCGGCGTCCACCGCAGCTCCACCGTGCCGGTCTCGCCCCGGCGGTTCTTCAAAATGATGCACTCGGCCACGTTGGGCCGCTCGGAGTCCTTGTTATAGTAGTCGTCCCGGTAGAGGGCCATGACGATGTCCGCGTCCTGCTCGATAGCGCCGGACTCGCGCAGATCGGAGAGCATGGGCCGCTTGTCCTGCCGTCCCTCGTTGGCGCGGGAGAGCTGGGAGGCGCAGATCACCGGCACGTTCAGATCCTTGGCCATGATCTTCAGCATACGGCTGATCTCGGAGACGATGGTCTGCCGGTTCTCGTTGGCCTTATTCTTCCCACCGGCGGAGGTCATAAGCTGTAAATAGTCCACAATGACAAGGCCCAGGTTATCCACCCGCCGGCAGGCGGCGGAGATATCGGCCACGGTCAGCATGGGGTTTTCGTCGATGAGGATATTCATGTCGCTGATGGAGACGCAGCTGGCCACCACCTTTTCCCAGTCGCCGGAGCTGAGCTGGCCCGTCTGGAGCTTTTTCAGATCCACCTGGGATTCCATCGCCAGCAGATTGCGGCAAAGCTGGGCCCGGCTCATCTCCAGAGAGAAGATGGCGATGGAGACGGGGGAGCTGTGGGCCACGTTCAGGGCGATGTTCAGGGCGATGCTGGTCTTGCCCATACCGGGCCGGGCCGCCACCAGAATGAGGTCGGATTTGTTGAGGCCCATGATGGCGCTGTCCAGATCGGCCAGGCCCGTGGAGAGGCCGGGGATCTTCTGCCCGCTCTTGCTGGCCTCCGCCAAGGCTGAATAGACGGTGGTCATCACCTCGGAGACTTTCTTAAGGCCCCCGTTCTCGCGGCCCTGGCGGATATCGTAGATCTTCTGCTCGGAAAGCTCCAGGATCTTGTCCGCCTCGCCCTGGCCCTCCATGGCGATGGAGCTGATCTCGCTCCCCGCCTCGGCCAGCCGCCGCAGCAGGGCCTGATCCCGGACGATGTTGGCGTACTGGATCACGTTCAGGGAGGTGGGGGTCACCTGGACGATGTTGAAGATGTAGTCCCGGGTCTCGTCGGAGTAGGCGCTGTTCTGCTTGAGCTGATCCGACAGGGTCACCGGGTCGATCTTCTTGGAGTAGATGAACATGGAGTAGATGGTCTCAAAGAGCGTCCTGTTGAGGTCGGAGTAAAAGTCCTCCGCCTTGAGAATACGCACCACCTCCGCGATACAGCGGGGGTCAAAGAGCATGGAGCCTATGACCGCCTGCTCGGCGATATTGTCGTGGGGAAGCTGGGGCATACTCATCAGATCGGGCATCTTCGATCCCCCCTTTCATGGCGCGGCCTTCCACGCCGCGCGCCGTTATTTGCTCTCGGTGATCAGCAGATGGACAGTGCCGGAGATCTCGTAGCCGAATTTGCACTTGACCTCGTAACTGCCGTAGGATTTGATAGGCTCGGCGATGACGATGCGGCTCTTCTCGATGTCGATGCCGTACTGCTCCCTGAGGGCGTCGGAGATGTCCTTGTTGGTAACGGAGCCGAAGAGCTTTCCGCCCTCGCCGGCCTTGGCGGCGATCCTCACCACTAAGGATTCCAGCTTTTTGGCGTTCTCCAGGGCCTTCGCCTTCTCCTCCTCGATTTGGCGCAGGCGGGCCTTCTCTTTGAGCTTCATGGTGTTGACCGCGTCCGCCGTGGCGGGGACGGCCAGCTTCCGGGGGAAGAGATAGTTGCGGGCGTAGCCGTCGGAGACCTCCACCATCTGCCCCTTCTTGCCGTGATCGCGCACGTCCTGCTGTAAAATGACCTTCATAGTAAAATTGTCCTTTCTTTGTGGTTTGAACCCTTGGCGGAAAAATCAATCCTCCGCGATGGAATAGTCCTCTAAGTATCTGTCAATGCCGGTGAGCAGCTCCTCCACGACCTCCTTCATGGTCTTGCCCGGGATCTGCGCCCCGGCGGTGGACTTGTTGCCGCCGCCGCCCAGGCGCTCCACGATGACCTGCACGTTGATATCCCCCAGGCTCCTGGCGGAGATGTTCACCTTCTCGTCCAGGGGGAACAGCACGAAGGACGCCTGTATGCCGGATATATTCAAAAGCTCATCTGCCGCCTGGGCCGCCGTCACCTTGTTCTGGACGTTCTCGGCCACGGCGATGGCGATACCGGCCTTGTAGATCCTGGCCTTCTGGACGATGGCGTATTTGGCCACGGCGGAGGCGAAATCGGACTGGAGCAGGTGCTTCACGTCGGAGGTGTCCGCTCCGGCCCGGCGCAAAAAGGCCGCCGCGTCAAAGGTGCGCCCGCCGGTGCGCAGGGTGAAGTTCTTGGTGTCCAGCACGATCCCGGCCAGAAGCGACTCTGCCTCGATGCGCAGGATATCGGACTGCTCCACCATATATTGCAACAGCTCCGTCACCAGCTCCGAGGCGGAGGAGGCATAAGGCTCGTGGAAGCTGAGGGCCACATTTTGAATGTAGTCCGCCGCGCGGCGGTGGTGGTCGATAACGGCCACCCGGTTGCAGGACTGGAGCAGGGATTCCGACTCCACCTGATCGGGCCGGTTGGTGTCCACGATGATCAGCAGGGTGGAGCCGTCCATGGTCAGAAGGGCGTCCTGGGGGTCGATGAAAACATTGGCGTACTCCGGCTGCTTCAGCACCCGGTCGATAAGCTGCTGGGAGACCTGCGTCTCCATATTGATGACGATCCTGGCCTGGCGGCCCAGACTGCGGGCGGCGCAGCACAGGCCCACGGCGGAGCCTACGGAGTCAAGATCGGCGTACTTGTGGCCCATGATGAAGATCTGGGAGGCGGAGCGCATAAGCTCGGAGAGGGAGCTTGCCATGACGCGGGACTTGACCTTGGTGCGCTTCTCCGCTTGGCTGGTTTTGCCGCCGTAGAACTCGAAATTATAGCGGTTTTTGATGACCGCCTGATCGCCGCCCCGGGAGAGGGCCATCTCCAGCGCCAGGGCGGCGTACTGGTAGGACTCCTCCAGGTGCCGGCCCTCCACGCCCACGCCGATGCTGATGGTGGGGTGCATGCCCTTGGGGGTGGAAAGCTCCCGTATGGAGTCCAAAATGGAGAATTTGGCGTCCACGAAGCTTTGCAGATACCGCTCCTCGCAGATGAAGATGTACCGGTCCCGGTCGGAGCGGGTGATGTAGCCGCCCTTGTCCTTGACCCAGCCGGTGAGCTTGTCGTCGATGGAGGAAATGAGCAGGGATTTGTCCTTCTCGCTCATGCCGGAGGTGAACTCGTCGTAGTTGTCCAGCATGATGATGCAGAACACCGGGCGGGAGGAGATGAACTCCTCGGAGATCTCGGCGTACTCCGTCTCGTCCACCCAGTAGGTGGTGGCGATGAAATTCTTCACTCCCGGCGCGTCGGCTCCCCGGACCAGGTTCCCGAACACCCGGTAGTGCCTGCCGTTGACGGTGACAAGCTCGGGGTACTCGTTCTTGCCCTCCATCAGCCACCGGGCGGAGAAGCCGGGGACGATGGAGGAGATGGTAATGGCCAAAAGCCGCTCCTTTTCCCCGGCCAGATCCAGAAACTGCTGGTTTGCGTAGAGGATCTCGTTCTCCTCCAGGGTGAAGGTGACCATGGGGAAGGGGAAATTCTGCAAGGTATTTTTATTGGCGCTGTCGATGTTGGCGGTGACGGACTCGATGTATTTGAGCATCTCACGGCTCTTGCGCCGGGAGTTGATACGGGTGTAGACCAGCAGGATCGCGATGACCGCCGCCTCCGCCAAGGTCAGCCACAGGGAATACTGCCCGAAGAAAAAGGTGGCAATGGCGAACAGCACCAGCGTCGCCACAAAGAGGTGTGTGTTGGAGCTCAAAAGGCTCTTGATCTTTCTGTTCATGGTTCGCCTCCCCGCTCACGGAATTTTTTGCATATACATGATCATTATACCAAACTTCTCTTGTATTAACAATACTAAAAACGCAAATTATTTTTCTTCCCCGGAAAAGATAATCAAACCTGCGAAAAGACACAAAAATAGAAACGGGGGAGAAAGATATGAAAGCGATCGTAATGGCCGGAGGCGAGGGGACAAGACTGCGGCCCTTGACGGAGGGGCGGCCCAAGCCCATGGTGGAGCTTTTAGGGCGGCCCGTGCTGGAGAGGACGGTGGAGCTTTTAAAGGCCAACGGCATCAGGGACATCTGCTTTACCCTGCGCTATCTGCCGGGAATGATCCGGGACTGGTTCGGCGACGGGGAAAAATTCGGCGTGCGCATCACCCACCGGGTAGAGTCCGAGCCGCTGGGTACCGCCGGGGGCGTGCGGGCCTGCCGGGACTTCATCGGCGGCGAGGAGGTTCTGATCCTCTCCGGGGACGCGGTGTGCAACTTCGACCTGCGCCTGCTGCTGGAATTTTATCAAAAGCGCGACGCCGAGGCGCTTATCGCCCTCTTTGAGCATACGGAACCCACCCGCTTCGGCCTGGTGATCGCGGAGCCTGACGGGCGCGTTACCGCCTTTTCGGAGAAGCCCTCCTGGGACAAGGTCATCACCGGCACGGTGAATACGGGCATCTATATCCTCTCCCCGCGGGTGGTGGACATGATCCCAGAGGGGAAGCCCTACGACTTCGGCAAGGAGCTGTTTCCCCGGCTTTTGAGGGAGGGGCGGCGGCTTTACGCCGTCCCGGCCCAGAGCTACTGGTGCGATATCGGCTCCCCGGAGGCGTACCGCCGGTGCTGTGTGGACGCGGTGGCGGGCCGCATCGGCATCGACCTGAAGGCCCCGGAGACAGCCCCCGGCGTCTACACGAACGTGCCGCTGGAGGGGGTGAAGCTGACCCCGCCCGTCTATGTGGGGGAGGGGTGCCGGGTGGAGGCCGGGGCGGCGCTGGGCCCCAACGCCGTCCTCTCCCGGGGCAGCCGCGTGGGCAAGGACACCGTTGTTAAGGACAGCGTCCTCAACGGGGCCTGGGTGGACCGGGGCTGTGTGCTGGACGGGGCCATCGTGGGCCGGGACGCCCGGATCGGCGCCGGGGCGCGGGTGGCCAGGGAATGTGTGGTGGGGGACGGCGCGCATATCGGTGAGCATTGCGTCCTGGCCCCCGGCGTGCGGATCTGGACGGATCGGCAGGTGGCGGCGGGACGGAGAGTCTCCAGGAGCGTCACCGGGGAGACCCCGGCGGAACCGGCCAGATTCACCTCGGACAGCACCCTGCGGGGGACGCTGGGCGTCTCCATGACCCCGGAAACGGCCCTGTCCTTGGGGGCGCGGCTGGGCCGGGAGGCCCGCGTGGGCATCGCCCACACCGGCGGCAACGGGGCGCGGCTGGTGGCCGACGCGCTGATGTGCGGGGTCACCGCCTCCGGCGGCGAGGCCGTCCGGCTGGACGCGGGCTTTGAGGCGCAGCTGGCGGGCATCGCGGGGCTGTTCGCCCTGTCCTCCGCCGTTTTCGCGCGGCAGACGGGGGAGGAGATCACCGTCACCTTCCTCACCGGGGCCGGGACGGCCATCGGCACGGATACGCGGCGCAAGCTGGAGGCGGTGATAGGCGGCGAGAGTCCCCGCCCCGCCCCGGAGACCGGCGGCACCTCTACCGTATCAGGCGCGGCCAGGGCGTATATCTCCGGCGCTGTGGAGGAGCTGCGTAAGGCCGTGGGGCAGACTACCGGCGTCACCGTGGCGGTGACGGGCCGGGACGCGGAGAACAGGACGCTCCGCTGCGTCCTGGCGGGCCTGGGCTTCACGGTGGGCAAGGCGCGGCCCGGGGCCGCCTCCTTCTCCCTGCGGCCCGGCGGCTTCGCCTTCGAGGCACGGGACGAGCGGGGCCGGGAGCTGGATATACGGCACAGTCTGGCGGCGGCGGCCCTGGCGGCCATGCGCTTAAAGCTCTCGCCCCTGGCCTTTCCCCCGGAGCTGCCCGCCGCCGTGGAGCGGCTGGCCTTCCGCTACGGCTGTAAGCTCGTCCCCGCCCGGAGCGGGGAGGGGGAGGCCCTGTGGGCCAAACAGCGGTGGCTTCGGGACGGGGCGGTTGGCGTCGCCCTTATCGCCTCGGTGATGGCCGGGGAGAAAACGGAGCTGGCCGCCCTCTACGACGATCTGCCGCCCTTTGAGACGGCGGAACGGCGGGTGGAGCTTTCCCTGCCCAGGGCCAGGGCCATGGAGCTTCTGCGGGCGGAGAGCGCGGAGATGGCCGTGGAGCTGTCCGGGGGCCTGACCCTCACCACCAGCCGCGGGCGGGTGCGCTTCGCCCCCACCTTTGACGGCGCGGCATTGCAGGTGCGGGCGGAGGCGGCGAACCGGGAGACAGCCGACGAGCTTGCCTGCGGGGCCGAGGCCCTGGCCCGCTCCTTGGAGGAGCGGGAGAAAAAGGGCGGCCGTCGGAAAAAGCCCTGACGGGCTTTTTCCGACAAGGGGAACGTGCGGGTAATTATCTCTGAATTTTGCGAAATTCAGAGAAAATCACCCTGCTGTTTTGCTCCGCGCATGGCCGGAGGGCCATACACTGCGCAAAACAAAAGGGATTTTTTCCGACGTACATGCCGCCGGAAAAAATATCGTCGAATTTGCATATTTTTGAAAAGCTGCGGCGGGAAAACCGCCGCCGGTACATAGGGAAAACCGTATTTAAAAAATATTTTCATTTTTCCTGTTGCACAGTTCGTTAAAATCACCTATAATAATAAACTGGATTTTAAAAAGAACCGGGTCATGGATCGTACCGGATTTTCAAACGCAACGCAGGGAAATGTGGGAAAACTATGAGAAAGACGCTTTCCGCCGCTTTAGCGGTGTTATGGATATGCTCGCTGTGCGCCTGTAATCGAGGCCCCGCCAACCAGGTCTACTCCGCCGCCGATATGGCGGGCAAGACCGTGGGCGTTCTGGACGGAAGTCTCTCCCAGGCGTATATGACGGCCTTCGGCAAGGCGGAAATCAGGACCTATGAGGATCCGCGCTCCCTGGCCAACGAGCTGCGCAGCGGCGCTATCGACTGCGCCCTGGTCAGCTCCGAGGACGCCGGGGACGTGGCCCGCTCGGGCCTTACCACCCTTGACGAGCCTTACGCCGACGACGACTACGCTATCCCCATCTCCATCGAGAACAGGCTGATGATCGAGAACCTGGAAAACGCCATGATCATGCTCCGGGCCTCCGGGCAGCTGGCCTCCATCATCGACCGCTGGGAGAGCGGCCGCGGCACGGGGGAGTACACGGCGGACAACGACTACGAGCAGATCACCGTGGCCATCAGCGCCGACGTATACCCCTACGCCTTCTACGACGAGAACGGGAATCTGGCGGGCATCGAGGTGGACGTGGTGCGGGCGCTGGCCCACCGGCTGGAGCTGGAGCCTGTCTTTAACGTGGTGGCCCCGGATATCCTGCTCTATATGGCCGAGAGCGGCAAGACCGTGTTCGCCATCGGGCGCATCGCCGCCGATCCCACCAACCAGGCGGTGGCGTTCACATCGTCCTATTTACATTCCACACAACTCATCGTTGTGAGAAAATAAGAGGTACCTTTATGAATGTCAAAACGGAAATAGTTTCTGAGCCGAAGCGCGTGAAGATCGCCGCCGTATTCGCCGACGCGGAGAGCCTTTCCGGGCAGACCGTGTCCGTCTCCGGCTGGGCGCGCACCATTCGGGATATGAAGAATTTCGGCTTCATCGAGCTCAACGACGGCAGCTGCTTCAAGAACCTCCAGGTGGTCATGGAGCGGGAGAAGCTGGACAATTACGCCGCCATCGCCGCCCAGAACGTGGGCGCGGCCCTGACGGTCACAGGCCGCGTGGAGCTGACCCCCGGAGCCAAGCAGCCCCTGGAGCTGAAGGCCCGGGAGATCGCGGTGGAGGGCGCCTCCACCCCCGACTACCCCCTTCAGAAAAAGCGCCACAGCGTGGAATACCTGCGCACTATCCAGCACCTGCGGCCCCGCACCAACCTCTTCTCCGCCGTGTTCCGGGTGCGCTCCGTGGCGGCCCACGCCGTCCATACCTTCTTCCAGGATCGGGGCTTCGTCTATATCCACACCCCCATCATCACCGGCTCCGACTGTGAGGGCGCGGGGGAGATGTTCCAGGTGACCACGCTGGATATGGCCAACCCGCCCCGCCTTCCTGACGGGAGCGTGGACTGGAGCCAGGATTTCTTCGGCAAGCGGGCGAACCTGACCGTCTCCGGCCAGCTCAACGCCGAGAACTTCGCCATGGCCTTCGGCGACGTCTACACCTTCGGCCCCACCTTCCGGGCGGAGAACTCCAACACCCAGCGCCACGCCGCCGAGTTCTGGATGATCGAGCCGGAGATGGCCTTCTGCGACCTTGACGGGGATCTGGAGGTCATGGAGGCCATGGTCAAATTCATCATCAACACCGTCCTGGAAAAATGCCCGGACGAGATGGCCTTCTTCTCCAATTTCGTGGACAAGGGCCTTCTGGAGCGGCTCCACAACGTGGTCTCCAATGACTTTGCCCGGGTGACCTACACCGAGGCCGTGGAGATTTTGAAACAGCACAACGACAAATTTGACTACAAGGTGGACTGGGGCACCGACCTGCAGACTGAGCATGAACGGTTTTTGACCGAGCAGGTCTACAAGCGTCCCGTGTTCGTCACCGACTACCCCAAGGAGATCAAGGCCTTCTATATGCGCCTCAACGACGACGGCAAAACCGTGGCCGCCGCCGACTGCCTGGCCCCCGGCATCGGGGAGATCATCGGCGGCAGCCAGCGCGAGGAGCGCCTGGAGATACTAACCGCCCGCATGAAGGAGCTGGGCCTGCGGGAAGAGGACTACTGGTGGTATCTGGACCTGCGCCGCTACGGCGGGTGCAAGCACGCCGGTTTCGGCCTGGGCTTTGAGCGCATGGTCATGTACCTGACCGGCGTTTCCAATATCCGCGACGTGGAGCTTCACCCCCGCACCGTGGGCAGCGCGGACTTTTGATCTTAGGATACCCAAAATGCCCACGCCGGGGGTTCCGGGGTACGTAGTTTGGCTCCGTTTGCCCGACTGTGTGCATTATACCACAGGGAAAAGTATTTGTCAAGCATTATTTTGAAATATTTTAAATTATTTTTTTACATCTCCATGAGGTGATGGCATGGCTGACAGAAAAAAGCCCAAGACCTACGGCACCAATATCGACTTCAACGCCTTCAATCTGCGGCCCGCGGCCTCCTATCTGGACGACATCAAGCGGCTGAAGGACGAGCTGGCGGTGTCCCTGACGGGCTTCGGCGCCACGGTGAAGCCGGAGGAGAAGAAGCCCGCCGCGCCAAAGGTATCCACCCCCGACAAGCCCGGGGTGGAGCCTATCAGCTTTGAGCCTCTGCAAAGCTCCATGGACGAGGCGAAGAAGGCGGCGGACGAGCTTTTGAAGGAGATGGAGCAGGGCGGCGGCGCGCTGGGGCCGGACGCCCCCAAGACGCGGGCGGAGAAAAGCCCGGAGAAGCCCGACCTTGACAAGCTTTTAGCGGAGCTGGACCAGCTTGTGGGGCTGGAGGACATCAAGAAAAACGTCCGCAGTCTTATCAATCTGGCCAAGGTGCGCAAGCTCCGGGAGGAGCATGACCTGCCCACCCCGGCCTTGAGCCTGCATCTGGTGTTTATGGGCAACCCCGGCACCGGCAAGACCACGGTGGCCCGGCTCATCGCCCAGCTCTACTACGCCATCGGCGTGCTGTCCAAGGGCCAGCTTATCGAGGTGGACCGCTCGGGCCTGGTTGCCGGGTTTGTGGGCCAGACGGCCATCAAGACCGACGAGGCCATCAAGAAGGCCATCGGCGGCGTGCTGTTTATCGACGAGGCCTACGCCCTGGCCGCCAACACCGGGGAGAACGACTTCGGCCGGGAGGCCATCGAGACGGTGCTGAAGGGCATGGAGGACAACCGCAGTGATCTGGTGGTCATCGTGGCGGGGTATGAGGATCTGATGGAGCAATTCATCAGCTCAAACCCCGGCCTTGAGTCCCGCTTTAACCGCTATTTCGTCTTTGACGACTACAACGGCGGGGAGCTTTATCAAATCTTCCTGTCCATGTGCGCAAAGAACAGCTACAAGCTGACGGTGGAGGCCCAGGAGTACGCCAAGAAGCTCTTTTCCGACCTCTATGAGAACCGGGGCCCCAACTTCGGCAACGCCCGGGACGTGCGCAACATCTTTGAGAACGTCATCGGCGTCCACGCGGACAGGGTCGCCGCCGACCCGGACATCGACGAGCGGGATCTGACGGTGGTGTTCCGCGAGGACATCGAAAAGGCGGCGGAACTGTAACGACCTTACGCATTTCCGGCAATTCCCCCAAAATGTAGGGGCCGCCGTCCCCGGCGGCCCGTCCACCGATGATCGACAGCCGGTGGTTGACCGGGACGGGTCGCCCGGGAGGGCGACCCCTACGGGTACGTTTAACGATATACGCCGGAAATTCGGCGGCCCACGCATTTCCCGCAATCCCCCAACCCAACGCAGAGAAGGTGAGCGCGTGATCGTCCTCGATCTGGAATTTAACAGCGGATTATATGAGCCGGAGAACCTGGACGAGATCTTGCAGATCGGCGCGGTCAGGGTGGACAGGCTGGGCGGGGCCGTGCGGGAGGTCTTTAACGCCTACATAAAGCCGTCGATCCACAAGCGGCTCTCCCCCGGGGCCAGGGTACTGCCGGAGCTGGCGGAGAGTCTGGAGCGGGGCCGCCCCTTCCCGGAGGTCTACCGGGCGTGGCTCAGCTTCATCGACGGGGAGACGGAGTTTGCCGAGTGGGGCCGGGACGACTTTAAGATCCTCTGCCGCAACGCCCTCCACTACGGCCTGGAGCCGGTGTTCCCGGAGAAATATACCGATATCCAGTCCGCCTTCTCCAAGGCGCTGGGGGGCGTGAACACCGCCCAGCTCTATCAGGCGGCGGAGTACTGCCGGATCCCCGATACCTTTGTCTTTCACAACGCCCTGCACGACGCGCTGTATACCGGCCTCATCGGCGGCTTTCTGCCGGAGGAGGCCCTGGCGGCCTGCACCTTCCCCCTGAACCGGGAGGACGTGCTGTCCCGGCCCCACCCCCTGCGCAAGCGCAAGGGGACGGTGCGCATGGGGCCGTTCCTCACCCGGGAGCTGGCCCTGAACAACATGGGCTGCCGCAGGGCCGTCTGCCCGGAGTGCCGTCAGGCGGATCACGTGGCAAGCTGGCACACCCGGGACGGCGCCACCTACCTGGGTTCTGTCAACTGCCCCGTCCACGGGCCGGTGATCCGGCGGCTGAAGCTCATCGCCGACGACACCGGGGCGTTCTGGACGTACAACGAGACGCTCCCGGCCACGGACAAGAACCTGCGCGTCCTGGCCAGGGCCGCCGCCGGGGAGACCTTCGCCTGCTCCCGCCGGAAAGGGGCGCGGGGCCGCCGCCGGGATCGGAAAGGGAAGCGGAAGGGGAAAAAGAATACATAAGCGGCATTGATCCCAGCCGGGATATGCCGCTTTTTTATGGATATTTGAAAGGATTCTCGCAATTTGAGAGAGATTGACGCTCTCATGGGTGGAATTCTAACCGACGTAACCTTAGAATGGATCATGAAATCAACCGAAAGGGGAGATCCACATGGAGAAAAAAACCATCGGCGGCTTCATCGCCGCCCTGAGACGGGCCAACGGCATGACCCAGAAGGAGCTGGCCGACAGGCTCAACGTCTCGGATAAAACCGTCAGCCGCTGGGAGCGGGACGAGGGCGCGCCTGATCTGAGCCTGATCCCCGCCATCGCGGAGATCTTCGGCGTCACCTGCGACGAGCTTTTGCGGGGGGAGCGCCGTTCCCCGGCACAGCGCGGGGACACGGAGACGCCGCCGGAAAGCACGGAAAAAGGGGAGCGGGAGCGCCGCCGCCTTTTGAAATCCACCCTGGCGGGCTTTAAAAACCGCTCTCTCATCGCCGCGGCCCTGGCGGCGGCGGGGCTGATCGCGGCGCTTATCTGCAACTTCGCCTTCCTGCGGGGGGCGCTGGGGTTCTACGTGGGCCTGCTGTTCTTCGCGGCCGCCGCCGTCTGCCAGATCATCTTCACCAACCGGGCCCTGCTGGCCGTGGACGACGACGAGCCGGACACGCAGGAGAAGGCGGATTTCCGCCGCCGGGTGGTCGCCGTCACCCGCAACGTCCTGGCGATCACGGCGGGCCTTCTGGGCTTCACCGCCCCCATGGCGGCGGTGGGGGCCTATCTGGGCCTGTCCGTAGAAAGCCAGCTCATCTTTGGCGTCCTCGGCGCGGCGATTTTCCTGGCGGCCTTCGCGGTGGTATGGTATTTTGTCTACGCGCACCTTATAAAAAGGGGCGTGGTAGTCCTGGGGGAGCGGGAGGCGGAGGTCTACCGCCGCAACCACCGGCTCAAGGGTCGCTGCGCCGGGATATTGCTGGCGGTGGCGCTGGTGACGGTGACGGCCCATGCGTCCCTGACCCAGCAGGAGCTGTGGATAAGGGGTACGGTGTTTGACGACTACGAGAGCTTCGGGGCCTTTATGGAGCAGGACGTCCCCGACACCTTCTATGGGCAGGAGCCGCCCTCCGACGTCTATGAGATCGTATCCCCCGAAGGGGACGCGCAGTATGTCGATGTATACGGCAACGAGATCAGTAAGGAGGAATACGACCGGCGACAGGAGGAATTATACCGGCGGGAGATCAGGGCTGAGGACGGGAAGGTGCTGTTTACGTACCTGGACCGAAACGGCGACGTGGTGCGGGTGAATTACAGCGTGGAGAATGGCTCCGCCCTACCCATTACCGTCTACACGCGGCAGGATGTCCGCGCCGCCGATGAGAAGACGGGTTACGTCAACGCCGCCTTCATCGCCCTCTACGTCCTGGAGGCCGCAGCCACCCTGGCGGTGTATTGGTTCAAAAAAAGCCGAATGGAGGAGTAGGGGAGGAGGATTTATTTTCACACCGCCCCGCAAAAAGTTTGCGGCTCCGCCGCGTATTCCAATTTCGGGCGGGTTTAGAACCCGCCCCTACGGTTTTTAAGGAAAAATTTTGCGATTTTTTTGCAAAAATCTTTCATCATGGCTTGTAGGGGCCGCCTCTTTAGGCGGCCCGCCGAATTTCCGGGAATCTATCTTCTATCGCCGTACGGGCCGCCGCCCGGCCAGCCCGCCGAACGAATTTCGATTCCGCCTCCCAAAAAGGTTGCGGCTCCGCCACGTCCTCGCGCGAGCCGCTTAACCTCGGGCTGCAAGTATTCGCCCTCAGGCGCTGGCTCGGCTCGTCCTTTCCCCATCGGGCAACGGCCCGATGGGGTCCCCATTTTCGGGCCGCCAAGAGAGGCGGCCCCTACAACTTGTGGGAAAGCTTTTCGTGGATTCGATGGGCCGCCGTGGGCGGCGGCCCGTACGGCGTATGAGGATAGATTTTTCGTAAATCGGAAGGCGGGCCGGCCGGGTGTCCGGCCCGTACAGAACATTTTGCGTAATAAAACAGAAATCCATATGGTGGGAGGGGTCATTTCTTTTGTCAGCCAGCCGATTTTTTCGACGCGGCCAAACCCCTCATTCGTCTATCATCAGCTCTATCACCCTGACGCCGATGCTTCTGGCGTAGCTGATGGTCTGCTCGGTGCCGCCGGGGGCGCCGGTGCGGGCGGCGATGAGTACCTGGGAGGAGTCCACCATGTACTTGTTGCGCCGCTGCATACAACCGGGGGTGTACTCCCGGGAGATCAGGGTCACGTTGTCGCACTGGTGGAGAATGTAGTTATACCGCCTCCGCTCCTGGGCGCTCCAGCCGTGGGACTGGCTCTCGCAGGGGATCGCGGCCTCCAGGGTGAGGCCCTGGTACTCGTCCCGCAGGGAGAGGACCGCCTCGGCGAAGTAGAAGTCGCACCCCTTGGCCATGCCGCAGATGAACCGCCTGGCTCCGGCCCGGTAGACCCGCCTGACGGCGTCCTCCAGGCGCTCCTTCAGCTCCACACAGCGTCCGTCCCGCTCGTTGTCGCCCCAGGGCAGCTTCTCCGGGCGGTTCCCGGTGAAGGAACAGACCTGGATATTTTCAAAGGTGAGCTGATCCACCGTCCCCGCCTCCCGCGTCTTGTGATCCCGATCTGCTTACAGCAGATTGGCCATACAGCCGTACATACCCGCGTCGTTGCCAAGCTTTGCCAGGACGATGGGGGTATCTTTGCAGGCGTTGAAGGCGTAGCGGCGGTAGTGCCGCTGGGTCATGTCGATGAGGAGCTGGCCCGCCCGAGAGACGCCCCCGCCGATGACCACCACCTGGGGATCGACGGTGGCGGTGACGGTGGCAATGCCCCGGGCCAGTATCTGGCAGAACTGCTCGGCCACCCGGACGGCCAGAGCGTCCCCGGCCTTGGCCGCGTCCCAGACGGCCCGGGCGTCCACCTTCCGGGCGGAGCGCAGGGTAGAGGGTTCGTCGGAGCCTGCCAGCGCGTCCATGGCCAGACGGGCGCAGCCGGTGGCGGAGGCGTACTGCTCCAGGCACCCCCGGTTGCCGCAGCCGCAGACGCGCGTTTCCGTGGGGTTCACCGGCAGGTGGCCGATCTCGCCGCCGGCCCTGTGAGCGCCCTGGAGGCACCTGCCGTCCAGGATAATGCCCCCGCCCACGCCGGTGCCCAGGGTGATCAGCACAAGGCTCTGATAGCCCTTGCCGCCGCCCTGCCAGTATTCGCCCATGGCGGCGGTGTTGGCGTCGTTGTCGCCCACGCACCTCAGGCCCGTGATGTCCTGGAGCGTCCCGATCAGCGGGAACCGCTTCCAGCCCAGGTTCACCGCGTCCGCGGCGCCGTCGGGCCACACCTGGCCGGGGACGCCGATGCCCACGCCCAGATAGTCCTCCTTATCAAAGCTGTGCTTGTTCATGTCCGCCAGAATGGACTTACCGATGTCCGTGGGGATATTGACGCCGCCGCCGGTGGTGTCGGTGTCGATCTCCCACTTGTCCAAAAGCTCCCCGCTCTGGGCAAAAAGGCCCATCTTGACGGTGGTGCCGCCCAGGTCCACGCCGTAGCCGTATTTCATGATCTGATCTCCCTTTCCTTATGTTTATGTTTCTTCCACGACGGAGCCGATGTCCGTCAGGGGATAATCGGAAAAATACTGTATCTCCAGCCCCCGGGAGGCAATAAACGCCCGTATGGCCGGAAAATCCGGGTGGGCGGACAGGTCGCCGTTGAACACCACCGTATCGCCCACGCGCCCCGCCGTTCCGCCGAAGAAGCCCGTCTCAAAGCCGGGCAGGAGAACGTGGCCCTCCCGGATCTTCAGAACGGACAGCGCCGCGATCTCCCGCAGCGCTGCGTAGAGGCCGGGGTCAGCGGTGATGAGGCTTTTCTCGTCCACGGGGAGGCAGGAGCAGCGGGTATAGCCCTGGCGGACGTTGACCTCCCGATAGCCGCGCTCACGGCAGTAGTCCAGGATCGCGGGGGCGGTGATATCCAGCCGGTGGAGCAGCAATCCCTCCAGCACCACGGCGCACATCTCGGCGTTGTCCGGGTAGGCGGGGGAGCGAGGCGGCGCGGCTTGGAAAAGCACCGGGCCGCATATCCCCATTTTGCACAGCCTCAGGTCGGCGTGGGACTCCACGCCGGGGCCGTACCGGGGGTCGTCCTCCACAAAAAGCAGCCTGTGCCGCCGGGAGAGATATGCCTTCAGCGGCTCTCCCGCGCGGTGGGACAGATAGACGCCGCTCATGCCGTCCCGCCGCCGCGGGCCAGTCCGGCGTAATACTCCACCAGCAGATCCACACACGCCCCGTAGGAGCGGATCCCCAGCTCCTGCCCCTGGGCCTTGAGGTAGCCGTCGTAGACCTTGGAGCTGACCTTCTCCACCTTGCCCTCGAACTGCTGCCAGTAGGCGTGGTTGTCGTTCCAGTCGGTGCGCATCTCGTCGCTCATCAGGGGGATAAGGCCCTGCCACAGTTCCCTGTCCACGGCGGCCAGGGCGTTGGCTAAATGGACGGAACCGGCCAGATACCCGGAGTAGACGTACACCGGGTCGCCGGAAGCGATGGCGGCGCAGATGCCCACAAAGTTGGCCTCCTGTTCGGCGTAGACGCCCTTCTGGTGGGCCAGCTCGTGGCAGATGGTCTGGGGAATGAAGGGCCCGGGGGCCTCGATGTTGATGTTGGACTCCCCTGAGAAGGGGAAGTAGACCCCGGTGAAGCCCATCAAGGAGGATATGCGGGAGGTCAGATACATCTTTTTGGGGATACGGGACTTGGCGGACAGGAAGGGGTACTCGCTGTTCAGGTTTTCATAGATGTACCTGGAAGCCTTAAGATATCCGTTCAAAGGCTCCGCCCAGTGAAGGTTTTCGTCCCGCTGTATCCGGGTCGCGTACAGGGCGGCGTTTTGGACGAAGAGCCTTGTCACCGCGTACAGATCCTCCAGCTCCACCGGCCCTCCCTCCATGCCGCTTTTCTCGGTGAAGGAGTCGGAGCGGTAGTCGATGGCGAAGCACCAGAGGAAAAAGACCAGGAGATAGGCGACGACCAGTAAGAAGACACCGGTGCGGCGCAGGGCCAGCCGGAGGCCGCTCTCCCGGCGGACAGCCAGCACCACCGTGCGGATATTCCAGATGAGGATATAGAGGAACACGGCTATGTACTCCAGCTCCATGACGGAGAGGGGGATAACGCCAAAGACCGTCCCCATCAGCGCCTTCACCGGGCGGGAAAAATACGCGGTGACAAAGTTGGCAAAGCCTCTGAGCGGGGAGAGCAGGACAAAGAGAAGCGCCAGCGCCAGGGGGACGGACACGGCGACGATCACGCCGACGGGCGGCTTTTTCTTTTTTACGACGGTTTCCATGGGGGCCTCCTGGGAGCGTTTTCTCTACGCGCGGGCTTTCGCCGGCGCCTGTCTCCATTTTAACATAGACCGGCGAATTTTTAAACAGGTTTTTTTATCGGAAAAGGACTTTCATCTTTTTTCCTGATGTGCTATAATTCTTTCCAGACAGTTCGACCTTTTTCGACAGCTACTAAGGATACATCGGGGGCCTGGAAATGAAAAAATGCGCATCGTTGATTGCGGCGGTACTTGTGGCGGCTCTGCTGGGCGGAGCCGTGCCGCTGGCGGCCATGGAGCTGCGGGCGGACGCGGCGCCCTCCCCCCAGGGCGTCCTCTCCCCGGAGGACACCGGCGCCGACGTCTCCCCGGAGCAGGGGAGCGGGGCGGACACGTCCAACGCCGACGCAACGGTTGACTCCACGCCGCCGGAGGAGCGCGAGATAACGCCCCTGGAGGCCGCCCAGCGGCTCAATACCCTGGGCATCATGACCGGCGTGGGCAAAAATCCCGACGGCACGGTGAATTTCGCCCTGGACAGGGCCATCACCCGCCAGGAGGCCGTCACCCTGATCGCCCGGGCCGCCGGGTACGACCAGTCCGGGGCGGATATGGATTATCCCCACCCCTTCACCGACGTCAGCGGCTTTGCCCAGGGGAGCGTGGGCTTCGCCTACCAGAAGGGCATCACCAACGGCGTGTCCAAGACTTCCTTTAACGCCTCCGCCCCCATGACGGGCCGGGAGCTTGTCACCTTCCTGCTCCGCGCCCTGGGCTACGGGGACGACTTTGCCTGGAGCGAGGCCTGCGCCTTTGCCGACAGCGTCGGCCTCACCGACGGCGAGCTGGGCCGTGGCCTTGACGCCGTCACCCGGGGGGACGCGGCGAAGATCATGCTGAAGCTCCTGACCGCCGCCCCCAAGGGCCTTAAAATGAACTACCTTTCCCGCCTGGTGGAGACCGGCGCGCTGACCCGGGAGAAGGTGGCGGCGGCGGGCCTGGAAAACGACCTTTATGCCGAGATCCCCGCCGCCGTCCCCGCCCGTCAGGTGGCCGGGTCGCTGAAAAACAGCCTCGTCACCGTCACGGCCCGGGATATCCTGCTGAAAACCACCGTCACCGCCCACGGCGCGGTGCTGGCCCCCGGCCTGGTGGCCGCCCCCCTGGAGGCGGTGAAGGGGAATATGTATATCACCCTGACGGACAGCGCCGGGGCCGCCCTGGCCTTTACCGGGATCCTGGGGCACGACGCGGAGCGCGGCCTCGTTTACCTGGGCTATACTCCGGCGTCGGGGAGCGGCCCCGCCCCCCTCTACGCCTCCGTGGCCCCCGGAGCGGGGCAGGAGAGCGAGGATTCAACCTCGGACACAACTGCCGATACATCTGCCGACACAACAGCGGATACAATAAATGACGCCACCGGCGGCCCTTCTACGGAACCCGGTGCCGAGGCCGGGGAACCGGCCCCGGCGGAGAGCGTAGACGACCTGCTCTACGCCGTCTCCGACCTGGCGGTGGCCTTTGCCCGGGGGGAGAAGCTGTGCGTCCAAACCGCCTCCATTATCACCGATGACCGTGGGACTCCGCTGGGCATCGCCACCCTGACCGGCGTCTGGCGGCCGGAGCTGGAGCCGGGCGCGCCCCTGGGCCCCTATGAGTACACGGCCGCCCACTGGCCGGAGCTTCTGCCGCCGGTGTACCCCCGGGGCATCGACCCCGCCAAGCCCATGACGGCGGTCACCTATGACGACGGCCCCAGCACCTCCTACACCCCCATGCTGCTGGATATCCTGGAGCAGTACGGCGCCGTCGCCACCTTCTTCGAGGTGGGCTACCGGGTGGCGCGGTGGCCCCAGTTCATTCCCCGCATGGAATCGCTCCACTGCGAGGTGGCCAACCACACCTGGGATCACGCCGCCCTGAGGCGGCTCAGCCGCGAGGGGGTCATTAGCCAGGTCCAGCGCACCGACGAGGCCATCGAGGCCGTCACCGGCCACAAGGTGAATCTGATGCGCTGTCCCGGCGGCAACTCCAACGAGGTGGTAGCGGGGGCCGTGGGCCACCCCATCATCTACTGGACCATCGACACCCGCGATTGGGAGGTGCGGGTCGCCTCCAACGTCATCGCCCATGTGAAGAACGCCGGGGATCTGGACGGCGACATTATCCTGATGCACTCCCTTTACCCCTCCACCGTAGAGGCCTCCCGCACCATTATCCCATACATTCTCAACAGCGGCTATCAGACGGTCACCGTCTCGGAGCTGGCCTTCTTCCGGGGCGTGGAGCTTCAAAACGGCGTGACCTACAAAAAATTCCCGCCCCAGTGACCGCCGCGTTTTATCGAAAAGTCCATAAAAATATGACCGCCCATCGGGCGGTCATATTTTTTAACGGTCATTTGCGGCGTAAGGGGATCTTACTTATTCAGCGCCTCGTTGACGGCCACGGCCACGGCCACGGTAGCGCCCACCATGGGGTTGTTGCCCATGCCCAGGAAGCCCATCATCTCCACGTGAGCGGGGACGGAGCTGGAACCGGCGAACTGGGCGTCGGAGTGCATACGGCCCATAGTGTCGGTCATGCCGTAGCTGGCGGGGCCGGCGGCCATGTTGTCCGGGTGCAGGGTGCGGCCCGTGCCGCCGCCGGAGGCCACGGAGAAGTACTTCTTGCCCTGCTCCACGCACTCCTTCTTGTAGGTACCGGCCACGGGGTGCTGGAACCGGGTGGGGTTGGTGGAGTTGCCGGTGATGGAGACGTCCACGCCCTCCTTGTGCATGATGGCCACGCCCTCACGGACGTCGTCGGCGCCGTAGCAGCGCACGGCGGCCCGCTCGCCCTTGGAGTAGGGGATCTCGCGGACGATCTTCAGCTCGCCGGTGAAATAGTCGAACTGGGTCTGGACATAGGTGAAGCCGTTGATGCGGGAGATGATCTGGGCGGCGTCTTTGCCAAGACCGTTGAGGATAACGCGCAGGGGAGTCTTGCGGGCCTTGTTGGCGTTGCGGGCGATGCCGATAGCGCCCTCGGCGGCGGCGAAGGACTCGTGGCCTGCCAGGAAGGCGAAGCACTTGGTGTCGTCCCGCAGGAGCATAGCGCCCAAATTGCCGTGGCCCAGGCCCACCTTGCGGTCGTCGGCCACGGAACCCTTGATGCAGAAGGACTGCAGGCCGATGCCGATGACCTCGGCGGCCTCGGCGGCGGACTTGACACCCCGCTTCAGGGCGATGGCCGCGCCCACGGTGTAGGCCCAGCAGGCGTTTTCAAAGCAGATGGGCTGGATCCCGCGCACGATGTTGTAGGCGTCAACGCCCGCGTCGTCGCAGATCTTCTTGGCTTCCTCCAGGGAAGCGATGCCGTTTTCATTCAGGACGGCATTGACATTGTCTATTCTTCTCTCGTAGCTTTCAAAAAGAGCCATTATTCCGTCCTCCTTCTTATTCGT
>CANPWM010000012.1 GCA_947584295.1 uncultured Oscillospiraceae bacterium | reverse complement strand
AATACATAAGGTCGGAACACAAAACGGGCGAAACTCCTTGAAAATACAGCGTTTTCAGAGGGTTTAACAGACAAACGGGAATTTGCAGATTACAGCCGTTTCAGCATCATGTACTCATTTACAAGAGTGCCGTCTTTCAACTGTATCGCATCCGGTTTAATTCCCGTGATACGAAATCCCATCTTCTCATATAGCCTTCTTGCCCTGGTGTTTCCCTCTATGAAATCCAGTTCGATTTGGCGGGCGCCATCGCGTTTTTCTGCGATTTGAATCATTTCCTCAAACATCTTTGTACCAATTCCAAGGTTCCAATACTCTTGCAGGATTGCAATCGCGACGGAAACTCTATGGCGGACTTTCAATCTGGTATGAAAAGAAATCTGACAATTCCCGGCTACCTCTCCGTTCACAAAGCAAGCAATCATCATCTCATTCTGGTTGCAGCAATTCTTATTGATGAAAGATATTTCCTGCTCCAGAGTAAAATCTGCAAATTCTTCCGGGTACATATTCAGATAATCCGTCTCACCAGATGCTCTGATGATATAACGCAACATTTGCTCCGCATCCTTTTCGCAAGGGCTCCGAAGCAATGCCTCCCGGCCATCTTTTAGTTCAAACTTTGTTTCTTTGAAAACCATTAACTTTCACCTCGTTAAATCCCGATTTGTCGAACAGTCGCCCACTCGACAGTTAATATTATACCACCCAAATGTGAAGAAATCTACTGTCCGTTAAGAAGTTAAATCGAATTTTCTTGAAGAAAACTCTGTCCATATCGAATAGAAAACGCCCTGGCGATTTTGTCCTCACCCAGAGCGTTCCTATCCGCTGTTCCTGCCCGTCTTAAAGACAAGCTAAAACAACATACTGTTTTATGACCAGCCCGCAAATCCGGCGGGGGTTTTTTCTCCCTCTGCGGGGGACAAATTAAAATTTTTCAAATACTTAAAAATAATGCTTGACAAATACTTGTGTTTGTGATATAATGCGCATAATCCAAAGCGTCGTCACGCCTGGGCGATAAGGGCGTTCATGTCGTAAAGCCCGGCGGGACGGCCCACCAGGAACCTGGCGGCGGCCAGGGCGCCGTCAGCGAAGAGGGAGCGGTCGTGGGCCTCGTGCTTCAGCTCGATGGTCTGGCTGTCGGTGGAGATACACACCACGTGCGTCCCCGGCAGGTTGCCCATGCGGACGGCCTGGATACCGATCTCGTTCTTCTCCCGTTTGGCAAGCCCGGACCGGCCCGTGGTCAGCACCGCGTCGGGGCGAACCTCCTGGACGGCGCGGCCCAGCATCAGGGCGGTGCCGGAGGGGGCGTCCAGCTTGCGGTTGTGGTGGGCCTCCACGATCTCGATATCCGCCTCCGGGAAAAGGGCGGCGGCGCGCTTTGCCAGCTCCGCCAGCAGGGCGATACCCATGGACATATTGGCGGAGAAAAACAGGGGGATCCTCCGGGCGGCGGCCTGGACGGCGGCCTTTTCCGCCTCGTCGTGGCCGGTGGTGCAGAGGACCAGGGGGACGTTATTCTCCACGCACCAGTCCAGCAGCGGCGGCGTCAGGGTGTGGTGGGAGAAGTCGATGGCCACGTCGGCCCGCTCCTTCACGTCCTCCAGGCGGCTATACACCGCCCCGCCCTTGGAGTAGACGTCCACCCCGGCGGCCACGGCCATATCCTCGGCCTGCTCCACCCGGTTGACCACGATGCTCCCCATGCGCCCCAAGGCGCCGTAGACCAGTACGTTTATCATGTCGTACCTCCCGTATTCCTATGTGCGTATTTTCTGGTTTCTTTTCTGTCCGCTTATTCGGTCAAATCAGGCCGTGGGCGCGCATCAGCGCCGTCAGCTTTGCCCGATGCTCCGGCTCCATGGGGGTCAGGGGCAGGCGAAGCACGTCCTCGATGACGCCCATTTCCGCCAGGGCCGCCTTCACCGGAATGGGGTTGACCTCGGAAAAGAGGGCGTCGATCAGCGCCTTATACCGGCACTGAAGCGCCGCCGCGCCACGGATATCCCCGGCGTCGAATTTCCGCACCATCTCCACGGTCTGGCGGGGCATGATGTTGGACAGCACCGAGATGACCCCGCTGCCGCCCATGGCCATTATGGGGATAGTGATGTCGTCGTTGCCGGACCAGACGGCGAAGCTGTCCCCGCACTTGGCGCGGATATCCACCACCGTGGCCATGTCGCCGGTGGCCTCCTTGATGCCCACGATCCGGGGGTGCTTGGCCAGCTCCACGCAGGTGTCGGGCAGGATCTTCATGCCCGTCCTGCCGGGGACGGAGTAGACGATCATAGGCAGGTCGGTGGCGTCGGCGATCTTATAAAAGCTCTGGACCAGGCCCTTCTGGGTGCACTTGTTGTAATAGGGCGTCACGCACAGCAGGGCGTCCGCGCCCACCTTCCGGGCCTTTACGCTCATGTCCACGGCGTGGTCGGTGTAGTTGGAGCCGGTCCCGGCGATGACGGGGACGCGCCCGGCCACCCGGTCAACGCAGTACTCGATGACGTCGATATGCTCCTCGTCCGTCAGCGTGGGGGCCTCGCCGGTGGTGGCGCAGACGATCAGCGCGTCAACGCCGCCCTCCAGCTGAAGATCCAACAGCCGCGCCAGCGCGTCGTAGTCCACGCCGGACTCGTTCATGGGCGTCACCAGCGCCGTGCCGACGCCTCTGAATATTTCCCTTTCCATGGTCATACCTCCAAAAGATAGTTTCCGATAAGCCCGCGGGAATCATTTCCCCGCGTATTTATCCCGCTCCGCCACCGCCAGCGCGTCACAGCGGTTGTTCAGGTCGTTTTCCGCGTGGCCCTTCACCCAGCGGAAGGTGACGGTGTGGGCCGCCAGAAGCTTATCCAGCCGCTGCCAAAGCTCGGGGTTTTTCAGCTCCCCGTCCTTCCGCCGCCAGCCCCTGGCCCGCCAGGAGCGCAGCCAGCCCTGATTGACGGCTCTTTCAATATATTGCGAGTCGGTGTAAAGCGTCACCTGACAGGGCCGCTTCAAAAGCTCCAGGGCGTTTATGACCCCCAGCAGCTCCATGCGGTTGTTGGTGGTGGACGCCTCGCCGCCGGAGATCTCCTTCTGATGCTCCCCGGACAACAGCACCGCCGCCCAGCCGCCGGGGCCGGGATTGCCCGAGCAGGCCCCGTCGGTGTAGATGGTCACCTTATCCATTGCCGTCCCCGGCGCCGGCCTCTCCGGCGTCCTCGACAGCGTCTCCGGCGTCCGCGTCGGGTTCTCCGTCCTCAGCGGCGTCCTCGTCCTCGTCGCTGTCGGCGGCCTTCTCGGTGGTGGCTACGGAGAGCAGTCTGGCCCCCTCGGACACCCGCATCAGGCGCACGCCCTGGGTGGCGCGGCCCAGCACGGAGACGGTCTCCGCGCCGGTGCGGATCATGGTGCCGTCCTCCGCCAGCAGGAGAATGTCGTCGGCGTCCCGGACCACCTTGATCCCGGCGATGGGGCCGGTCTTTTCGGTGACGTTGTAGTTTTTCAGGCCCATGCCGCCGCGCTTCTGAGGCGTGCCGTCGGCGCCGCGAACGTACTCGTCGATGGGGGTGCGCTTGCCGTAGCCGTTCTCGGTGATGGTCAGGAGCATACCGCCCTGGGAGGCGTTCACCGCCCCCACCACGAAGTCGCCCTCCCGGAGCTTGATGCCCCGGACGCCCACCGCCGTGCGGCCCATGGAGCGCACGTCGTTTTCGTTGAAGCAGATGGCGTAGCCCTGGTGGGTGGCGATGAGGATATTGTCGTCCCCGTGGGTCTCGCACACGGCGATGAGGGTATCCCCTTCGTCCAGGGTGATGGCCCTGATGCCGCTGGCGCGGATATTCTTCAGCGCCTCGCCGTCCAGGCGCTTGGCGGTGCCGTTCAGCGTCACCATCACCAGGTAGCGGTCGTTGGTCTCGATGTCGGCGGTGTGGATCATGGCGGTGACCCGCTCCCCCGCCTCCAGGGGCAGGACGTTGACGATGTTGGTGCCGCGGCTGGACCGGCCGGCCTGGGGGATATTGTAGCCCTTCTTCCGATAGACCCGCCCGGCGCTGGTGAAGAACAGGATATAGTCGTGAGTGGAGCAGGTAAAGACGGTGTGGACAAAGTCCTCGTCCCGCAGGGTCTGGGCCCTGATGCCCTTGCCGCCCCGGTTCTGGGCCTTGTACTCGGTCACCGGCATACGCTTGATGTACCCGGCGTTAGAAAGGGTGAAGGCGCAGTCCTCCTGGGCGATCAGATCCTCCAGGTCGATCTCCTCCTCCACGTCCTGGATCTCGGTGAGGCGCTCAGAGCCGTACTTGTCGCGTATGGCGATAAGCTCCTCCTTCAAAACGCCCCTTATCTTCTCCTCGTGGGCCAGAAGATCCTGGTAGTAGGCGATCTTGCCCTCGATCTCGTCGTACTCCGCCTGGAGCTTCTCCCGGTCAAGGCCCTGGAGGGCGCGAAGGCGCATATCCAGAATGGCCTGGGCCTGGATATCGTCCAGGCCGAACCGGGCCATCAGGTTCTCCTTGGCGTCGTCGTAGCTTGTGCGGATAATGCGAATGACCTCGTCGATGTTGTCCTGGGCGATGAGCAGGCCCTCCAACAGATGCGCCCGCTCCTGGGCCTTCCGCAGATCGTAGCGCGTCCGGCGGGTGATGACCTCCTCCTGGAAGGTCAGGTACTCCGTGAGGATATTGCGCAGGGGCAAAATCTTGGGCTGGGTCTGGTCGTCGGTGAGGGCCAGCATGATGATGGAGTAGCCCGATTGCATGGCCGTCTGGGTGAAGAGCTTGTTCAGCACCACCTGGGCGTTGGCGTCGCGCTTCAGCTCGATGACCACCCGCATACCGTTCCTGTCCGTCTCGTCCCGGATATCGGAGATGCCCTCCAGGCGCTTATCCTTCACCTGGTCGGCGATGGTCTTGATGAGCTGGCGCTTGTTCACCTGGTAGGGAAGCTCGGAGACGATGATGCGGGTGCGGTGGTCGCGCCCGTACTCCTCAAACTCCGTCCGCGCCCGAATGACGATCTTGCCCCGGCCCGTGGCGTAGGCCTGGCGAATACCGTTCCGGCCCATGATGATACCCCGGGTGGGGAAGTCCGGTCCCGTGATATGCTCCATAAGGTCGGAGAAGGAGGCGTCGGGATCATCGAGCAGGCACACGCAGGCGTTGATGACCTCGGTGAGATTGTGGGGCGGGATATTGGTGGCCATGCCCACGGCGATGCCGGAGGAGCCGTTCACCAGCAGATTGGGGAAGCGGCTGGGCAACACCTTGGGTTCTTTTCTCGTCTCGTCGAAGTTGGGATCCCAGTTGACGGTGTCCTTGTCGATGTCCCGGAGCATCTCGTCGGCGATGCGGGACATACGCGCCTCGGTGTACCGGTAGGCCGCCGGGGGGTCGCCGTCCACGGAGCCGAAGTTGCCGTGGCCGTCGATCAACGGCGCGCGCATGGAGAAGTCCTGGGCCATTCTAACCAGCGCGTCATAAACGCTGGCGTCGCCGTGGGGGTGGTAGTGGCCCAAAACGTCGCCCACGGCGGTGGCGCACTTCTTATAGGGGTTCTGATGGGTCAGACCGCCCTCGTACATGGAATAGAGTATGCGGCGGTGCACCGGTTTAAGCCCGTCCCGCACGTCGGGGAGGGCCCTGCCGATGATCACCGACATGGCGTACATCTTGTAGCTCTCTTGCATCTCGTGGACGAGCTCTGACTGGGTTATGACCTGATCCGGGAACAAGATGTCCTCGGGCTTATAATCTCTGTTATGTGCCATACGTTAAAAACCTCTACCCTCAATAGTCCAGATTCACCGCGTACTGGGCGTTCTCCTCGATCCACGCCTTGCGGGGCTCTACCTCCTCGCCCATGAGGACGGTGAAGATCTGATCCGCCGCCACGGCGTCGTCCAGGGTGATGCGCCGGAGGGTGCGCTTCTCCGGGTCCATGGTGGTCTCCCACAGCTCGTGGGGATCCATCTCGCCCAGGCCCTTATAGCGGCTGATGTCCACCTTGGCGTTGGGGTTGTCCCCCCGCATCTCGGCGGAGATCTGGTCCCGCTCCGGGTCTGAGTAGGCCACCCGCTGCTGCTTGCCCCGGGTCAGCTTGTAAAGGGGCGGCACGGCGGAGTACACATAGCCGTTTTCGATAAGGGGCCGCATATAGCGGAAGAAGAAGGTCAGCAGCAGCGTGCGGATATGGGCGCCGTCCACATCGGCATCGGCCATGATGATAATCTTGTGATAGCGCAGCTTGTCGATGTTGAACTCCTCCCCGATACCGGCCCCCAGGGCCACGATCAGGGGATAGAGCTTGTCGTTGCCGTAAATTTTATCCGCCCGGGCCTTCTCTACGTTGAGCATCTTGCCCCACATGGCCAAAATGGCCTGGAAGCGGCTGTCCCGGCCCTGAATGGCGGAGCCGGCGGCGGAGTCGCCCTCCACGATGTAGATCTCGCACAGGCTGGGATCCCGCTCGTTGCAGTCCTGGAGCTTATCGGGCATCTGGCCGGACTCCAGGCCCGTCTTGCGGCGCACGGACTCCCGGGCCTTCTTGGCGGCCTCCCTGGCCCGGTTGGCGGTGAGGGCCTTTTCGATGACCAGCTTGCCAAAGGCGGGGTTCTCCTCCAAATAGATCTCCAGCTGCTCGGAAACGATGGAGTCCACCAAAGAGCGGATATCCGCGTTGCCCAGCTTTGCCTTGGTCTGGCCCTCGAACTGGGCGTTGGTGAGCTTTACGGAGATGACGGCGGTAAGGCCCTCCCGGCAGTCCTCGCCGGAGAGCTTGTCGTCGCCCTTGAGCTGCCCGATCTTGGCGGCGTAGGCGTTCAGCACCCTTGTCAGGGCCGTCTTGAAGCCCGTCTCGTGCATACCGCCCTCGGGGGTGTGGATATTGTTGGCGAAGGAGACGAGCATCTCGTTGTAGCCGTCGTTATACTGGAAGGCGATCTCGGCGATGGAGTCCTCCTTGCCGCCGGACATATAGACCACGTCCCCGGCAAGGGGCGTCTTGTGCAGATTCAGATACTCCACAAACTGCCGGATCCCGCCCTCGTAGTGCATATCGTCGAAGATAAGCTCCTGGGAGCGGTTGTCCTCGATGCGGATACGAAGGCCCGCGTTGAGGAACGCCTGCTCCTGCATACGCTTATGGAGGATCTCGTAGTCGTAAACGGTGTCGTCGAACATCTCGGGGTCGGGCTTGAAGGTGACGGTGGTGCCGGTGCGGTCGGTCTTTCCCACCACGGTGAGATGCTCGGTGATATCACCCCGGGAGAACTTCATCTCATAGATCTTCCCGTCCTTGTGTACCTGAACCTCCAGCCACTCGCTGAGGGCATTGACCACGCTGGCGCCCACGCCGTGGAGGCCGCCGGAGACCTTGTAGCCGCCGCCGCCGAATTTGCCGCCGGCGTGGAGGACGGTGAACACCACCTCCAGGGCGCTCTTGCCCGTCTGCTGCTGGATATCCACGGGGATCCCGCGCCCGTTGTCCACCACGGTGATGGTGTTGCCGGGGTTGATGGTCACCTTGATGTGGTCGCAGTAACCGGCCAGCGCCTCGTCGATGGCGTTGTCCACGATCTCGTATACCAGATGGTGAAGTCCGGAGGAGCTGGTGGAGCCGATATACATGCCCGGGCGCTTGCGGACGGCCTCAAGGCCCTCCAGCACCTGGATCTGACTGGCGTCGTATTCCTCCGTGATCTTGCCTGTGATGCCTGTGGCTTCGGTGAGTTCTGCCATGGAAAACTTGCCTCCAAAGAAATGATCAAAAATCAGGAAAAGTGCGAAAATCAGACGTTATCCATATCGTCGGGATCGAAGTCCCCCTCGTTGTCGGGGTCGTCAAAGGGATTATTGCCCATGACCTCCATGGGACGGATCCGGCGCTTGTCCTTGGCCGCCTCCACGGCCTTGTGGATAAGCTCCTTGACCTCCCGGGGATTTTTCACGTTCTCGATGTCCAGCCGGGGGCAGGAGGCGTCGGAGGAGTAGATGCAGACGGTGCCTACGCCCGTCACGCGCTGGCCCAGGTTCATCTTCAGGTCGATGTCCCGGATCCTGTATAGAAGGACCTCCTCGCTTTTGATGTTGAGAAAGCCCTTCTCCAGAAAGATCCTGTCGTCGGACAGGCTGTATTTGGTGAAGGTCAGGGGCAGCCCTAAAACGCGCTTCCTGTCCTGCCAGGTTTTTTCAATGGGATCCATTTTGATTTTAGCCATAATGACGCCTCCTTATTTACTCGATCCGCTCAGATAAACTCCTCGTCCGCCGCCCTTTTGAAAAGGGTCTGGGAGGAGAGCTGTGTCAGATAGACCTTGTTTTTTCCGTTCTCGCTGGTGACGGTGAACGCCTTGGGCAGATCGTCCGCCACGGTCTCGGCGCTGCCCTCCCGCTGGGCGCGGTTCAAAAACTCGCGGGTGATCTTAGAGGTGGAGGTGTTGTCCAGGTCGAAGATGCCGATGACGGTCCTCTCCCTGATCACGCAGTCCTGTCCCAGATGCAGATACACGGTCATTCCTCCGATCCCTGGGGAAAAGCGGCTTTTTCACACGATGGAGCCGTTTTCCACGGTCAGCACCCGGCCCCCTGTGCGGGCGGCGATCTTCTCGTCCTCACAGCAGGTGATGAACACCTGGCCGCCGCCGATGCGGTTCAAAATAAAGTCCTGCCGGGTCTCGTCCAGCTCCGACAGCACGTCGTCCAGCAGGAGCAGTGGGTACTCGCCCCGGGCCTTTCGGTGGAGCTCCAGCTCGGCCAGCTTAATGGACAGCGCCGCTGTGCGGGCCTGCCCCTGGGAGGCGAAGGCCCTGGCGGGCGCGCCGTTGATCTCGATATCCAGATCGTCCTTATGGGCCCCGGTGAGGCACAGGCCCGAGGCCAGCTCCGCCTCCCGGTGGCGGCTCTGATGCTCCAATATCAGGGGCAGAAGCTCGTCTACGGGGCGGGTGGGGTCGTCTATGGTCTTGACGGTGGTATACCGTACCGAAAGCGCCTCGCCGCCGGAAAATTCCCCGTGGATCCGCTGGCACTCCGGGGCCAGGGCTTTTATAAACAGCGCCCGCATGTGGATAAGCTCGGCGCTCATGCGGGCCAGGCGGGCGCTGTATTCGTCCAGAAGCGGCAGGAGGGAGGGCTTTTCCTCATAGTCCCGCAGGATCCTGGTCTTGCCCTCGTAGGCCTTGTTGAACTCGTTCAGCGCCGCGGCGTATCGGGGGCGCAGCTGGCTGATGCAGTTGTCCATCAGCCTTCGGCGCTCGGCGGCCCCGCCGCGGATAAGCTCCAGATCCTCCGGGCAGAACAGCACCGCGGAGAAAAAGCCGGAGAAGGACTGGGCGGTTTTCTGCTTCACGCCGTTGACCAGCATCTCCCGCCGGCGGCCTCGGTGGAGCAGAAGCTCCAGCTTATGCTCCCGCCCGTCGCTGAAGCCCCGGGCGTAGAGCCGCGCCTCGTCCTCCTGAAAGCCCAGAAGCTCCTTATCCGACCGGGCGCGGAAGCTCCTGCCGGTGCAGAGCAGGTAGATGGCCTCTAAAAGATTCGTCTTGCCCTGGGCGTTGAGGCCGGAGATGACGTTGATCTCCCTGGAAAAATCGGCGGCGGAACCGGCGTAGTTGCGAAAGCCCCGCAGCTCCACACGGTCTAAATACATGGCGCCTCCGTGACCCGGAATACCTGGCCCTCCAGCTCCACGCTGTCGCCGGGGCGCAGCTTTTTGCCCCGCTGGGTGCAGACCTGGCCGTTGACCTTCACCGCCTCCCCGGCGATGAGCGTCTTGGCCATGCCGCCGGACTCCACGGCGTTGGCCAGCTTTAAAAAGGAGTCCAGCTTGATGAATTCCGTGGCGATGGGGATCTCCTCCGCCGGGGGCCGCCGGAGCCTGGCCCTGACCTTAACCCTCATTTGTTCTCAGCCTCACGGGAAGGATCATGTAGAGGAAGTTCTTCTCCCCCTCGGCGGGGGTGATCACGCAGGGGGACACGCTGGTGGAGAGCTGGAAGCGGATATTGTCCGCCGGGGCGGCCTTCAGCGCGTCCAGGATATAGCGGTTGTTGAAGCCGATCTCCAGCCCCTCGCCGTCCCCGTCCACGGCGCACTCGTCGGAGGCTTTGCCCAGGGTGGTGGCGGTGGAGACGCGCAGCTTGCCGTCGGAAAATTCGCACCGCACGGGGCTTTTGAATTTGTCGCTGATGATCAGGGACACCCGCTCCACGGTGTCGATCACGTCCCGGCGGTTGGCGCCGATGCTGTATTTGCCCGTCTGGGGAATGGAGTTGCGGTAGTTCATGAACTCCCCCTCCAGCCGCCGGGCGATGAGCAGGTTGCTGCCCAGGGTGAACATCACGTGGGAGGTACCCAGGGTGATCTTCACCAGCTCGTCGGAATCACCGGCGATGCGCTCCACCTCGGTGAGCGCCGCGCCGGGTACCACGAAGGAGATCTTGCCCACCTCGGTCTTGGCCACCCGCTCCCGCCGCAGGGCCAGCCGGAAGCCGTCCACGGCCACCACGGTGAGAATGTCGTTGTCCACCTCGAAAAGAGCGCCGGTGTAAATGGGCCGGGCCTCGTTGTCCATGACGGCGAAGTTGGTCTCGGCGATCATGGACTTGATGTCCCGCTCCTTCATATAGATGGAGTTCTGATAGTCCGTTACCGGCAGCTCCGGGTATTCATCGGCGGACAGGCCGGAGAGATTGTACTCGCTCATGGCGCAGCGGATGTTGATCATACACTTCTCGTTGACGGTGATGTACACAACGTCGTCGGGGAGACGGCGGATGATGTCGCCGAAGAGGCGGGCGTTGATGACGATGGAACCCGGCTCCGTCACGTCGGCGGCGACGGTGGAGCGGATGCCTGTTTTCTGGTTGTAGCCCCAGACGGTCAGGTCCGAAGCGGCCTCGATGAGAAGGCCCTCCATGCTGGGTACCGCGCTCTTGGTGGCGGCGGCGCGGGAGGCGATGGTCACGGCGTTGGCAAGCAGTTCCTTCTCGCAGGAAAATTTCATTGTCCGTTCCTCCTTGAGTGATAATGAAAAAATAGGAATCAAATACAGAATGAAAGAATATATTTATAGATTAGCAGAAGTCGCCGTAGTACGGGGGATTCTGTGGAAAGCGGCGAAAAGGGGCAGAAAACGGGAAAAATTTAAAAAGAACGGCTGTGGAAAGAAAAGACGGTTTTAAACAGAAAAAAGCGAAAGGAAAAGTTTTCAACCGAAGGACAAAAAGGCGCTTGGTGGAAACAGGGGGAAACTGTTGAAAAGGTCACAGATTGTGGGCGTTGATGTTGGAGGTGATATCCTTCACCTGCTGGGCAAATTCGCTGTCGGATTCCATGTTTTTTTCTATCTTCTGGATGCTGGACAGCACCGTGGTGTGATCGCGGCCCTCGAAGATGGCGCCGATGTCCTGGAGGGAGAGGTTCGTCAGCTTGCGGATCTCGTACATGGCAATCTGCCGCGCCAGGGCGGTGTTGCGGGTCCTGCGCTGGCCCTTCAGATCCTCCGGGGACAGGGAGAAATACTTGGCCGTCTCCCTGATGATATCCTCCGGGGTGGGTACATAAGCGGACTTCTGGCGGAACATATCCTTCAGGAGCTTGGCCACCTCGGACACCGTGAGCTGAACGTCCATCAGGTCGCTCTGGGCGCGGATCTTCAAAACGGCGCCCTCCAGCTGGCGGACGTTGGAGGTCATGTTCTCGGCGATGTAGTTCACCACGTCGCTGGAGAGGGCAAGTCCCAGAGACATGGACTTATTTCTCACGATGGCGGCGCGGGTCTCAAAGTCCGGCGGCTGGATATCCGCCTGCAGGCCCATGCCGAGCCTGGATTGCAGGCGTTCCGTCAGGTTGGGCATATCGGAGGGGGGCCGGTCGGAGGTAAAGACCATCTGCTTCTTGGCCTCGTAGAGCGTGTTGAAGGTGTGGAACATCTCGTCCTGGGTGGAGGCCTTTCCGGCTACGATCTGGATATCGTCGATGAGCAGAAAATCGGCGCTGCGGTATTTCTCCCGGAATTCCACGTTCTTGCCGGTCTGAATGGCGGCGATCAGCTCGTTCATAAAGTCCTCGCCCCGGACAAAGACCACGTAGTATTCCGGGTGCCGGAGCATCACCTCGTGGCGAATGGCGTAGAGCAGGTGCGTCTTGCCAAGGCCGGAGTCGCCGTAGATAAAGAGGGGGTTGTAGCTGCGGGTCTCCCCCTTGGCCACGGCAAGGCTGGCGGCGTGGGCGAATTTGTTGGAGGGGCCTACCACGAAACGCTCGAAGGTGTATTCCTCAGAGTCCGCCTCGCCGGATCTTTTGGTCTCCTGCTCCTGAGCGGCCTCCTCCCCCACCAGCGTGACCTCCATATCCCCGGAGAAGATCTGGCTGAGGGCGGCCTTCAGCGGTTCCATGAACCGGGCGGAGATGACGCTGCGCTTGAATTCCGAGGGGACGCACAGCGTCAGTCCCGCCTCGGAAAAGCCCACCGGCCGGCAGTCGCCGAACCAGGTGCTGATGGCCACGGAGGTCAGCTCCTGCCCCATCAGCTCCAGTACGCCCGCCCATATTTCGTCTAATGAGTTCATATCCATTCCAACCTTTCTCGCCGCTTTCCCCCGGAAAATGGCGATTTCCCGGCATCATACAGTAACCTCTATTATAGCAAAAAACGGGCCGGATTGCAAGCTTATTTAGCGAATACGATGGGCAAAATCCGAAATTGTGTGAAAAAAGAAAAACCCCGGCAGCGGGGGGATCGGGGCGGAACGCGCCGGACGGATAAAAAGATTTAAAAAACCCGCCGTCCTGTTGATATTTGACAGTTTGAAAGCTTTTTTCTTTTTAATCTGTAAGGTTAACTTGACACGCGGCGCGAAGTGTGATATATCTATGGTGTCAGGTCAACTTGACACATAAGGAGGGTGCTGTTTTGAAAAACAGGCTGAAAGAAGCGCGCGAGGCCGCGGGGCTGACACAAAAGGAGGTAGGAGAAAAGGTGGGGGTCTCAAGGCAGGCAATCAACGCCATTGAAACGGGAAAATTCGACCCGTCGATTTGGTTGGCGTACGATCTGGCGAGGCTTTTTGACTCCAGCATAGAGGTTTTTTTTGACTTTGAAGGGAGTGAAAGAAAATGAGGCTGATGAAAAACCCGCAGTTCAATGCCGCTGTTGTCGCCGTCATATCTGTTTTCTACGCGTTGGTATTTATCATAACAAGCGGCCACCTTGAGTTTCAGCGCGTACTTGCCCACGGCCAGACCTTGAACAGTTCGCTTTGGAACGGCTGGTCGGCCTTTTTACAGCAGGGCAGGCTCAAATATATCGGTTATGTTTATATTGCCGCCGCGCTCTGCGTCTTTTTGTTGTCGCTTGCTCGGAAAAAGCACTATGACGAATATCAGGCGGGTATCTTGACAACGAGCTTTATCGTATCGGGCATTGCGCTCCTGCTGCTGTTTCCCACCGCCCTTTTGCTGATCATAAGCGACCCCAACTATGCGGTGGAAGCGATGATGCTTCTTGTGGTCATTCATTGGTCTGTTTTCTTATTTGTTGACCTGATCTATTCGGTCAAATGGTGCCGGGCGTAAACAACCGCAAAAAGAAAAACCCCGGCAAAAACCGGGGTCTGTCCGCGGAGAAATACCGTGGGTCTTTCCCAAAGCACTCAATTCCCTCTTGCGTTCCCCGCGTAGAAGGCGCTGTCCGACGGGAAGCTTGTATCGTTATTTCAGTTTTTCAGGGAATTGACGGGGGCGGGGATACGGCCGCCGCGGCCGATGAACACGGCGGGGGAGGCGGGATTGACGGACATGATGGGGGCGCGGCCCAGAAGGCCGCCGAAGTCCACGAAGTCGCCCACGGTCTTCCCCGGCACGGGAATGACCCTGACGGCGGTGGTCTTCTGGTTGATCATGCCGATGGCCGCCTCGTCGGCGATGATGGCGGAGATGGTCTCCGCCGTGGTGTCGCCGGGGAGGGCGATCATATCGAGGCCCACGGAGCAGACGCAGGTCATGGCTTCCAGCTTCTCGATGGTCAGTTTACCCGCCGCCGCGGCCCGGATCATACCGGCATCCTCGGAGACGGGGATAAAGGCCCCGGACAGGCCGCCCACGTTGGAGGAGGCCATAACGCCGCCCTTTTTCACCGCGTCGTTGAGCATCGCCAGGGCCGCCGTGGTGCCGGGAGCGCCTACGCTCTCCAGGCCCAGCTCCTCCAAAATATCCGCCACGGAGTCCCCCACGGCGGGGGTGGGGGCCAGGCTCAGATCCACGATGCCAAAGGGGACGCCCAGCCTCCGGCTGGCCTCCTGGGCCACCAGCTCGCCCATGCGCGTCACCCGGAAGGCCGTCTTTTTGATGACCTCCGCCGCCACGTTCAGCGGCTCTCCGGCGCACTTTTTCAGGGCGGAGTGGACGACGCCCGGGCCGGATACGCCCACGTTGATGACGCACTCCGGCTCGCCCACGCCGTGGAAGGCCCCGGCCATAAAGGGGTTGTCCTCCACCGCGTTACAAAAGACCACCAGCTTGGCGCAGCCCTGGCCGTCGCTGATCTCGGCGGTTTTTTTGACGGTCCTGCCCATCAGGGCCACGGCGTCCATGTTGATACCGGCCCGGGTGGAGCCCACGTTGACGCTGGAGCAGACCCGCTCGGTGACGGCCAGGGCCTCCGGGATAGCGCGGATCAGCTTTCGGTCCCCCTGGGTGAAGCCCTTTTGCACCAGGGCGGAGAAGCCGCCGATGAAGTTGACCCCAACGGTCTTGGCGGCCCGGTCCAGAGTCCGGGCGAAGGGGACGTAGTCCTCCGTCTCGCACCCCTCGCAGGCGATGGCGATGGGCGTCACGGAGACGCGCTTGTTGACGATGGGGATACCGAATTCCCGCTCGATGTCCTCGCCGGTGCGCACCAGCCCCTCGGCGCGGCGGGTGATCTTGTCATAGATTTTATCACAGCAGGCCCTCACCTCCGGGTGTCCGCAGTCCCGCAGGGAGATGCCCATGGTGACGGTGCGGATATCCAGGTGCTGCTGGCTGATCATTTCGATGGTCTCAAGAATTTCGCTTGTCGTTATCATGTCGGTACCTCAGATGCGGTGCATGGCCTCAAAGATGTCCTCGCGCTGGATGCGGATATCCAGCCCGTGTTCCTGGCCGTCCTTTTTGAGAATATCCGCCAGGGCGGCGAAATCCACTTTGCACCCGGCGGTATCCACCAGCATGATCATGGTGAAATACTCCCGCATGACGGTCTGGCTGATGTCCAGCACGTTGACGCCGTTCTGGGCCAGCAGGGAGCAGACGTTGGCGATGATGCCCACGGTGTCCCGGCCTATGACGGTGACGATGGCTTTCATTGATGTTCTTCCTCCTTATACCTTGTCAAAAAGCGCGGATCCGCTGTTTTTCCCGGCGGCTGTACGGCGGGAAAAGCCCCTATATGCTCAGCTCGTCGATGGTCTTTTCAAAGGCGTCCATGAAGTTGTCCAGGAAATAGTCCACCTCGGGCATATTCATGGCCCGGAGCTTCAAAAGGGTAGACGAGGCGGCGGACTTGAACTCCAGGTTGCCGGTTTTCAGCTCCTCCACGCATTTTATGTAGGCCGACAGCTTATCGGCGGCCTTGACGATGTCCCGGACGCCCCCCTCGTCCCGCAGGAGCAGGCCGTACTCCGGGCGCATCTCCGCGGGCAGGCCGCTGACCAGCTTTTCGATGGCCCCGGCCTCCACCCGCTTGTAGGCGGCCTGCATCTCCGGGTCGTGGTACTTCACCGGGGTGGGCATATCGCCGGTGAAGATCTCCGGCGCGTCGTGAAAAAGCGCGGCGGCGGCGCACCTGTCCGGGGAGGCGGGAACACCCATCACGTCCCGGCGGATCACCGCCAGGGCGTGGGCCAGCACCGCCACCATATGGCTGTGCTCCATCACGTTCTCCCGGTCGGCGTTGCGCATCAGCGCCCATCTGTCGATGTTCTTCATGCGGGAGATGAGGGCGAAAAAGTTGTAGGTCATAGTTCACACATCCTCATAAACCGTGTTGATGGTCCCCCCGCCCAGCACCAGCTCCCCGTCGTAGAGGACGGCGGCCTGGCCGGGGGTCATGGCCCGCTGGGGGGCGTCGAATGTGAGGCGGATCCCCTCGGGACAGCTCTCCGCCACGCAGGGCTGCTCCGCCTGCCGGTAGCGGGTCTTGGCGGCGCACCTTACGGGCAGGGCGGGCCGCGCGATCCAGTTAAAGTCCGTCACCAGGCAGGAGCGGGCGTACAGCCCCTCGGCGAAGGAGACGGTGACGGTATTGGCGGCCATATCCTTGCTTTTCACATAGAGGGGCCTCTCGGCGGCGACGCCCAGGCCCCGCCGCTGGCCCACGGTGTAGCCGGCGGCGCCCCGGTGCGTCCCCAGGACCCGGCCCGCCTGATCCACAAGCGGCCCCGGCTGGCTCTTCTGCCCCGTGTACCGCTCCAAAAACGCCAGATAGTCCCCGTCGGGGACGAAGCAGATGTCCTGGCTGTCCTTTTTCCGGGCGTTGATAAAGCCCTGGCGCTCCGCTATGGCCCGTGCCTCCGCCTTGGTAAGCTCCCCCAGGGGAAAGAGGGCGCGGCTCAGCTGCGCCGGGGTGAGGCACGCCAGCACGTAGCTCTGATCCTTGGCAGGATCGGCGGCTTTCCGAAGCGCGGGGCCGCTCGCCGTCTCCGCCAGCCGGACGTAGTGGCCGGTGGCGATCCTGTCGCAGCCGATCTCGTCCGCGTAGGCCAAAAGGCTTGAAAATTTCATGTACCGGTTGCAGTCCACGCAGGGGTTGGGCGTCCTGCCGCGGGCGTACTCCGCCGCGAATTTGTCGATGACACGCTCACGGAACGCGTGTGAAAGATCCAGGGCCACGTGGGGGATATCCAGCCGGGCGCAGACGGAGGCCGCGTCCTGCACGTCGTCCACGCCGCAACAGGTACTCTCCCCGGCGAGGCCCACCAGGGCGTTGTCAAAAAGCCGCATGGTGACGCCCACGCAGTCACAGCCCCGGCTTTTCAGAAGGTAAGCGGCCACGGAGGAGTCCACCCCGCCGCTCATAGCCACTAAAACTCGGGGCCTCATGCCACGTTGGGGCTTTCCCGCATGGCGAGGATCGTCTTTTCGATCAGCTCGTCCAGCTCCCAGCCCAGGGCCTCCGCCCCCCGGGTGATGACCTCCCGATCGCACCCGGCGGCGAACTTCTTGTCCTTGAATTTTTTCTTCACGGACTTGACCTCCAGATCGTCCACGCTCTTGGAGGGGCGCATGATGGCCGCCGCGCCAATCAGGCCCGTCAGCTCGTCAGCGGCAAAAAGCACCTTTTCCATGGTATGCTCCGGCTTCACGTCCGAGCAGATGCCGTAGCCGTGGGAGACCACCGCGCGAATGATGGACTCGTCCACGCCGTTCTCCCGCAAAAGCTCCGGGGCCTTCTGGCAGTGCTGGTCGGGGTACAGCTCAAAATCCACGTCGTGGAGAAGTCCCACGGCCTTCCAGTAGTCCGCCTCGGCCTCAAAGCCCAGGTTTTTGGCGTACCAGGCCATCACGTCGCCCACGATGCGGGCGTGGCTGAGATGGAACTCGCCCTGGTTATATTTTTTCGTGATCTCATAAGCTTGCTCAGGGGTGGGGATCATTCCGTTTTCCTCCTTTTTTGCAGATACGCGGCGGCTTTTCTGACGATCAGCGCGGCCAGGAACCCAAAGAGGATCCCCAGCAGCGCCCCGCAGAGCACGTCGGTGGGGTAGTGGACATAGAGATAGAGGCGCGAAAGGCCGATGATCACCGCCAGCACCCCCGCCGGGATCCACCAGCGGCATTTGCTGAAAAAGAGCGCCCCCACAAAGGAGAAGGACGCCGCCGCGTGGCCGGAGGGGAAGGAGTACTCGCCGGGCTTTGGCACCAGAAGCTGTATGTTGGGATTCACCACATAGGGCCGCGTTCGCGCCGCCAGGTTCTTGATAAGCCCGTTGACCAGCGCCACGTCGATTAACAGCGCCACCGCGCAGGTGAGGCCCAACCGGCGTGTCTTTGGGAACAGGAGCAGGCCCAGGGTCAGGACGATCCAGAAGATGCCCGCGTCCCCCAGCTTCGTGATCAGCGGGAAAAACGCGTCGCCAAAGCCGGTGCGGAGGGTCTGGATCCAGTCCAGAATACCGATCTCAAAAAGGTTCAGATCCATAAAACGACCTCTTTTCCTGTGGGATTTTTAAAGCGGCGGGAGAAGACCCGGCGCGGGGATCATATAATGTAGTTGTCCCCCGCCTGGGCCGGGGCCATCAGGTCGGCCACGGTGACGGAGTCAAAATAGCCGTTCAGCACGTCGTTCAGGCCCTTCCAGAGCTTCAGCGTCCGGCACTCCCCGGCCCGGGGGCAGGGGGGCGCCCCCGCCTCCAGACACGCCACCGGGGCCAGGGAGTCCTCCGTCAGACGCAGGATCTCCCCCACGGTGTAGAGGGACGGCTCCCGGGTCAGCCTGTACCCGCCGCCCTTGCCACGCAGTCCCGTCAAAAGCCTGGCCCGCACCAGCGTCTTTAAGATGCTCTCCAGATATTTTTCGGAGATCTCCTGCCGTTGGGCGATCTCCTTCAGCGGGATATACCCGTCCCGCCGGTGTTCCGCCATGTCGATCATGACCCGCAGGGCGTAGCGCCCCTTGGTGGAGATGATTGCCACGGTCCTCCCTCCCCTCAAAATCGTAACCCCATTATACAACGGGGTTAATGGTTTTTCAATCCATAATTCCGGGGAACTTTTGACCCCCGAAAAAACTTTTTCCCGCGCCCTGAAAAAATTTTCCCCGCCTGTGAAAAAACCCCTTGACAAACAGCGGGGGAGGGTTTATAATCCCAATAAACCTACCGCAAAAGTAGGTAATACATTTTCATCTGTCCAATCTTCTCTCAGGAGGCAACGCGTATGTCAAAGATCTACACTTCCGCCGACCAGCTGATCGGCGGCACCCCGCTGCTGGAGCTTTCCAACATCGAAAAGCAGCTTGGCCTGAAGGCCCGGCTGCTGGTCAAGCTTGAATATTTCAACCCCGCCGGTTCCGTGAAGGATCGCATCGCCAAGGCTATGATCGACCAGGCGGAGAAAAACGGCGATCTGAAGCCCGGCTCCGTCATCATCGAGCCCACCTCCGGCAACACCGGCATCGGCCTTGCCATGGTGGCGGCGGCCAGGGGCTACCGCATCATCATCGTCATGCCCGAGACCATGAGCGTGGAGCGCCGCCAGCTTATGCGGGCCTACGGGGCCGAGCTGGTGCTGACCGAGGGGGCCAAGGGCATGAAGGGGGCCATCGCCAAGGCCGAGGAGCTGGCCCGGGAGATCCCCAACGCCTTTATCCCCGGCCAGTTCGTGAACCCCGCCAACCCCGCCGCCCACAGGGCCGCCACCGGCCCCGAGATCTGGGCGGACACCGACGGCCAGGTGGACGTCTTTGTGGCGGGCGTGGGCACCGGCGGCACCATCACCGGCGTGGGGGAGTACCTCAAGGAGCAAAAGCCCGACATCAAGGTGGTGGCCGTGGAGCCGGACGCCTCCCCGGTGCTGTCCGGCGGCCAGGCGGGGCCCCACAAGATCCAGGGCATCGGCGCGGGCTTCGTGCCGGAGGTGCTGAACACGGGGATCTATGACGCCATCGTACCCGCCAGCGCCGCCGACGCCTTCGCCGCCGGCCGGCTTCTGGGCAAGACCGAGGGCGTGCTGACGGGCATCTCCTCCGGCGCGGCCCTCCACGCCGCCATAGAGGAGGCCAAAAAGCCGGAGAACGCCGGAAAGACCGTGGTGGCCCTCCTGCCGGACACCGGCGACAGGTACCTCTCCACGGAGCTTTTCGCGTAAACCTTTCGGGAAATCTTCGCGCGCAAAACCGGGGCGGGCTTCGGCCCGCCCCAATTGTTCACAAAAAGTTAATTAAATTTATAATATTTTTACTTGACAAATAGCCACCTCTGTGGTATAATCCAAACCATAGAGGCGGCTGCGCTTTGCGCGGGCCATCAGATCGCCGTTATTTGCAGAACCGGTGTTTTCCGATGGTCAGCAGGTAGGGCCGGGACCAGATCCACTGGCTGGTGGCCGTGGCCGGGTTGAAGTAATAGATGGCCCCGCCGGAGGGATCCCAGCCGTTCAGGGCGTCCCGGGCGGCCCGGTAGGCGCTCTCCGCCACGGGCTTGTCGAACTGCCCGTCGTCCAGGCAGGAGAAGGCGCCCCGCTGGTAGATGACGCCGGACATGGTGGAGGGGAAGGAGGGGTGTTCCATGCGGTTCAAAACCACCGCCCCCACCGCCACCTGTCCGCTGTACGGCTCGCCCCGGGCCTCGGCGGAGATGAGCCGGGCCAGCAGGTTCACGTCGGCGCTGCCCCCGGAGGAGCCGGACGCGCCGGAGGGCAGGCCGATGGCCGCCAGGGTAGCGGGGCCGGCCACCCCGTCGGGGGTCAGGCCGTTGGTTTTCTGGAATTTCTTTACCGCCGCCTCGGTGCCGGAGCCGTACACCCCGTCCACCGCGCCGGAATAGTAGCCCCAGTCCGACAGCCGCTGTTGGATCTTCTTCACCGTCTCGCCGGAGGCCCCCTTCTTATAGCTCTCCGCGGCGGCCTCCGGGGCCGTCTGGAGCAGGCCGATCAGGGCGATATTCAGGGCAAAGACCACCGCCAGCGCCCCCATGAGCTTTCGTTTATCCATATCAGTACCTCCTTCTCAGCTTCCCCACGGCCATCACCGCGGGAATGAGTACCGCCGCCAGCAGGAGATTTACGGCGGGGACGATAAAATCCGACCAGCGTTGAAAGGCGAAGGCGTTTCCGGCCACCAGGAAGGCCGCCGCGCCGGAGAGGGCCGCGCTGGGGGCCACAAAGACGGCGCGTTTTTTCGCGCCCGTGACCGTCCGCCAGATCTCCGCCACGATCATCAGCACCGCCGCCAGGAAGATGAAATCCGTCACGATCCATACGGTGACCACCACCGCCTCCATGCGCTCCACAACGCCCAGCACCTTGATGTTGCGGACGACCATGAAAAAGGCGTTCTCCATGGACACGGCCAGCTTTTCCCCCAGAGTTCCCAGGGTGAAGAAGGTGACGCCGAAGGCCACGGCGGCCAGCAGAATGAGCCAGGGGAAGGCGTTGGGCTTCTGGGCCTTGGGCCGCCGGACCCGCCCCGCCAGAAAGAGGAAGTAGCCGGAGGCCGCCATCACGTCGAAGATCGGCAGGGCCCCGTAGGCCATGGCCTTCAGATCCCGGTACGTCACCGGCAGCAGGTTCCCGGCGGACACGTCCGGCAGGGCCGACAGAAGCACCACGGCGATCACCGCCCCCAAAATGGGCATCAGGATCTCCGCCGTCCTGGACAGGGTCTTTGTCAGGCCCGAGGCGGTGAAAAGCGCCACCGCCAGCATGACCACGATGAACACCGGCGTGTTCCCGTTGGGGTACACCGTCGCCAACAGCCGCTCCGCGGCGGAGCGGGCGATGAAGCCGCCGTAAAAGGTGAGCCACAGGGCGCAGAGGATATCGAACACCCGTCCCGCCACCGGCCCCAGCCCCGCCAGGGCCATATCCGCCAGGCCCATCTCCTCCGGGGCGTTTTTCCTGGCCCAGCGGGTAAAGCCCACCAGGGCCGCCCCCGCCGGCAGGGCCAGCGCCGTGGAGAGCCACGCCGCTCTTCCGGCGAACAGCACCGCCGAGGCGGGCAAAATGCGGATCATCGGCGACAGGAGGCTTACGAAGATCAGCACGCTCAGCTGCCTTTCAGTGATTCGATCAGTTTTTCCCACGGGTTTTTGTCCTCCTTTCCGAAAAGCTCCGGCGGGTCGGCGATATCATAGGTGCGGGCCAGCACGCTCTTGCCCTCCACGTCCACGGCCAGCAGGGGGAAGATATCCTGCCAGGCGTCGGGCATATCCGCCGTTTTCAGGGGCGCCTTCCGCCGGATCGCCCCCTCCAGGTCCAGATAGTCCAGCGCCAGCTCCTGACCGCGCCGGACGGCGGCCCTGACGGCGCCGGTCATCTGCTCCGTCAGGGCCTCCTCACACGTCCGCCGCACGGCCTCGTCGGTGATATCCGCCATACCGGCCACGTTGATGACGTTGGCCCGGAGGCTCAGCCTGACGCGCAGCCGCGTGAGCCGCCCTTCCCGGTCGAACACCGGCTCCAGCTCCGTCTGCGCCAGATCCACCGACACGGTCACCGCCGCGCCCGGGAGGGCAAGATCCACGTTCCGGGACTTGTACTTCCCCAGCAGGAGGATAGCCCCCAGCGTCTCCTGATCCGTCAGATACGCGCAGACCGCCCCTTCCCGCACCACGGCGAAGCCCGCCGGTTCCAGATTCAGCTCCCCCCGCTCCTCAAAGAGCTTCTCCTCCTCCACGCCCCGGACGCACTGAACCAGGGCGCAGCCGTTATCCGCCAGGGAGGAGGCGATCTCCCGGGCGGTGAAGAAATATCCCTCCCCCACCCGGGCGATGTTCCGGCCCAGGCCGGCGATGGTGTCCGAGGCCGGCGTGTCCGCCCCCGACAGCCCCGCCAGCAGATCCCTGGCCGTGCCGTCCCGGACGATCAGCACGCCGGTGTCCAGGCGCATCTCCGAAAACCGCTCCACATAGTCAAGGCACTCCCGTATGCTCTCCTTGGCCAGCTCCTCCCCCATCAGCAGGGCCTCGGTGTGGGAGAGGATCGCCTCCCGCCCCAGGGGCATCAGCAGCAGCTTCCCCATAGCCACGCCCACGGAGGGGCCGGACCGCTCGTACATACGCGCCTCGGACTGCTCCCCGGCGGTGCCGTAGACGGACACGTTCACGCCCCCGCCCCCCTGGCTGTCCACCGTCACCGTGCGCACCAGCTCGATGTTCTCCAGCCGCCGGTAATTGGAAAAGATCGTCAGCCCCGAACAGCCCGTCAGCGAAAGGGCGACGGCCAGGGCGAGGCACACGCAAACCGCTTTTTTCACAGCTTTGCCTCCCCTCCGCCGCCGGTTTTCAGCTCCGGCTCCCTGTCGCGCTTCACGGTCATGCTCCGGCGCAGGAGGGCGCGGCTCAGGTGCCGGCCCTCGCTCCCGGCGAAGGGCGACATATACGGCACGCCGAAGCTCTCAAGGCCCGCCAGGTGCCAGGTGAGGATCGCCGAGGCCGTCGCCACGCCGAACATACCCAGGGCGATAGCCGCCAGCACCAGCAAAAACCGGCACAGCCGCAGGGCCGACCCCATATCCTGATTGGGCATGGTGTACCCGGCGATCCCCGCCAGGGCGATGACCACCACCACCACCGGGGAGACGACGCTGGCCTCCACCGCCGACTGCCCCACAATCAGCGCGCCGATGATGCTCACCGTCTCCCCGATGGGGCTGGGCAGGCGTATTCCCGCCTCCTGCAAAAGCTCAAAGGCCAACAGCATCAGGATCACCTCCAGCGCCGTGGGGAACGGCACCGAGGCGCGGGCCTCGATCATAGACTGCATCAGCCGTGTGGGGATCATCTCCTGGTGATACATCGCCACCGCCACATAGAAGGCCGGTGCCAGGAGCGTCAAAAACACAGCCATATACCGCAGCAGCGTCAGGGCCGAGGCCACGATAAAATGCCCCGCGTGATCCTCCGGCACCTTCATGAACTGCGAGAACGTCCCCGGCGCCAAAAACCCCAGGGGCAGGCCGTCCACAAAGATGCCGACCCGCCCCTCCAGCAGATTCATGCAGAACTTGTCCGACCGCTCCGTGCTGATGATCTGCGGGAACGGCGAGCGCGGATTGTCCACGATGTTCTCCTCGATGACGGCGCTGGTCAGCACCCCCTCGGCCCGGATCCCCTCCAGCCGCCGGGCGGCCTCCGCCACGATCCCTTCGTTTGTGAACCCCTCGATATAGACAAGCGCCGCCGCCGTGTCCGCCCGCCGCCCCAGGTTGAAGGATTTGATCTTCAAATGCGGATTGCGTACCTTCCGCCGCACCAGGGTGGTGTTCACCTTCATGGTCTCCACAAAGGCGTCCTTGGCCCCCTTGATGACCTTCTCCTCCTTGGGCGCGTCCACACTGCGCCGCTGGGGGCTTTTCACCTCAAAGGTCACCGCCGTCCGCTCCTTGTCAAAGATCAGCGCGCAGAACCCGTTCAGCAGATCCCCCGCCAGCGGCCCCAGCTTGTCCCGGCGCTTGGCGGTGTAGACGTACACCGACCCGCCCAGCAGCATCTCGATGACCGCCCCGCCGTCCCGGACGTCCCCGAACCGCCCCGGATCGGTCAGCGGCCGGATCACCTGCTGGGCCACGTCGGAGCCGGACACCAGCCCGTCGATGAAGCACAGCCGCGCCTTCCGCTGGGTATCCCCGCCGATGTTCACGTCCCGCGCCTCAAAATCATAGCACCCCTGAAACACCGCCTCCAGCGCGGCGGCGGACACCGCCGCGTCCTCGCCGATCTCCGGCGGCGCGGGGGCGTTGGCCTTACCTCTCAGCATCGAACCGCCCTCCCGTCAAAATCGTCATTTCCCCCTTATTTTGACCGGCCCGGCAAACAATTAATTTTGTAATTTTTTCATAACCCGGCTGAAATGCAATATTTTCAAAATTCGGCTTAAATCCATTGACACGCGTCACATTAAATGATAAAATCATACGAAAACTGCAACAATCACCGAGGAGGAGCGGGTATGTATCTGGAGACGGAGCGGCTGACCGTCCGTTATATGCTGGAGGCGGACTTCCCGGACTGGGCGGCCTACGCCATGGACCCGGAGAGCTGCCGCATGCGCGGCACGACGGCCTACACCGACCCCGCGCGGGTGAAAAGCGCCTTTGAGTGGCTGCTGAACCGGGAGAAGCGTTTTTACGCCATCGAGTGGCGCGCGGAGCGCAAGGTCGTGGGCCACATCGTGGTGTATAACTTCCCGGAGATCGGCGAGGAGCCGGAGGTACGCGGCATGACGGGCCGCGCCCTGAGCTTCTGCGTCTCCGGCCCTTACCGGCGACGCGGCGTCGCCGCCGAGGCCCTGACCGCCGTCATCGGCTTTCTGTTCGACGCCCGGGGCGTGGAGTACATCAGCTCCGGCTACTACGACTTCAACCTCCCCTCCCGGCGCCTCCACGAGAAGCTGGGCTTCACCCCCATCAGCAGCCAGCCGGTGATCCTCCCCGGCGGTGAAAAGGCCCAGGCGGTCACCACCGTCCTCTTTAACCCCCACGCCCCCCGGGCGTTCACCGGGGAGATATCGGAGAAGTGACCCCCCAGCAAATGGATTGTACCAAAAATCAAATTAGTCCAAACAGAGAAAATTCTGAAAAATTTTCAAAAATCTTTATGTAAACTATTGAATTTTCAAAACAGCGGGACTATAATGATTTTGCGTGTAAAAGCGTACCGGGGCCGGCCCCGGTCAGTACTCCCGCCGGGAGTACTAAAATGAGCTGGAAGCAAATAAAACGGGAGGGTATTGTTGTGAAATTCAGGAAATTGTTGGCAATGGTATTGGCGGTCGCAATGATTGCCTCTTTAGCGCCGGTTCTGCGCACCACGGCAAAGGCGGCGGGAGGGACAGGTGTCGGTGCAGACGGGATTTATCTGGCAAAAGGCACTACCGAGAACCCCGGAATTCAATTTAGCGAAGAGGAAATTACCTCGGCCCCTTACTATCCCGGTTCAGTTATAAGATATAAAATTATTGTAACATTTTCTCAAGAAATTGCTCTTAAAAACGGTACAGACGCTTTTAAGATTCATAATTATAATACCAGCCATGGTCCAAATGAAAAATATCCAGATGGGAGTACTCTATATAAGGACTACAATGGCCAAATACAGCTGGAAAATCACAACAATGGGAACGCGGACAATGAACAGTTCAAAATATATGCATATGAAACGTCAAATCCGAATATTACAATGAGTTCCGAATCGGAGAGAGAAATTAAATTTAACGTTGCTGCAACGGACGGAAGTTACAAGGTAAACGCAAATGACACAATCACCTTATGGGTACAATTTCCTGTAACAGAACACTCAAATGCAAAAAAGACCCTGGACAACTTCCTTGATATAACTGTGAAAGCCAACAAAGATGTTCGACTTGGTAAAGAGTACGGCAAGGGTATTACATTTGGCGGCTCGACAGATGAGACTCCTTCGGGAACATTCCCTCTTGAAATAATCAATAATATAGAGGACGAAACTTCAAGCAAAACTGAATTTACATATACAATTACATCAAACAATTCGTTTACGCAGGAAATTAGCGGAGTACAATTCACAAACGGGAAAAGTGCCGAAATCAAGTTAGGCGATGGTGACTCTAAAATATTGTATCTGCCAACTGCAAACAATTATGTAGTTACACAAGAAAAAAAGACGAATTACACAACTACAAGTACACATTATTCAGTTGAAATCAAAGACATTGGAACTGCAAGCAAAGAAACTACTTATAATGCCAATGATGCCAATAACGGAAATGGAACCGAAAAGGAATACACATGGAAAGTTCAGGAGAATAACGCCAATAAATATCTTCATAATGTAACCTTTACAAACAAATTTATTGGCAGCGCGCCTCTGCCTCCCTCCCCCACCGGCGCGACCTATCACCTGAATCTGCCGAACGATTCGGAATTTTCGGGACTTTATGATAAAGATTTTGCGTATACCGACACCGATTCGGAAAAAAATGGCGTTCTGGAAATCGGGGGTATTCCCCAATGGGCGTTCGAGGGTGATACGATTACGACTTCCAGTGACAAATTTGCTGGTTACCAAAAAGGCGTAATTGGAACAAGTTCAACATATTATTTTGTCGGCTGGAGCAATGATGGTACAAATTTAAGTTATAATGAATCGGGAGAATATAATTATAAGGACATAAAATACCCCGTAGTCAACATTGGCGGAGATGATAATGGGACGCGTAATATCTACGCATATCCGACCGGTTCTGAGGGGAATTCGGCGCAAAAACAAAATGAGCCGTTCGAGTGTGAGGATTCTGACCTTTATGCCATTTGGGTTAAGGCGGATAATTCCACCGGCAATCGCGGCCTCTATGGCTATACCATGCAGCTTGCGGGAGCAAAATTCCCCGGCGCCGAGGGAGACGACCCCCTCCAGTGGTTTACACAGAGCGGCGGAGCGGGAGCGAAGCTTGGCTTAAACGGGTATAACTCAAATGAGACATGGCTGAAATATGCCGTTCTTGATGGCGGTCATTACAAGGGCGATAATAAACCCCTGACGGTTGAGGCACCCAATACGCCGGTTGATGGCTGGGATTTCATCGGCTGGTTTAACAAGAACGCAAATAAGGGAGATGATCCGAACAAAGATTATTTTGTCGCCCCGGCTGGCGGAAGAGTGACAGGGGCAAATAATCAGGTTGAATACGGAGATTCCCACGGCGTTTACAGTGTTGACGCCATCTGGTCAAAAATAACTGGCGCAACAGATCAGGTCGTATTGTATAAGGCGGGCGGCAGCTCCCCTGATTTTAGCAATATAGCAGTCAACTTGACAGATGGAGGATATACAAACGGTAGCGGAAGAAGTGACCAGACCGGCTGGGAGAGCATTTTCGGCGCAAAAGGAACAAGTGTGACCGCTGCTCGTGATAAATTAAGTTATTACGTTGAAGTCAGCGGGCCGGAAAATATTGGGAGAACGAAATATACCCAGAGCGAACTTTCGGACATTAAGCTTACCAAACCCGGCAAATATACCATTACCGTTAATCCCAAGCTGGAGGACGTGGACACGTCCGGCGGCAAAGGCGGTAAAACCGGCGTCACCATCGACTTTGGCACGATTACTTTCAACTACACCATCATTCCGCAGTTGACGGTGGAGGTCACCAAGACCATAAAAGGCGATGACGCCTGGAATCTGGATCATGGGGACTTCAAGTTTACGGTCACATCTACCGGTGATACCACCGTTGCGCCTGGGACTATAACCATAAACAAATCTACTCCCGACCACAAGGATACAGCCTTAATCACCTTTGGCAAAGGCGATACAATAGCCAGCCCCGGAACCTATACCATCACCATCACAGAAACCGGCGGTTCAGCGGCAGGCATGACCTATAACACCACCGCGAAAACTATCACCGTTACACTTGGCGCTGACGGTACGCTGAGCGGCGCCGGTATCGACGCCGACCCCACCAGTGAAGGCAACTACAAGACCGCCGTCACCATAGAAAATACCTACAACACCGGCAGCCTGACCGTTACAAAGGAAGTCGCGCCGAGTAATACCAGTAAGGGCGACGGCAAAGACTTCACCATCACCGTGACCTTGACAAAGGGAGAATTCCCCGAAACACTGAGTACCGATATCGTCGGAACCGCAACAGCGACAAGAACCTCTGCCACTGTTGTTACGCTGAGCCTCCAAAAAGGTGCCTCTGTCACCATTAAAGATCTTCCTGTCGGCGCGGAATACACCGTAGAGGAAACCGATCCGGGTGATGGGTCAACTTCCTCTATTACTTCTGGCGGCTCTGGCACAATCAAAGCCGGTAGCAACGAAGTTACCGTCACCAACACGTACCCCGCCCCCACCGGCAAGCTGACCATCACCAAGACCGTCACCGGCACAAACGCGCCCTCAGAGTGGTCGTTTGAGTTTACCGTCAAGGCCCCCACCGGCGTGACGTTTACGAGTACGTCTTACGGCTCTGGCGTTACACGGACTGATGACACGACCCTCACGGTCACGGTGAAAAATGACGCGGCGAGTGTTACCATCGAAAACCTCCCCATCGGCACTTACACCGTCACCGAAGATGTCCCCGCCGGTTATGAATTCAACGTCACTGGCGACAATGTAACCAGAACCAGCGGAGAGAACGCCTTCACCGCCGCGATTACCGAGGACGGAACGACGACAGCCGCCGTCACCAATACCTTCCTCACCGGCAATTTGAAAATCACAAAGAAGGTCACCGGCACAAACGCCCCTGCCTCTGATACCTTTACTTTTACCATCAAGGCAGCAGGAGACACGGTGGCAAAAGTTGCCAATAAGACATTTGACAGCGTTCACTTTGATGCAAACGGCGTTTCCGCCACGGTGACGATTACCACCGCAAGTAAAGAGGGTTCCGTTACCATCGAAAACCTCCCCATTGGCAATTACACCGTTGAAGAGACTGCAAAAACTCACTATACGCCGGATCCGGCGTCCCACAACGTTACGCTTGACCAAGACGGCGAAGAAATCACTTTCACCAACACCTACAACCAGCCCACCGGCAGCCTGACCATCACAAAGACGGTCGCGGGCGTTGCCTCCGCGAGTGGTCAGGTATTCACCTTCACCGTCACCGCGCCTGCGGGTAAAATCGCGGACGATACCACATTCGGATCAGCCACCTTTAAGAACAACCAGGCTACGGTAACGATTGAAATGGACACCTCCCTCACCAAGAGCGTTACCATTGCTGGCCTCCCCACCGGCTATTATAAGGTGGAGGAAAACACCGCAGACCTGTCCGACTACAATACGACGTATGCTCCAGACGATGCTCCCTCTACTGGCGTTAATGTTACCGAAGGCGGAACGGCTATCGCCACCGTCACCAATACCCATAAGACCGGCAATCTGACCATCAGAAAGACCGTCACCGGCAGCGGCCCCGCCGTCCCCACCAACGGCACCTTTACCTTTACCGTCCGGGCAACAGGCGACACGGTGGCAAAAGTTGCCGGAGAGACATATGGCGATGTTACCTTCGATAAAGATGGTAAATCCGGGAATGTGACGTTCACCGTCACAGGCACGAGTGGCACAAAGACCATCACCGGCCTCCCCATCGGCACATACACCGTCACCGAAGCCAAAGTGGACGGCTATAAAGCTGACGCGGAAACCAAATCCGTTACGCTTGACCAAGACGGCGAAGAAATCACCTTCACCAACACCTACCAGACCGGCACGCTGAAAATTACCAAGACCGTTGACGGCATTGCCTCCGCGAGTGGCAAGGAATTCACCTTCACCATCACCGCCCCTGCGGACAAGATCGCGGACGGCACTAAATTCACCGTTACCGGGGCATCTGATATCACCTTTAACGGCGACAAGGCCACAGTAACGATCGTTATGGGTACCGATCTTTCCAAGACCGTGACCATTGCGAACCTGCCCGCCGGAACCTATACGGTTGAAGAGACAGAAATGGCGGCAAATTACACGGTCGATGGTGCGGCCTCCAAGACCGTTTCGATCACGGGCGGCAGTACCGAGATCGTTGCGATTACGAATAAGTACGACACCGGCGACCTGACCATCACAAAGAACGTCACGGGCGGCACAAACGTCAAGGTCAGCCAGACCTTCACCTTCACCGTCAAGGCCCCGGAGAACCTGATTAAAGGCGGTACCAGCTTCACCGTTATAGGCGGCGGTTCTGCGGTGTTCAACGAACACGGCGAAGCCGATGTCACCGTCACGCTGTCCAACAGCGATACCGGCTCCGTGACCATCAAGGGCCTCCCCGTTGGCCAATACACGATTACAGAGAAAGAAGCGCAGGGCTATACCATACCCGGCTCCGTAACCGTTACCGTGGCGAAAGGCACCACCCCCGCCACCGCCACCATCACCAACGAACTCCAGACGGCGGAGTTGAAGATTACAAAAGCGGAGCTGAAACATGATCCGAATGTCGATCTTCCCACGAATCCCACGTTTGAATTTACCGTCGCCTTCAAAGACTTCCCCGCCGGTGTGACCAGCTTTGATTTGAACGTTGGCGGCACAAGTAAGACGGTTACCACCGCAGATAATACCGTTATCTTCACGCTTGAGGAAAAAGGTAGTCAGACTCTGGCCGGGGTTCCTGGCGGAATAGGTTTCGAGGTCACAGAGGCCTTCCAGTCTGACGAACAGGGCCGCCATTTCACAACAGAATGGTTTAATCGGACAGGTGTGGTTGAAAGTGACACAGAAGTTAATTGCACCAACACCTATCATATGCTGGAAAAAGGGAACGGCGCGCTGGTGATCCGCAAGGAGGCCGTCGGCGGCCAGGCCGGTACAGTATATCAATTCAAGGTGACCTTCACGCAGGGCGGAAACCCCTATACCGGGCAAATTGGCGGCAAGACCCTGGGAAGCGACGGTTCCGCTACTTTTGAAATGGACGATACGGCCAACCATTCGCTGGTGATCCAGGTTCCCGTGGGCGTCACCTACAAGGTGGAAGAAGTCTTTGCGTCCGGCGAGAGACCCAAAGCGATTTCGGTAGGGCTGGAACAAAACGAAGCCGGTGACAGCACGTCCGGCGAGACTGCCAGCGGCACGATCAGCCAGGAGTTCAACTACGACTCCGTCATCTTCACCAACAGATACCTGGGCGACCTTAAAATCAGCAAGACGGTTCCCCAGTTCGACGGCGGAGAGGTCTTTACCTTCACCGTCACCCTCCCCACCGGCACCTATACCTATACCGGCGACAAATCCGGCACCATCTCCAGCGGCGGTACGGTGACGCTGAAAGCCGGGGAGTCCATCACGATCCAGAATCTCCCCGCCGGCTCCAGCTACGCCGTCACCGAGGCCGGCACCGCAAACTACACGGCTGAAGCGAGTGTCATCACCGGCACGATTGCGAACAACACGACTGCGGCAGCCGCGTTCACCAATAACCGCAATACCGGCAGGCTCACCGTGACCAAGACCCTCACCGGCAAGCTGGCGACGTCAAGCGATACGTTTACCTTCACCGTGACCCTGACCGGCGTAGGCACTGGATTCACCGATACCCTTGATGGCGTGGAATTTAAAGATGGCGTGGGTACCTTCACCATGGGCGAGGGCAGCAGGACGATTACCGGCCTGCCCGTGGGCGCGGGCTTCACCGTCAAGGAGCAAGACGCCTCCGGGTACGTCACCACCTACAACAACGATCCGGCGAACCACGACAAGGCTGAAGGCACGATTTCCGCCAATCCCACCACCGTCACAGTCAACAACGACAAGCCGGACACCGGCACCATCACCATCAAAAAAGTGGTGAAAAACGCCCCCGCCGCCGATGCGAACAAGATATTTAACTTCACCATCACCCTCTATTTAGATGAAGATCTGACTAATGTAGCGACAGATATTAATGGCGAACACAGCGGCTTCAACTTCACTAACGGCGTGGCTCCCTTCAAGTTGAAGAACGGCGATAGCGTCATCGGCGAGGGCGAAGTCACCGTGAGCGAAGGCCGCCTGTTCTACAAGATCGAGGAGACGGCAGACCCCAACTACACGACGACTTCCACGACCTCTGATGCAAACGGAAATTCGGGCGGCAGCGTCGTGACGGGCGAGTTCACCCAGGACAGCCAAAACACCATCGTCACCTTCACCAACACCTATAATTACGGTGACCTGACCATCACGAAGAAGGTCACGGACGACAGCGGCGCCTCCCACGCCAGCGATAAGTTCACCTTTACGATCACCAAAGTGGGAGACAGCACCTTTAACCAGACAGTGGAGATCACTGGCGCGAACAGCGATACCGTCTCCCTCCCGGCGGGCGATTACGTCGTCACCGAGACCGCGGGTATGGGCGACAGCGTTGCTTATCAGGTAGGTACAAGCGGATCAAGCGCGGCCAACGCCGAGGTGACGATCACGGCGGGCGGCACGGTCACCGTCACCGTCACCAACACCTACTACTCCGGCGGCGGCACCGGCGGCACTGGCGGCGGCACTCCCTCCCCCGATATCGACACGTCGGAGCATTACGGCTACATCATCGGCGTGACCCACACCGAGGTGGCCCCCGAGCAGAACATCACCCGCGCGGAGATCGCCACGATCCTGTTCCGCCTCCTCACCGATGAGGCCCGCGCCGCCAACTGGAGCGAAAACAGCGGCTTCCCCGACGTCAAGAGCGGCGTCTGGTATAACCACGCCGTGGCGGTGCTCCACAAGATGGGCATTATCCTGGGCGACGACAACGGCAACTTCAACCCCGATCAGAACATCACCCGCGCCGAGGTGGCCGCCATGGTGGTGCGGTTCTACGAGGTGGCCGAGGGCACCGTCCTCAACAACCGCTTTACCGACGTGGAAACGACCAAGTGGTACGCGGAAGCTGTTCTCCTGGCCGACTACTACGGGCTGATGCAGGGCGACGGCGACGCGTTCAAGCCGGAGGATCTGCTGACCCGCGCCGAGGCCATGACGGTATTCAACCGGCTCCTGGGCCGCAAGCCCCACAAGGATCATCTCCACAAGGATATGATCACCTGGACCGACAACACCGACAAGAACAAGTGGTACTACGCGGAGGTCCAGGAGGCCACCAACTCCCACACCTGCGGCAACAACGTGGTCATCGACGGCAAGATCTACGAGACCTGGTCAGCCATCACCAAGATGCGCGACTGGGCGGCACTGGAATACTGATCCCCCCTGCGGGGCAAAAAAACCGGGACAGCTTCGGCTGTCCCGGTTTTTTGTCTGTCGAAAAGGGCCTGGCGGCCCTTTTCCGACAAGGGGAACGTGCGGGTAATTTTCTCTGAATTTTGCGAAATTCAGAGAAAATCACCCTGCTGTTTTGCTCCGCGCATGGCCGGAGGGCCATACACTGCGCAAAACAAAAGGGATTCTTTCCGACGTACATGCCGCCGGAAAGAATATCAAATTTGCGTTTTTTGCCTGTCGGAAAAGCCCTGACGGCCCTTTTCCGACCGTTACGCCGATTTATAGTCCCTGACGAACGTCACGGCGGCGCCCAGGGGCCGCTCCCCCTCCCGGAGCTTCAGGGAGATGGCGGGCTTCAGCCCCGCCTCGATCTTGATCCGCCCCTTGTAGAAGGGCAGGGCGTAGAGACGGCTCACCCTCTCCATCTCAAACTCCTTGATGCCAAAAATGAGCCGCCCCTGCTTCTGGCTGATCTCCGAGATGCCCGTATCCGCCGCCTCGCCCCGCAGAAGGGCGATGTGGATCAGGGAATTGACCTCCGGGGGCGGGTCGCCGAACCTGTCGATCAGCTCGTCGGTCATGTCGTCGGCGTCCTCCTCGGTGCGGATATGGGCGATGCGCCGGTACAGATCCATGCGCTGTTCCGCGCTCTGGACGTACTTCTCCGGGATATTGGCGGACACCGCCAGATCGGCGGAACATTCGGGCTTTTCCGGGATCTTCTCCCCCTTCTCCTCGTGTACTGCCTCCTCCAGAAGCTTCAGGTACATATCGTACCCCACGCTCATCATGTGGCCGGACTGCTCCGCGCCCAGCAGGTTCCCCGCGCCCCGGATCTCCAGGTCGCGCATGGCGATCTTAAAGCCGGAGTTGAACTCGGCAAACTCCCGTATCGCCGAAAGGCGCTTCTCCGCCACCTCCGTCAGCACCTTGTCCCGCCGGAAGGTGAAATAGGCGAAGGCCCGGCGGCTGGAGCGGCCCACCCGGCCCCGGATCTGGTGGAGCTGCGCCAGCCCCATCTTGTCCGCGTCCTCGATGATCAGGGTGTTCACGTTGGGAATGTCGATGCCCGTCTCGATGATGGTGGTGCAGACAAGCACCTGGATATCCCCGGCCTGCATGGCCTCCATCACCGCGCCCAGCTGCTCCTCGTCCATCTTCCCGTGGGCCACGGCGATGTTCACGCCCTCCACCAGCTCCCGGATCCGCATGGCCGTGCGCTCGATGTTGTCCACCCGGTTGTGCAGGTAATAGACCTGTCCGCCCCGGCCCACCTCCCGGCGGATGGCGTCGGCCAGCACGCCCCAGTCATGCTCCATGACGTAGGTCTGCACCGGCTGGCGGTCCGAGGGCGGCTCCTCGATGGTGGACATATCCCGCACGCCGGACAGGGCCATATTCAGCGTCCGGGGGATAGGCGTGGCCGACAGGGTCAGCACGTCCACCTTCCGGGCGATCTCCTTGAGCCGCTCCTTGTGCTGGACGCCGAAGCGCTGCTCCTCGTCCACCACCAGAAGGCCCAGCTTTTTAAAGCGCACGTCCTTCTGCAGCAGCTTATGGGTGCCGATAACGATGTCCACCGTGCCGTCCTCCAGCCCCTGGAGGGCCTTTTTCGTCTGGGCGGCGGAGCGGAAGCGGCTCAACACCTCGATGCTGACGGGGAACCCGTCAAAGCGCCGGGCCGCCGTCTGATAGTGCTGTTGGGCCAGGACGGTGGTGGGGACTAAGATCGCCGCCTGCCGCCCGTCCATGACGCACTTCATCACGGCCCGCAGGGCCACCTCCGTTTTGCCGTAGCCCACGTCCCCGCACAGCAGCCGATCCATGGGGACGGGGTTTTCCATATCCGCCTTGATCTCCCGAATGGCCCTCAGCTGGTCGTCCGTCTCCTGATATTCAAAATTGTCCTCAAACTCCCGCTGCCAGGGGGTGTCCGGGGAGAAGGCGTAGCCCGTGGCCTTCTGCCGCTCGGCCTGGAGGGCCAGAAGCCCGTCCGCCAGATCCTTCACCGCCGCCTTGGCCTTGGTCTTGGCCCTGGCCCAGTCCGTACCGCCCAGCTTGCTGAGCTTCACCGGCGCGTCCTCCCCGGCGCCGATGTATTTGGACACGGTGTCAAGCTGCGTGGCCGGGATATACAGGCTGTCCGTCCCGGCGTAGGCGATCTTGATATAGTCCTTCATGGCCCCGTCGATCTCCCGCTTCACCATACCGGCGAAGCGCCCGATGCCATAGGCCTCGTGTACCACCAGATCCCCGGGGGACAGGTCGGTAAAGCTGTCCAGCTTCTGGCGGCCCGCCGGGAGCTTCTTCCTGGCCTTCCGCCGGAAAAGCCCCTGGCTCAGCTGCCCCTCGGTGATCACCGCCAGCTTCATGCCGGGGTACTCCAGCCCCGCGCTGAGGGCCCCCACGGCGATGACGCACTGGCCCCGCTGGGGCAGCGCCGTCAGATCGAAATCATAGGCCGCCGCCACGCCCTTCTTCTCCAGAAAATCGTGGAGGATCTCCCCCCGCCGCCGGTCGCGGGTGAGGACGACGACGGAGTAGCCGGTATTTTTATAGTGGGCGATGTCGCTGGCCGCCGTCTCCAGGCTCCCGCCGTAGCTGGGCAGCTGCTTGGCGGTAAGGGAGGCCAGCGTCCTGGGCCGCAGGGGGTACTGGCTGGCGGTAAAGGAGGCCATCATCACCACCGGGAAGTCCGACAGCCGCTCCGTCACCGACTCCCACGCCTCCATCAGCCGCTCCGGCCCGCCGTCCAGTACGTTCGCTTCCTTCAGGCCGGTCAAATCCTGCCCCAGCTGCCAGGTGAAGTTCCTGGCCCGTTCGGAAAGCCGGGAGGGCTCGCACATCACCACCACCGCGTCCTGGGGGATGTAGTCCAGCGCCGTGGACGGCTCGAACATCAGATCCAGATACCGGTCCGAGGCCGGAAGGCTCCGGCCCTCCTGGACCCGCTTCAGATCCGCCAGTACCGCCTCTAAAAGCTCCCGCTTGACGCTTTTTTTCTTCATGAGGCGTTTTCCGTAGGCGTCCATGCGCTGGGCCAGGCCCTCCGGGCCGCCCTTGGCCGCCGTCACCGGCGCTTCCCTGGCCGGGAGCAGGAGGCAGGCATCCAGATTCTCGATCCGCCGCTGGCTGGAAACGTCGAAAACGCCCATGGAGTCGATGTCGTCCCCCCAGAACTCACAGCGGACCGGGTACTCCATAGCCGGGGAAAAGACGTCCAAAATGCCGCCCCGCAGGGCGAACTGCCCCGCCCCCTCCACCTGCTGGGTGCGCTGATACCCGGCTTTTACAAGCGTCTCCGTGAGCTTCTCCAGGTCGTAGCTGCCGCCGGTTTTCAGCTCCACGGTCAGGGATTCCAGCACGTCGGGGGGCATGGTCCTCAGCATCAGCGCGTCGGGGGTGGTCACCACGATAACGCCCTCCTCCGCGGCCAGCCGGTGGAGCGCGGCGATCCGCGCCCGCTCCCCGTCCCGGGACACGCCCTCGGCGTTGTAGAAGATAAGGTCGCGCCCCGTCAAAAGGGCCGGGGCCACCCCCGTAAAGCCGCTCAGATCCTCGGCCATACGCTTGGCCTCCCCCTCGTCGGCGCACAGCGCCACCAGGGGCCGCCCCGTCTCCAGATACACCGCCGCCGCCGCGTGGGCGCGGGGCAGCGCCCCGGCGCCGGAGAGCAGCGCCGGACACCTCCCGGCCTCCAGCGCGCCCAATACGCGCTGTACCGATTCCTCATTGACGATGGATTTAGTAAGAATTTCCATTTTATAGCCTTTTCCTGCCACGCCGAAAGGCCCCGATGCGCCGCATCGGGGGACTTCGACGGTATTTTCAGATTATTTTATCTCCCGCCAGCTCAGACTTTCCGCGTACACGAAGCTTGTAAGGTCGTCTATGTCGCTCTTTCCCGGCGAGAAGTCCGCCCAGTCCGCCCAGACGATGAGCCTCTTTCCATCCGCCCCCGGCACGTCCTCATGAAAAGCCAGGTGCGCGTCGTAGATGATGCCGTCGTCCCGCTGGTCGTATCCTGTGAGGCTCGCCTTGTGTACGCCGGAAAAGCGCAGCTCCAAGGGCATTTTCGTCCACTGGCTGTGGAGGGTTATTGTCAGCTCATAGGTCGCCGGCGCGCAGCTTAAAGCCATCGCCCCGGAGGCGTCCACATATTGGCCTGTTTTGAAGCATGCCGACACGAGGCAGGAGTCGTGGAATCCACCCACGCGCCCCATCAGCTCATCAATGTCGTTTTGCGTCTCTATCCTTTTCCAATCTCCCATGTTTGCTTTCTCTGTACTTATCTATTGTATTCCGATGCCGCTTGCGGCTCTACCCGTATTCCATTTTTGGGCCGCCGTGGGCGGCGGCCCCTACGGCGTCTAATAGAGCTGTTTCGTTAACGGTTGTAGGGGCCGCCTCTCTTGGCGGCCCGCCGAATTCCCGGCAATCTTCCCTGAAACGCGGGCCCTCCCCCATTCACACGCCCTTTTTCTGGATTGCCGCCCAGCGTCTGGGGAACCGCTCAGGCGTGGGGGCGGTCTTTTCAATGACCGCGATCCGCCGGGGGATATCCGTCCCGGGGAGGGTATAGTCGTGTATGGCGGCGATAACGCCCCCCAGGGCCCTGACGGTGCTCTCGGCGGCCTCCAGCTCCCCGTCGGTGTCGGCGGATTTCAGGGCCAGGAGCCGCCCGCCCACCTTCACGAAGGGCAGGCAGATCTCCGCCAGGACGCGTGTCTCCGCCACCGCCCGGGCCACCGCCACGTCAAAGGTCTCCCGCCAGGCGCTCTCCCGGCCAAGCTCCTCCGCCCTGCCCGTAAGGCACCGGCAGGGCAGTCCCAGTTTCGCCGTCAGGGCCTCCAAAAACGCCGTTTTCTTCTCCGTGGCGTCCAGAAGCGTCAGCTCCATGTCCGGCTGGGCGATCTTCAGCGCCAGCCCCGGGATCCCGCCGCCGGTCCCCACGTCGATGATGGTCTTGCCCGCCAGCTCCGCCCGGGGCAGGACAGCCAGGCTGTCCAGGAAGTGGAGATAAGCCGCCTGGTCCTCCCCCTCGATGGCCGTCAGGTTAAACTGCCTGTTGGCCTCCGTCAAGGCCGTGTAGTAGGCCCGGTAGAGGCCCAGGGCTTTTTCAGGCAGGGCGATGCCGAGGGCCTTTGCGCCCCCGGCAAGGATCTCCTCCAGCATCTTATTTCTTCTGGGCCAGCAGGTCGCGGATCTCGGTGAGCAGCTTCTCCTCGCTGCTGGGCTCGGGAGGCGCCGCGGGCGCCGCGGCGGCCTCGGCCTCCTGCTTCTTCTTCATCTTATCCGAGGCGGCGTTGAAGGCCTTCATGATGCAGAAGACCACCAGGGCCAGAATGATGAAGTTGATAATGGCGGAGATAAAGTTGCCGTAGTTGAGGGTATTGGGGGCCGCGTCCGCCGCCACCTTGTAGAAGGTGGGGAGCTTCACGGTCATGGACGAAAAATCCACGCCCCCCAGGAAGATGGACACGATGGGCATGATGATGTCGTTGGTAAGGCTGGTGGTGATGGTGCTGAAAGCGCCGCCGATGATAACGCCCACGGCCAGCCCCAGCACGTTGCCCTTGTTGATAAAGGCTTTGAATTCCGCGAAAAATTTCTTCATGGTATGTACTCCTTTCGCCGTCCAGGGGTCACGCCTCTTCGGGCTTGGGGGCCTCAGGCTCGTCCTTCTCCACGTTCACCTCGATGGTGATGCCGCCCTCGTCCTCCGTCTCCTCCGGGGCTTCACAGCAGCACTCCTCCTCACAGCGGCACCCGTCTTCGGCCTCGGCCTTGTCCTTGAGGATCCCGGGGAGGAGCTTCAGGGTCAGATTTCCGCCCTCGCCGTTCTTCACATACGTCCCCGCCCAGGTGGCGGCCTTCAGGGTGACGGTGCCCGTCTCCTGATCCTTCTTCACCTGATAGGGGGCCACAGCCGCCACCGCCGCCGTGCCGATGAGGATCTTCCAGATTGCTTTCATAATGTTTTCCTCCTTGGTTGTATAGTTTATAATAATTTAATTATTGCCTTATTATTCATTCTATTGCCGATTTAAATAGATGACGCGCCTTATACCGCCTTTGCCTTCTCCAGCTTCTCCTTCCCGCCCATGTAGGGGCGCAGGACGGCGGGAATGACAACGCTCCCGTCGGCCTGGAGATTGTTCTCCAAAAGGGCGATGAGCATACGGGGCGGAGCCACCACGGTGTTGTTCAGGGTATGGGCCAGGCTTATTTTCCCGTCCGTGTCCTTGAAGCGGATATTCAGCCGCCGCGCCTGGGCGTCGCCCAGGTTGGAGCAGGAGCAGACCTCAAAATACTTCTTCTGCCGTGGACTCCACGCCTCGATGTCGCAGGACTTGACCTTCAGATCGGCCAGGTCGCCGGAACAGCACTCAAGCTGTCGCACCGGGATATCCATGCTCCTGAAAAGCTCCACGGAGTACCGCCACAGCTTTTCGTACCAGTCCATGGACTCCTCCGGGCGGCAGACCACGATCATTTCCTGCTTCTCAAACTGGTGGATACGGTAAACGCCCCGCTCCTCCAGGCCGTGGGAGCCTTTTTCCTTGCGGAAACAGGGGGAGTAGCTGGTCAGGGTGTGGGGCAGGGTCTCGGCGGGAATGATCCTGTCGATGTACCGCCCGATCATGGAGTGTTCGCTGGTGCCGATCAGGTACAGATCCTCCCCCTCGATCTTATACATCATGGCGTCCATGTCCGTCTGGCTCATAACGCCCTCCACAATGGCCCCATGCATCATAAAGGGCGGGATCATATAGGTGAACCCCTTGCCGATCATAAAGTCCCGGGCGTAGGCCAGCACTGCCTCGTGGAGCCGTGCCACATCGCCGATCAGGTAGTAAAAGCCGCTCCCGGCCACCTCCCTGGCGGAATCCAGGTCGATGCCGTTGAAGCTCTCCATAAGCTGGGTGTGGTAGGGGACTTCAAACTCCGGCACCAGCGGTTCCCCAAACCGCTGTACCTCCACGTTGGCGCTGTCGTCGGGGCCGATGGGAACGGAGGGGTCGATGATCTGGGGGATCTGCATCATCACCGCCCGCAGCTCCGCCTTGTACTTGTCCTCCAGCTCCTCCAGCTGGGCAAGCCGCTCGCCGTCGGCCTTCACCTGGGCCTTGATGGCCTCCGCCTCGGCGGCCTTGGCGGGATCCTTCTTGGCCTGGCCCATGAGCATACCGATCTGCTTGGAGAGCTGGTTCCGCCTGGCCCGCAGGTCGCTGGCCTCGTTGATGGCGGCCCGGTTTGCCTTGTCCAGCCGCGCGGCCTCGTCCGCCAGGGGCAGCTTCTGCTCCTGGAACTTCTTCTTTATGTTCTCCCGCACCAGGTCGGGATTTTCCCGGATAAGCCGAATGTCGATCATGTTGTGTTTCCCTCTTTATTTCATGTTCTCGATGTAAGCGTTATAGATGTTCAGGTACGCCGCGTCCAGATTGGCCTTCTGGGTCTCCAGCTGGGCGATGATGCCGCTGACGTCCTCCCCCTTTTGGGTGGAGAGAAGCGCCGCCAAAAGCCCCAGGGCTTCCGTCTTGTTCCGCTGGGTCTGCAGATCCCGCTCCAGGGCCTCTTTCTCCAGGGCGGCGGCCTGGTTTGCCTGCTCCAGAGTGGCCTGCTCCGCCAGCATGGCCTCGATACTGCTGTTGGCGGCGTCCAGCTCATCTTGGACGGCCTCCAGCTCGTTCTCCTTCTGGTCCAGCTCGTCCCGGAGCTTCTCGTTCCTGGTTTGCAGCTCCTCGATGTTCTGCAAAACCTGGGCCGTCAGCTCCCCGTGCTGGGTGGTCAGGTCTGTCAGGGCGGAGTTTCGATGCTCCTGAATGAAATAGGTGATCAAAATCAGCAGCAGCGCCACCACAAACAGCACCGTGGTGTAGATGAATACGGATATCTCCCGCTTTTTCAGGGCCTTGGGGCTTTTATCCTCCGGCTTTTTCTCCGGGACGTTTCCCGCGTCCTCCGGCGTCCCCTCGGTGGAATCTCGTCTCTTTAAATCCATTCCCGCACCTCTTTTACGTCTCTCAGGGCCTCGATGAGCCGCTCAAAGTCCGCCTTGCTGTAATAGTCTATTTTCACACAGCCCTCGTCCTGTCCGGCGTCGATGCGCACCCTTCGGCCCATGCGTCGGCTCAGCTCCGCCTCCAGCTCGGACATATAGTCGATGCCGTCCTCCCCCAGCCGGGGATTTTTCTTCTCCCGGGCCTTTTTGGGCTTGGCGTTCATCTTCTTCACCAGCTCCGTCACCTGCCGGACGGAAAGCCCGTCCCGGACGGCCAGCAGGGCCAGGCTCGTCTGGGCCTGGGGGTCTGCCACCTCTAAGATCGCCCTGGCGTGGCTCAGGGACAGCTCCCCGGACTCCACCAGCACGGCGGCCCCGTCGGAAAGCTTCAAAAGCCGCATGGCGTTGGTGATCACCGGGCGGGATTTCCCCACCCGCTCCGCCACCTGCTCCTGGGTCAGAGCGAAGTGATCCATCAGCTTCTTGTAGCCCCGGGCCTCCTCGATGGGGTTCAAGTCCTCCCGCTGGAGGTTTTCGATGAGGGCCAGCTCCGCCGTGGTCTGCTCGTCGGCCTCCATGACGGACACCGGCACCTCCTTCAGCCCCGCCAGCCGCGCCGCCCGCCACCGCCGCTCCCCGGCGATGATCTGGTAATAGCCGTTTTCCATGGGCCGCACCGTTATGGGCTGGATCATGCCGTGCTTTTCGATGGATTCCGCCAGCTCCTGGAGCCGCTCCTGGTCAAAGTGCTCCCGGGGCTGTCCCCGGCGCGGCTCGATCTTGGTGATGGGCAGCTTCTGCTGGGAGGACGGCTCCTCCCGCATGGTCTCCTCCCCAAAGAGGGCGCCCATGCCTTTTCCCAGTCCCTTTGCCATCACTTCTCTCCTCTCTCGTTTCGCTCTATCAGCTCCCGGGCCAGACTCAGATACGCCTGGGAGCCTTTGGAGGCGTAGTCGTAGGCCATCACGGGCTTTCCGTGGCTGGGGGCCTCGGAGAGCCGCACCGCCCGGGGGATCACCGTCCTTGTGACCTTGTCCTTAAAATACTTTTTGACCTCCGCCGCCACCTGCATACTCAGGTTGGTGCGGGAGTCGAACATGGTGAGGACCACCGCCTCGATCTCCAGCTCCGGGTTCAGCTTCCGCCGAATGAGCCGCATGGTCCCCGTCAGGTCGGACAGGCCCTCCAGGGCGAAATACTCGCACTGCACCGGCACCAGCACCGTCTGGGCCGCCACCAGGGCGTTGAGGGTCAGCAGCTCCAGGGAGGGCGGACAGTCGATGATGACGTAGTCGTAGTCCCCCTTGATCTTGTCCATGGCCCGCCGCAGTATGTACTCCCGTTCCGGCAGGTCCACCAGCTCGATGAGGGCGCCGGACAGGGCCTTGTTGGAGGGCATCAGATCGCCGTACCTGGTTTTTACCACGGCCTCCCGGGGTTCCGCGCCGATCAGCACCTCGTAGGTGCCTTTCTTCACCTTGTTCTTGTCCACGCCCATGGCCGAGGTGGCGTTCCCCTGGGGATCCGCGTCTACCAGCAGGATTTTTTTCTTTTGCAGATGCAAGGCGCAGGTCAGATTGACGGCGGTGGTGGTCTTTCCCACCCCGCCCTTCTGATTGGCCACCGCGATGACTTTTCCCATTTCGCCCTCCGTTGTCTGTATTGAGGCTATTATACTCTATGTGGCCGGACTTTTCAAGAGTTTCCCGGCAATGTTTCACGTGAAACATTGCCGGGGCCGCGCCAGGGGGCGTTTCAATGTTTCACGTGAAACATTGAATGGGGGAGTTGGGACTGCGCCAATGTTTCACGTGAAACATTGGCCGAGGGACAGCCGGGAGGCCGCCCGATGTTTCACGTGAAACATCGGAAGCGGCGGGTCAGCCCAGGAACATATCCACGTCGCTGACGGTCAGGCCGGGGTGGACGGCCAGGTTGATGCCGTAGGCCATGAGCCGGGAGATGTTGCGCACCTGGGCGTCGATCTCCCGGGGGGTGACGATCATGCCGCCGCTGCGCTCCCGGAGGGCCTGGGCGTCCAGCTCCACCCCGGCCTGCCGGGCCACGTCCAGGGTCAGGGTGGCGGCGTCCACCACCGTAGGCACCCCCAGGGCGATGACCGGGATCCCCAGGGACGCCCGGGACAGCGCCCCCCGGGCGTTGCCCACCCCGGAGCCGGGGACGATGCCGGAGTCGGCGATCTGCACCGTCCGGCACACCCGCTCCACGCTCCGGGAGGCCAGGGCGTCCACGGCGATGAGGGCGGCGGGGCGGATCTCCCGAACCAGCGCCCCCACCACGTCCACGCTCTCCACGCCGGTGGTACCCAGCACCCCCGGCTCCAGGGCCGACAGGTCGCCGAACTGGGCGAAGGTCTCCCCCATCTGGCGCTTCAGGTGGCGGGTGACCAGGGTGCTGGCCACCACCAGGTGGCCCACCGCGTCCGGGGTGATGGCCGGGTTCCCCAGGCCCGCCACCAGGATCCCGCCCTCCACCTGGCCCAGAAGTTCCCGGAGGAGCTGGGCGATGACCTGGGCCCCGGCCTCAAAGGAGTCGTCCTCCCGGCGGAGGAACCGGCCCAGCTCCACGGTGACGTACCGGCCTTTTGGTTTACATAATTCCTCCGCCGCCCTGTCGCCGAAGATGCGGACGGAGGTGACGGGGAAGCCCTGGCGGGTCTCGGTTTTTTCCTCGGCCCCCTCAAGCTCGGCCAGGTTGTCCTCGTTCCAGATGCGCCTGGCCTCCATGGCCAGGTCGGAGCGGCGTGAAAGCATGGAAATACCCCCATATGTTGTGTGTTGAGAGTAGTATTTCCACAAAGAACAAAAAAAGTGCGCGGTTGTCATAAAAATTTTGAAAAAGGACTTGAAATTTTTCAAAAAGAATGGTAAAATACACTTCCGCACGGTAATCGAATCACATCGGCGAGCCGTGACTTTATAGGAGGAGGTGGCCAGATATGCCCAATATCAAGTCAGCGAAGAAGCGCGTTCTGATCGGCAAGGCGAACAACGCCCGCAACAAGGCCGATAAGTCCGAGCTGAAGACCGTTCTTAAGAAGTTTGACGCAGCAGTGGCCGGCGGAAGCCGCGGCGAGGCCGAGAGCGCCTATAAAGTCGCGGTCAAGGCAGTGGACAAGGCGGCAGCCAAGGGTCTGATCCACAAGAACAACGCGGCTCACAAAAAGAGCAGCCTTGACACAAAGCTTGCGACCCTCTGAAAACATATAAAAATCCGCCCCGGATCCTCCGAGGCGGATTTTTATACGCTTTTTTCAAGTAGGAATACCGGGTTTGATAGGGTTGTGTTTGTGCTTTTTTAGCGGTGTTGAGATCGAACGCTCAACGCCGCTTTTTGCGTTTCCGGCAAGAACCACAGAAAGGCGGGGAGTCCTCCCCGCCCCTGTGGGACTGCCGGGGCGCGGGGAAAGTGGGGCAACAACGATTATCCAATCATAACTAATGCCATTTACCGCGGCACAAAAAGAAAGTGTGGACTTTTATATGGCGCTGTGCTACACTGTATTTTCCCGTGGGGGCAGGGGTTGAGGAGGGCCAAGATGGATCGAGTGTATTATAGCTTCAATATTTTGAACGGAGGGAAATTCCACCTTTTAAGAAAGGTCGAGACGCTCTATTTCTACGAGCAGGACGGGATCTACTACGAGTTTTTTACCGGCCAGTGTCTGGGGGCCAAGAGCGCCGTGGACGGGCCGGGGTATGAGTACGTGGGCTTTGATGCGTTTGGCAAGAGGATCCCGATAACGGGGTTTTCCGACAGGAGCCACGCCGCGCGGCTGTCCGCCGGGGAGTTTGCGGACGAGGTGCGGCCCTATATGCGCAACCGGACAAAGCAGAAAAAGGCCGTGGAGGCCCTGCTGGATCAGTGGCGTCAGGAGCGGGTCAGGGAAAAGGCGCTCCAGTCCGCCGAGGCCCAGGCGGAGGCCAGGAAAAAGATACAGAGCGAACAGAACGCCCGGTGGCTTGAGAATTTGCTCAACAACAGGCGTTGACAACGTCCGCGATCGCCCCGCTCCCGTCCTAGGGGGGAGAGGGACGGTTTTATTTGCCCCGGATCAAAAACGGGGTACATAGGTTAAGGCTGCGGCGGGGAAATCCCGCCGCGGCCTTCGTATAGGGAAAAGATTGGAGGTTAGCGAAGGTCATGCCGGTTCCGGGCCGGGGGCGCGGCAGAGGCGGCGCTAAACCGCCCGGTAGACCAGAAAGGCGACAAGGGAGAGGAGGAAGTAGACGGCGCCGGCCAGGAGGAGGCCC
>CANPWM010000011.1 GCA_947584295.1 uncultured Oscillospiraceae bacterium | reverse complement strand
CTTATGAAATCCGGTGATTCTTTCTTGCTTCCATAGACGCCGATGATAAAAAGTCTTTCCGCAAAGGAACTATATTCATTTTCATGGCGCGTGAAAAAGTCTTGGCTTCTTTCGTTAAAGCCAAAATATAGGGAGGAAGGATTTCCGCAATACATCGGTACAAGCAGAATCACTTTTTCATAGCTCTCAAAACTGCTATAAAGGCGATAAACATCATCGCCTCGATATCTGCATTGTGTTTTGAAGCACTCATAACCGCAATTACCGCACCCATGTGTGTTTAAATCCATATAATAAATCACTTTATCTTGCGGTGTCTTTATAAAATCAATGATCTGAGCGCAATTACCGGTTTTTCTTGCGGAGAAAGAAACGAATAATCTCATTTTATACCTCGTTAAACATCAATTGCCGGACAGCCGCCCACATGACAATAAACATTGTACCACCCGAACGCGAAGAAATCTACTGTCCGTTACGGCGGTTAATTTAATGTTTACTAAATTTCCGCCCATACCGAATAGAAACCGCTCCGGCGGTTTGCCCCCGGCAGGGCGATTATACCGTCTTACCCCTGCCCGGAATACGCAAGCGTCAGCACCGCCTCGGCGGTCATCATTCCGTCCACCGCGGCGGAGGTGATGCCCCCGGCGTAACCGGCCCCCTCCCCGCAGGGCCACAGGCCCCGGAGGGGCGACTGGCGGGTTTCGTCCCGCACGATCCGCACCGGCGACGAGCTGCGCGTCTCCGGCCCGGTCAGCACCGCGCCCCTGTCCCGGAACACCGGCAGCTTCCGCCCCAGCTCCGGCAGGGCCAGCTCCATGGCCGCCGTGATCCGCTCCGGCAGAACGGTGTGCAGATCCACGGGCCGCACCCCCGGCCTGTAAGTGGCCTCCACCGAGGGGGCGGCGGGGGTACCCAGAAAATCCCCCACGGTCTGGACCGGGGCGAAATAGCCCCCCGCGGCCTCAAAGGCACGGCGCTCCAGCTCCCGCTGCCACTCCACGCCGCCCAAAGGCCCGGGATAGGGGAAATCCGCCGTGTCCAGGCCCACCAGAAGGGCGGAGTTGGCGTTCTTGCCGTCCCGGCCCGAATAGCTCATGCCGTTGGTACACACCCCGCCCGCCTCCGAGGCGGCGGCCACCACATACCCGCCGGGACACATACAGAAGGTATAGGCGCTCCCCCGGGCGGTATGGACGGCCAGCTTGTAGTCCGCCGCCCCCAGGGCCGCACAGCCCGCCATCGCCCCGTACTGGCACCTGTCCAGCGCCTGTTGGCTGTGCTCGATCCGCGCCCCCATGGCAAAGGGCTTCGGCTCCATCGGCACGCCCAGGCCCCGCAGCCAGGCGAAGGTGTCCCGGGCGCTGTGGCCCACAGCCAGCAGGAGGTCGTCGCAGGGAAGCTCCTCCCCGCCGTTGACAAGGACGCCCGTGACCCGGCCCGCCTCGGTTTTTATGCCCGTCAGCGCCGCGTCGAAGCGCACCTGGCCCCCCAGGGCAACGATCCGCTGCCGCAGATTTTTCACCACCAGCTTCAGCCGGTCCGTCCCCACATGGGGCTTGGCCTCATATGCCACGTTTTCCCCGGCCCCGAACTCCACGAACCGATCCAGCACCCACTGGATCCGGGGATTTTTCGTGCCGGTATTCAGCTTCCCGTCGGAGAAGGCCCCGGCCCCGCCCTCGCCGAACTGCACGTTGGAGGCGGGATCCAGCGCGCCCGTGCGCCAGAACCGCTCCACGTCCCGCTCCCGGGTCTCCACGTCCCGGCCCCGCTCCAGGATCAGCGGCCTGGCCCCGGCCAGGGCCAGCACAAGCCCCGCGAACATTCCCGCCGGGCCGAATCCGGCGACGATGGGCCTCCGGCCCAGCCGCTCCCCGCCGGTGGGGACGGCGTAGGTATACGCCTCCGCCGGGGCGATCCGCCCGCCGCCCCGCCGCCGCAAAACAGCCGCCTCGTCCCCGCGGAGGGCCACGTCCACGGTGTAGATAAGGCGGATATCGTTCTTCTTCCGGGCGTCCACCGAGCGGCGGCGGAGCTTCAGCGCCTCGATCTCCCCCTCCGAAACGCCCAGCTCCCTGGCGGCGGCGCTCAGCACCGCCTCACGCCCGTCCTCCTTGGCGGGGACGGACAGCTCTCTCACTCTCAGCATCTCAGCGCCCCCAGATTCCCCGCCAGGCGGCCTGAGCTCCAGGCCCACTGGAGGTTGTAGCCGCCGCAGTCGCCGTCCACGTCCAGCACCTCGCCGCAGGCGAAAAGGCCGGGGACAAGGCGGCTCTCCAGCGTCTCCGGGTCAAACTCCGCCGTGCGGATGCCCCCGGCGGTGACCTGCGCCCCCTCCATGCCCATGGTGCCGGTGACGGGCAGCTCCACCCCCTTGACGGCCCCGGCTATCCGGCGCATATCCCCCTCCGACAGCCCCCTGAGGGGGGTAGGCAGGGGGTATCCCAGCCGGGTCAGCAGGGTGCGGCCCAGCTTGTTGTGCAGTACGCCCGTCAGCAGGTTCTCCGCCGTCAGGGCCGTCTCCCGCCGCTTTTCCAAAAGGGCGGTCAGCTCCTCCGCCCCCACGCGCCGCAGAAGATCCAGCCGGAGAAGGCACCTCTCCGCCGCGGCGGCGGCCCGGGAGACCTCAAACACCGCCGGCCCGGACACGCCGTAGTCCGTAAACTGCACCTCCCCGGCGCTCTCCGCCAGGAGGCTGCCCTCCCGGCTCATCACCCGCACCCCGGCGTCCGCCCGGACGCCCTTCAGGGGCCGGGTGAAGGCGTTTTCCGTTTTCAGCTGGACAAGGGAGGGCCAGAGCGCCGTCCTGGTGTGGCCCAGCGCCGTCAGCAGGCGGTAGCCCTCGCCGGATCCCCCGGCCCGGGGGCAGGCCGCCCCGCCGGGGGCCGCGATGACCCTGTCCGCCCGCCGGGGGCCGCTCTCCGTCACCACCGTGAAGCCGCCCCTTCCCGGGCGGATCTCCAGCACCCGCTCCCCGCACGCCAGCCTTACGCCCCGCTCCAGCGCCCCGAAACGCAGCACGTCCACCACGCTCCCGGCCTGGTCGGAGTGGGGATAGACCCGCCCGGAGGGCTCCGCCACGGTCACCAGCCCCAGCCCGTAGAAAAACCGCCGGGTGTCCTCCGCGCCGAACCGCTCCAGGGCGGGGCGGGCAAAGGCCGGCGTCTCCCCATGGTAACGCTCCGGGGCCAGGGCCAGATTGGTCAGGTTGCACCGCCCGTTGCCGGTGACGGCCAGCTTCCGGCCCACCCGCTCGCCCCGCTCCAGCACAGTGACGCTCCCGTATTTCGCCGCCTCTATGGCCGCGGCCAGGCCCGAGGCCCCGCCGCCGATAACTACGATCTCCACGCCGCGTCCTCCCTTTCTTTCGCTTCTCTCCCCCGATTATAAGCCATGCCGAGCCGATTTACAAGCCCGCTTCCCGCCCACGGCGGCTTTTCGCTGGACAGGAGGGGGTTTTTCGGGTATAATCAGGCATGGAAGGTGATTTTTATGTCCGAGACCGTCTCTCTGCGGATCGTCGCCCGCCTCCGGGGCGGCTTTACCGAAAAATTCGGCGTCCCCCGTCAGGCGGGGCTGGCGGAACACGTCCTCTCCCGCGTGGTCTTCGAGCCGGAGTTCCGCAACCCCGACGCCCTCCGGGGCATCGAGGGGTTTTCCCACCTCTGGCTCCTCTGGAGCTTCGACCGGGTGCGCCGGGAGGACTGGTCCCCCACCGTCCGGCCCCCGCGCCTGGGGGGCAACCGGCGCATGGGCGTCTTTGCCACCCGCTCCCCCTTCCGGCCCAACCCGGTGGGCCTCTCCTGCGTGGGCCTTGTGCGGGTGGAGTGGGACGCCCCCGACGGCCCCGCTCTGCTGGTGTCCGGGGCGGATATGACCGACGGCACGCCCATCTTCGATATCAAGCCCTACCTGCCCTACGCCGACGCCCGCCCCGGCGCCTCCGGCGGCTACACCGACGAGCTGCCGGAAAAGCGCCTGAAGGTGGCCCTTCCGCCGGAGCTGGCCGCCCCCTTGCCGGAGGAGACGCGCCTGGCGCTTTTGGATATCCTCTCCCACGACCCGCGCCCCTCCTATCAGGACGATCCTGACCGGGAATACGGCCTTGCCTACGGCGGCTTCGACGTGCGCTTTCGTGTCTCAGACGGGACACTGCATGTCTTTCAGATTTTAGCGTTATAAATGCCCCAAGGTGACGGGAGTCGAATCCGCGCCGCTCCACGCGGGCCCTTTCCGGCGCTTTTCCGCTTGTCGTCGTTGCCTTGCGCCAGCAAGGCTGCCTCCTCCGCACGGAAAATCCCTCGAAAAACTCTCCGCGTGGAGTGCTGCGCAGTTTTCGGCGAGCTGATTTGCGTCAGGACGAGGAAAAAGCCGCAGAGAATACTTGCCGTATTGTCAAGGCTTTTGACGAAGTACTGGCGCAAATCAGCCGACGAAAACCGGCGCGGATTCAACTCCCGTCACCTTAGGCGGTTTTGACCGAAAACTGTCGAAACTTTCTCTCTTTTTTGTCACCACTTTCCGGCGTATTTGTGTTAGAATGAAAATACCAAAACCAAAAATGATCGGAGGGCACCCCTATGATCTCACATGGCAAGGATATCAAGATCTTCTGCGGAAATTCCAACAGGGCCCTGGCGGAAGCCATCTGCCGCAGCATGGGCACGCGCCTGGGCGACATGACCGTGACCCACTTCTCCGACGGCGAGGTGTCGCTGTCCCTCTACGAAACCGTCCGCGGCTCCGACGTATTCCTGGTGCAGTCCACCTGCGCCCCCGTCAACGACAACCTGATGGAGCTTCTTGTGATGATCGACGCCTGCCGCCGGGCCTCCGCCGGACGCATCACCGCCGTGATGCCCTATTTCGGCTACGCCCGTCAGGATCGCAAGGCCAAGAGCCACGACCCCATCTCCGCCAAGCTGGTTGCCAATCTGATCACCTCCGCCGGCGCCGACCGGGTGCTGACCATGGACTTACACGCCCCCCAGATCCAGGGATTTTTTGACATACCCGTGGATAATCTGGCTGGGGCGCCGATTTTTGCCGAGTATTACTCCAAGAAGTTCGGGGAGAACAACCCCGGCGTCATGGTGGTCTCCCCCGACGTGGGTAGCGTGGCCCGGGCCAGGAATTTCGCCCACCGTCTGGGGCTGAATCTGGCCATCGTGGACAAGCGCCGGGAACGGGCCAACCAGTCCGAGGTCATGAACGTCATCGGCTCTGTGCGGGATATGGACGTGATCCTCTTTGACGACATGGTGGACACCGCCGGTTCCCTGTGCGGCGCGGCCAAGGCCCTGGTGGAGATCGGCGGGGCGAAGAACGTCTACGCCTGCGCCTCCCACGCCGTCCTGTCCGGCCCCGCCATCGAGCGCATCACCGCCAGCTGCATCAAGGAGCTGGTGCTGCTGGACTCCATTCCCGAGATCGAGTCGAAAAAGTGCGACAAGATCAAGTTCCTCTCCGTCGCCCCCATGTTCGCCGAGGCCATCGACCGGGTGTACGAGGAGGTCTCCATGTCCACCCTCTACAAATAAAAATAAGCCAATAAGCCAAAAAAGCTAAAAAGGCAACGCTGCCGCTCCCTCCCCCCAAAAAGGGGAGGGAAGACGTTCGGAAAAACCCTGACGGGTTTTTCCGACAAGGGGAGCGTGCGGGAAAAATTTCTGAATTTTGCGAAATTCAGAAATTTGTTCCCTGCCGTCACGCCGCGCGCACCGTCGTCGTCGCGGAAGTCGCGATACCTCACCTCCGCGCAGGCGCGAAGGCTCAGTCGCGGACTTCGCTCCGCCTCTCCCCACCGGGCTGCGGCCCGGCGGGGGCCCCATTTGCACACTTGCGTGACAAAAGGGATTTTTTCCGACGTACATGCCACCGGAAAAAATATCAAATTTGAGTTTTTGTCAAGCCTCCCTCCCCCCAAAAAGGGGAGGGAATTTGTGATAAGAGGGAGGCTTTTATGCTCTTTCAAAAACCCTCCGGCGTGGAGTGGATCGCCGTGTTCCTGGGGAACCCCGGCCTTAAGTACGAGATGACCCGGCACAACGCGGGCTTTCTCACCGCCGAGGCCTTTTCCAAAAAACATTCCGTGGCCATCGACCGGTCAAAATACCATGCGCTGACGGGCGTCTGCCAGCTGGAGGGGCGGAAGGTGCTGCTCATGAAGCCCCAGACCTTTATGAACCTGTCCGGCGACGCCGTCGCCGAGGCCATGCGCTTTTATAAGCTCCCCTTAGAGCGCGTAGTCGTCGTCTCTGACGACGTGAACCTGGAGCTGGGCCGCGTCCGGGTGCGCCCCTCCGGCTCCGCCGGGGGCCACAACGGCCTGAAGGACATCATCGCCAAATGCGGCGGAGAGGGCTTTCCCCGGGTGCGCCTGGGCGTGGGCCGGGTACCCCCGGACTGGCAGCTTGTGGACTGGGTGCTGTCGGTTTTCCACGACGAGGACGCCGAGACGATCCTGAACGCCGCCTCCCGCGCCGCCGACGCCGTGGCCTGCGTCATCACCCAGGGCGCGGCCCAGGCCATGAACCGCTTCAACGGCTGACGGCCCCTCTCCCGGGGAAAATGAAGCCTTTTTCCCGGAACTGTGAGTATTATACCATATATCAAAGTATTTGTCAAGCATAAATAATTATTTTTTTATATAAAATTTTTAAATCCCTCTCCCGCCCTCCCGGCGGGAGGATTTTTATGGCCGCCCCCGGGGCGGGAACGGCCCGATTTTCCTTGACTTTGGCCCCAATTTTGATATAATAATACTAATATCCATTTAAAAGTAGACACCGAGCGGCGAAGATTTTTCGTGTCAGACAAGGAAGACGCCACAGGGAATACTGTATGTATTCCCAAGGCGGCTGACGAAGTATGGCGCGAAAAAGGTCGGCGCGAATGTCTTGTTTTAATTGGATATTAGTATAAGCTCCAAAGCAACCGAAAGCGAAAGGAAGAAGCTTATGGGCGATTTTGAAAGCAGGAATTTTATCGAGGCGTTTGTAGCGGAGGACATCGCGCCCGGCGGGCGCTTCGCGGGCCAGCGGGTACACACCCGGTTCCCGCCGGAGCCCAACGGATATCTGCACATCGGCCACTGCAAGGCGCTGTGCATCGACTTCGGCACTGCTCAGCGTTTCGGCGGCATCTGCAACCTGCGCATGGACGACACGAACCCCGCCAAGGAGGACACGGAGTATGTGGACGCCATCAAGGAGGATATCCACTGGCTGGGCTTTGACTGGGGCGACAGGTTCTTCTACGGGTCGGACTACTTCGAGCAGACCTACGCCCTGGCCGTCGGCCTCATCAAAAAGGGGCTGGCCTACGTCTGCGAGCTTTCGCCGGAGGAGTTCCGGGAGTACCGGGGGGACGTGAACACCCCCGCCCGCTCCCCCTGGCGCGACAGGCCCGTGGAGGAGAGCCTCGACCTTTTTGAGCGCATGAAAAACGGGGAGTTCCCCGAGGGGAAATATACCCTCCGGGCCAAGATCGACCTTGCCTCCGGCAACTTCAACATGCGCGACCCGGTGCTGTATCGGATCCGCTATATCGAGCATCACCGCCAGGGGACGAAGTGGTGCATCTTCCCCATGTACGACTTCGCCCACCCCATTCAGGACGCCCTGGAGGGCATCACCCACTCCCTCTGCTCCCTGGAGTATGAGGATCACCGGCCCCTGTACGACTGGGTCATCAACAACGTGGACGTCCCCTCCAAGCCCCGGCAGATCGAGTTTGCCAGGCTTGGCATCACCAACACGGTCATGTCCAAGCGCAAGCTTCGCAGGCTTGTGGAGGAGGGCTACGTCTCCGGCTGGGACGACCCCCGTATGCCCACCCTGTGCGGCCTGCGCCGCCGGGGCTATACCCCCGCCTCCATTCGGGCCTTCACCGACAAGATCGGCGTGGCCAAGGTGACCAGCACCGTGGAGTACGCCCTGCTGGAAGCCTGTCTCCGGGAGGATCTCAACGCCCACGCCCCCCGACGCATGGCCGTCCTGCGCCCGGTGAAGCTGATCATCGACAACTACCCCCAGGGGCAGACCGAGACGGTGGAGGTGGAGAACAACCCCTCCGACCCGGAGGCCGGCGTCAGGGCCGTGTCCTTCTCCCGGGAGCTTTGGGTGGAGACGGAGGACTTTATGGAGACGCCGGAACCCAAATATAAGCGCCTGACCCCCGGCGGGCCGGAGTGCCGCCTGAAGGGGGCGTATCTGATCTCCTGCACCGGCTGCGACAAGGACGAGAACGGACAGATCGCCGCGATCCACTGCACCTACGACCCGGACTCCCGGGGCGGCGACCCCGCCGACGGGCGGAAGGTGAAGGGGGCCACCCTCCACTGGGTGGACGCCGGGACGGCGGTGGAGATGGAGGCGCGGCTGTATGACAACCTGTTTACCGACCCGGATCCCGACGCCTTCGGGGACGCCTTTGTGGAGCATATCAATCCCGACAGCCTGAAGATCGTCACCGGCTGCAAGGCCGAGGGGGCCCTGGGCGCGGCCAGACCCGGCGAGGGCTTTCAGTTCCTGCGCCTGGGGTATTTCACCGTGGATAAGGACTCCGCCCCGGGAAAGCCAGTCTTTAACCGCTCCGTGGCGCTGAAGGACAGCTTCAGGAGGTGAGGGGCTAAGATGAAAAAGCTCAGTACCCTGCTGTGGATCGTTACGGCGCTGTTTGTGATCCTCACCGTCGTCATGGCGGTGCTGTATTTCCGCTCCGGCGGCGAAATGAGTACCCTGGCCGTCCTGGCCCCCTGCGCTGTGGCGCTGGTGTTCTCCAACCTGGCGGCGAGGGCGAGAAACGAGGGGAAATAAGGTGTCCGCCTTGCCCCGGCGGGGGGTTAATAAGGTTTCCGCCCTTATAGGGCGAGGGATTTGCTTTCCCCCGCGCGGGGTTTTGCGTTTTTTGCGCAAGGTTCCTGTACGGGCCGGACACCCGGCCGGCCCGCCTGACGATTTCCTGAAAACCTATCTTTAAACGCCGTACGGGCCGCCGCCCACGGCGGCCCATCGTATTCCCGGAAAACTATCCCACAAATTGTAGGGGCCGCCTCTCTTGGCGGCCCGACATTTTTCAATACGCGGCGGAGCCGCAACCTTTTGGGGAGGCGGAATCGTAATTTGTTTGGCGGGCCGGCCGGGTGTCCGGCCCGTACGGGGGATTGGTTCGTTGGGCGAAAATAAAAGATATGGGGGGATTCGTTGCGTAAGACGTGGGCCGCCGTGGGCGGCGGCCCGTACGGCGATGAAAGATAGATTGCCGGGAATTCGGCGGGCCGCCTAGAGAGGCGGCCCCTACAATCTCTATGGATAGATTTTTAAAAATAACGCATAAATCCTCCTAAAAAGCCGTAAGGGCGGGTTCAAAACCCGCCCGACATTTTTTATACGCGGCGGAGCCGCAACCTTTTTGGAAAGGCGGAATCGTAATTTGTTTGGCGGGCCGCATTGGGGGCCCCATCGGGCCGCTGCCCGATGGGGAAAGGAGAAGCGAACCGTGCGCCTGAGCGTTCCCGCCCTGCGGGGACGCGAGGTAAAGCCGGTTCCGCGACGACGCGTCCGGCCCGTACGGGGGATTATACGTTGGGCGAAAATAAAAGATATGGGGGGATTCGTTTCGTATGACGGTGGGCCGCCTGGAGAGGCGGCCCCTACAATCTCTATGGATAGATTTTCAAAAATAACGCAATTCTTCCCCGCTTATTTCACGCCTTTTCTATCTTATTCAGCTCTCGGTTCACCACCTGCAGGAAGCCCTCGGGCAGACGGTCACGGAGCTGCTCCGGGGATTTGTCGTGGATCTGCTTCCAGTTGCCCGCGCCGGGGGTCAGGGGGAAGTTGGTGGCCAGCTTCATGTATTTGTTGATGACGGCGAAGGCCGCCGGGTCGGCGCAGAGGGTCTCGTAGGTGTCCCGGACGGAGTAGCGCCCCGCGGGGAACTCCAGCGCCCCGGCCCGCTCGCTCTCGTCCAGCTTCTCGAACCAGTTGCCGGAGAATTTGGCCCGCTCCCGCGCGTCGGGCAGGGCGTAAATCGGCGGCTCCGCCTCCACCCGCTCCAGGGTGACGGAATCGGCGGCGCGGGGCGTGCGGACGGTGATCCAATTCTGGCCGGGGCGGAGCTTTACCCGGCACTCAAAGACCCGCTGGCCCGGCTGCGCCGTTGGCCGCCAGACAAGGTCGTTGTTGACATAGAGCGCCGCCTCCGGCTCGTTGGTGTAGAATTTGACGACCGTGGTCTCCCCGGCCCGCTGGGCGTAGCGCCTGCCGCAGATATGTACCATGGGCTCCGGGTTCCAGTACGCCTTGTAGATGTAGTAGGCGTCCTTTTTGATCCTCCGGTCCAGGGTGACAAGGCCCTTGTTGTTCCGGCCCCGGACGCCGCCCTCGTCCCGGTTGGCCGCGCCGAAGTCGAACATATTCCACACGAAGGAACACCACAGCCACGGCCGCTCGTCGATCACCCGCGCCATATGCTCATGGTACAGCGCCTGGTATTCCTCGCTGTAATCCTTGCATTTCGGCTCCGGGCCGTGGTAGGTGACGATCCCCTCGCAGCCGTACTCCGAAAGGCCCAGGCACAGCTCCGGGCGGGCGGCGTGAAAAGCGTCCAGCCAGGGGCCGTTGTCCTCCGTTTTGCCGCCGTACCAGCCCATGTAGTGGTTGTAGGCGATAACATCGGGGATACTGTGCATCACGCTGTCCACGGGTACGTTGGACAGGTGCGCCAGGGTGGTCAGGCGCGTGGGATCCAGCCTTTTCGCCAGCTCGTTCAGCTCCCGGAGGTTTTCGGGGATCCGATCGTCCATGCCGCCGATGGTGATCTCGTTGGCAAGGCCCCAGAAGCAGATCGAGGGGTGGTTGTAGTTCTGGACGATCAGCTCCGTCAGCTGCCGGAGGCAGTTGCGGTGGGCCGCCGGGTCGGGGTCAAAGACGCTGATAAAGGGGATCTCCGCCCAGACCACAAGGCCCAGCTCGTCGCAGGCGTCGTAAAAATCCTGGCTGTGCTGGTAGTGGGCCAGCCGCACGGCGTTGGCCCCCAGCTCCTTGATGATCCCGGCGTCCTCATAGTGGTCCGCCGCGCTCAGGGCGTTCCCCTTGTAGAGCCTGTCCTGGTGCCGGGACACGCCCCGCAGGGGCGTGGGGACGCCGTTCAGGATAAAGCCCCTCTGGGGATCCACGCGGAAGGAGCGGACGCCGGCCCGGACGCTGACCGCGTCCACCGCCTCGTTCCGGCGCTGGAGGGTGGCGGTGACGGTGTAGAGATACGGGTCGTCAACGCTCCAAAGCCGCGCCGCCGGGACGAAAAGCTCTATGGCCGTGCTGTCCGAGGGCCGCGTCCCCGCCGCCGCCTCGCGCTTTTCGCCGTCCAGGACGCTATACAGCACCGTATAGTCGGGGCCGGGGTTTGTGACGAAGCTCTCCAGGGCAAAGACCGCCCCGCCCTCCACGGGCCGGGGCGTCGCCTTTAACCCGGGGCCGCCGAAGGTGTCCAGGTCGAAATGCGTCTCCGGCACGCAGATCACGTTCACCCCCCGGTAGAGGCCGCCGTAGAAGGTGAAGTCCGCCGTCTGGGGGTAGACCCCGTCCTTGTACGCGTTGGAGCAGTACACCGCCAGCAGGTTCTCCCCCGTCTCCCGGCACAACCCGGTGACATCCGCCCGGAAGGCGGAGTAGCCGCCCTGATGGCTGGCGGCCCTTTGGCCGTTGACGTATACCTCCGCCTGCTGTCCGGCGGCCAGGATCTCCACATAGACGCGCCCGCCCCCCAGGGGCTGGCGGGGCGTCGGGAAGGCCCTGGCGTACCAGCAGCCACCCCGGTAATAGTCCTCCGCGCCGCCCTGGCCGTCCACGCCGTTCCAGGTGTGGGGCAGGGTCACCCGCTCCCAGTCCTCCGGCAAGGCGGCGGGCAGGCCGACGTCGCGTTTTGTGAAGCGCCAATCGTCTTGAAGAGGGATCGTCTCGCGCATAGCAGGGCCTCCTTAAAACAACCGCGGCGACGGGGCCGCGGTTGTTCATAAAAAATTAATTAAATTTATAATATTTTTACTTGACAAATAAGCACTCGTGTGGTATAATACACCCCATAGAGGAAAGGGCGGGGATTTGGACGGGTAAAGCTATTCGTCCAGCTTGAGGACGGCCATAAAGGCCTCGGTGGGGATCTGAACGGTACCCAGCTGGCGCATTTTTTTCTTGCCCTCTTTTTGCTTCTCCAGGAGCTTCTTTTTCCGGGTGATATCGCCGCCGTAGCACTTGGCCAGCACGTCCTTGCGCAGCGCCTTCACGGTCTCCCGGGCGATGATCTTGCCGCCGATGGCCGCCTGGACAGGCACCTCGAAGAGCTGGCGGGGAATGTTGTCCTTCAGCTTCTCGCACAGCTTTCTGGCACGGGGGTAAGCCTTTTCCCGGTGGGCGATGAAGGAGAGGGCGTCCACCTGGTCGCCGTTTAAGAGCATATCCACCTTCACAAGATCGGAGGGCCTGTACTCGGCGAACTCATAGTCCAGGGAGGCGTAGCCCCGGGTGCGGGCCTTCAGGGTGTCGAAAAAGTCGTAGATGATCTCCCCCAGGGGCATATAGTAGCGTAGCTCGGCCAGGTTCGTGTCCAGGTACTGCATATCCCGGTACTCGCCCCGGCGCTCCTGGCACATGGGCATGATGTTGCCCACAAACTCCGGGGGCGTGATGATGGAGGCCGCCACGAAGGGTTCCCGGGTCTCCAGAATGGCGGAGGGGTCGGGGTAGTTGTGGGGGTTGTCCACCATGACCACCGTGCCGTCGGTCTTGGTGACCTCGTAGATGACGGAGGGCAGGGTGGTGATGAGATCCAGGTCAAATTCCCGCTCCAGGCGTTCCTGAATGATCTCCATGTGGAGCATACCCAAAAAGCCGCATCGGAACCCGAAGCCCAGGGCCGCCGAGGTCTCCGGCTCGAAGCTTAAAGACGCGTCGTTGAGCTGGAGCTTCTCCAGGGCGTCCCGGAGGTCGGGGAATTTGGAGCCGTCCTCGGTGTAGATGCCGCAGTAGACCATCTGCCGCGCCGGGCGGTAGCCCGGAAGAGGCTCCGGTGTGGGGTCGGCGGCCAGGGTGACGGTGTCGCCCACCTGGGTGTCCCGGACGTTTTTGATGGAGGCGGTGAAATAGCCCACCTCCCCGGCGTAAAGGCCCTCCGCGGGCCGGTAGCTCTTGGGCAGGAGGTGGCCGCACTCGATGATCTCATACTCCGCGCCGGAGGCCATCATGCGAATACGGTCGCCGGTGTGGAGCTGGCCGTCCATAAGCCGCACATACACCACCACGCCCCGGTAGGCGTCGTACTGGGAGTCGAAGATCAGCGCCCGCAGAGGGGCCTGACGGTCGCCCTTGGGCGCGGGTACCTTCTCCACGATGGCCCGCAGCACGTCCTCCACGTTGGTACCCAGCTTGGCGGAGATCTCGGGGGCGTCCATGGCCTCCAGGCCGATGACGTTCTCCACCTCTTCCTTGGCCTTCTTGGGGTCGGCGGCGGGCAGGTCGATCTTGTTGATCACCGGCACGATCTCCAGCTCATGCTCCAGGGCCAGGTAGGTGTTGGCCAGGGTCTGGGCCTCCACGCCCTGGGCCGCGTCCACCACCAGTATGGCCCCCTCGCAGGCGGCCAGGGAGCGGCTGACCTCGTAGCCGAAGTCCACATGGCCCGGCGTGTCGATGAGGTTCAGGATATACGTCCTGCCGTCCTCCGCCTTGTACTCCAGGCGAATGGCCCGGGCCTTGATGGTGATGCCATGCTCGCGCTCCAGATCCATGTTGTCCAAAAGCTGATCCTCCATCTCCCTGGTGGGGACGGCGCCGGTCAGCTCGATGAGCCTGTCGGACAGCGTGGACTTGCCGTGATCCACGTGAGCGATGATAGAGAAATTGCGGATAAGTGATTGGTCTGTCATGTTTTCACCCGGTTATCTTACTTCTTCAATGAGCCGGTTGGCCTCGGCGGAGAGCTCCGTCAGGCGGCCCACCAGCTTTTTAAACTCCTGGTAGCCGTCGAAGGAGCGGCCCAGCATATAGTCGGCGGAGACGTTATAGTAGTCGCAGACGCGCACCACAAAGTCCAGCCTCGGCTCCCTGACGCCGTTCTCATAGTGGGACAGGAGGGCCTGGGAGATGCCCAGATCCGCGGCGGCCTTGCGCTGGCTGATGCCCCGCTCCGAGCGGAGGGCGGTGAGGATATCGGGAAATCTGAGATCCACGGCTCTGCCCTCACACCTTCATATTAACGGAGTCGTCGTTGAAGATCCAGTCCCGCACGTCGGTGATGGTGTAGTCCGACTCGCTGACGCGGCACACCACCCGGCGGATGCCGGCGTTGATGATGAACCGGCGGCACATGGAGCAGGGGGTGGTGTCGGTGAGGATCTCGCCGGTCTTGCCGTTCCGGCCCGCCAGATACAGGGTGGAACCCATGCAGTCCCGGCGGGAGGCGGAGATGATGGCGTTTTGCTCGGCGTGGACGGCCCTGCACAGCTCATACCGCTCCCCGGAGGGGATCTGAAGGGTGTCCCGCAGGCAGTGGCCCAGGTCGGCGCAGTTCTTCCGGCCCCGGGGCGCGCCGTTATAGCCGGTGGAGATGATCTCGTCGTCCCGGACGATGATGGCCCCGTAGCGGCGGCGCATACAGGTGGAACGCTCCGCCACGGTCTCGGCGATATCCAGGTAGTAGTTGGTCTTGTCGGTTCTGTCCATTTTTAGCCCTCCCGGTAAATTTTATTCCTTTGTCCACATTATAACAAATTGTATAGGAGGGCGCAAGCATAAATTAAGGTGACGGGACTTGAACCCACGCCGGTTCGTCTCCCATCATCTTAAGGCGGCCTTTTCGGGCAATTTCGGGCGATTTTTCCCCGATCGCAAAGTTTTTGTTGACAACCGGGGGGAAGATACGGTAAAATATAAGTCCTGCCGCCGGAAGCGGCGGGAAACTCCGCTACTGCTTCAGGCCAGCGGCCTGATGTCGAGTATAAAACCAATCTATATGATGGAGGTGTAACCTGATGAAGAGAACCTATCAGCCCAAGAAGCTCCAGCGCTCCAAGGAGCACGGCTTCCGCAAGAGAATGGCTACCGCCAACGGCCGCAAGGTTTTGGCCCGCCGCCGCGCCAAGGGTCGCCAGAGACTGACCCACTGATGAAGGGCTCGCGGTATCTTCAAACAGCGTTTTTCAAGGGCGGGATACCTCGCCCTTATGTGTGTTGGCCTGAGAGGGTGATTTGATGGAATTTTCCGCCTCCCTGAAGGAAAATTTTGAGTTCCGCCGCCTCTACCGCAAGGGGAAAAGCGCGGTGGGGCCTCACATCGTCCTCTACGCCCTGTGCCGGGAACGGGAAAATAACCGCGTGGGCATCACCGTCAGCGCAAAGCTGGCCAAGGCCGTGCGCCGGAACAAGGTCCGCCGGAGGCTCCGGGAAATCTACCGCCTCAACGAGGGGCGGTTCCGCCGGGGGACGGACCTGGTGATCGTGGTCCGGGGCCGGGGCGTTTCGGCGCCCTACCGGGTGCTGGAACGGGAGTTTCTGGAGCTGGCGAAAGGATTGGCGCTTTTGCGATGAAAAAGGTCCTGCTTTTCCTTATACGGGTCTACCGGAAGGGCATATCGCCCGCCCGGCCACCCTGCTGCCGGTTCATCCCCACCTGCTCCGCCTACGCCATGGAGGCCATTGAGAAATACGGCGCTTTCAAGGGCGGCTGGCTGGCCATCAAGAGGATACTGCGCTGCAACCCCTTCAACAAATCGGACCCCTATGACCCTGTGCCCTGAGCGGGCAAAAAACTACAACCGATCGGAGTGAACAAATGGATACTATAGCGAGGCCCTTTGGCCTGCTTCTGATGTTCCTCTACAACATCACCCACAACTATCTTTTCGCCATCGTGCTTTTCACCGTCATCGTGAAGCTGATCCTGATGCCCTTCCAGATGAAGAGCAAAAAGGGCATGATGCGCCAGCAGCTGCTGAACCCTGAGATCCAGGAGATCCAGAAAAAGCACGCCGCCAACCAGCAGAAGATGAACGAGGAGATGCAGCGGGTCTACCGGGAGGCCGGCGTCAGCCCCATGTCGGGCTGCCTCTGGTCGCTGCTCCCGTTCCCCATCCTCATCGCCCTCTATCAGGCCATCCGCAAGCCCCTGACCGTCATGATGGGCGTGCCCAAGGCGCTGGTGGAGGTCACCAAGAGCGGCGAGGCGGTGGGCGCCATCGCCAAGAAGCTGGCCGAGATGGGCTTTGACGTCCGCCAGCTTTTGCAGTCCCAGATCAGCGCCACCAAGTTCATCAACGACAACTTCGAGGCCTTCTCCGGCCTTTCGGACAAGCTCCGGCCCATGAACTTCACCGTCTTTGGCCTGGACCTGTCCTCGGTGCCGAATTTCCGCATCTGGACCTTCGACTTCTCCTCCTTCAAGGCCCTGTGGCCGGCCCTGGGGCTGTTTTTGATCCCGGTGATCACCGCCTTCTTCCAGTGGCTCTCCACCAAGATCGCCACCAAGCTCCAGAAGGATCTGCCCGGCGCCAACGCGGAGGCGCTGGAGAAGCAGTCCAACTCCATGATGATGCTCCTTCTGGGGCCTGTCATGAGCCTTTGGTTCGCCTTCGTCCTCCCCGCCGCCATGGGCGTGTACTGGATGGTGAACGCCCTGTTCAGTATCCTGGTGGACGTGTTTTTGACCAAGCTCTACTCCAAGACCATGCTGGCGGACTTCGCCGAGAAGGAGGCCGCCCGGAAGGCCCGGGAGGCGGAGCTGGAGGCCAAACGTGCCGAGGCCGAGCGCCGTCGGGCGGAGAGCGACAATCTCCAGACCGAGAACACCTCCAAGAAGAAACAGCAGCAGAAGAAAAAGCAGGAGGCCGCCGGCCGGGCCCTGGAGTATCAGCGGGCGCTGAACCCGGACGCCGGGGAGAAGTACAATCCCAGCCGGGTGGGGGATCGCCCCTTCGCCCGCGGCCGCGGCTACGACCCGGACAGATATTCCTACAACGGCATGGACGGCTCCGTGGCCGACACCTCCTCCATCGATGAGGAGCTGGACGAGGCCATGAAGGAGAAGCTCCAGCGGGCCGCCCAGGCCGAAGTCAAGCCCGAAACCGACGACAAAGACGGGACCGCCGCCGAGGCGGCGTCCAATAAGGAGAACGATCTATGATAAAATCTATTGAGGCGACCGGCCGCACCGAGGACGACGCCATTGCCAACGCCCTGCGGGAGCTTGGCATGAGCCGGGACGATGTGTCGGTCATGGTCTTAGAGCGCGCCAAATCCGGCTTCCTGGGCTTTGGCGCCTCCCCCGCCAAAATAAAGGTCACCTGGGAGGAGCCTGACCCCGAGCCGGTTCCCGAACCCAAGCCCGCCCCCCGCGCGGCAAAGCCCGCGGCCCCCAAGGCCAGCGCCAAGCCCGCCCCCGCGGAGCATGAGCGCAAGCCCGCCGCCCCCGCCACCCCCGAGGACGTGGCCAAGGTGGAGGATTTTCTGGCCGGTCTTTTTGAGCGCATGGGCGTGGAGGCGAAGGCCAGCGCGGTCATCGACCCGGAGACCGGCACCATCTGCGTGGAGCTGGCCGGGGAGCGCGTGGGCGCTCTCATTGGCCGCCGGGGCGAGACCCTGGACGCCATTCAGCACCTGACGAACTATGTGCTGAACTCCGGCTCCGACGAGCGCACCCGCGTCAACATCGACGCGGAGAACTACCGGGCCAAGCGGGCCGACGCCCTGACGGGCCTTGCCCGCAAGACCGCCGCCAGAGTGGTCCGTTACCGCCGGAACCAGACTCTGGAACCCATGAACGCCTATGAGCGCCATGTGATCCACACCGCCCTGCAGGATTTTGAGGGCGTTACCACCTACTCCACCGGCACCGAACCCAACCGCCGCGTGGTGGTGGCCTACGACCCGGAGACGGCCCCCAAGGACGCCTATCAGCCCCGCCGCGACGACCGGCCCCGCCGGGACGACCGCCGGGACAGCCGTCCTCCGCGCCGCTCCGGCGGCTATCCGTCCCGTCCCGCCTACCCCTCCGCCGCCCCCCAGGCCCCGGAGAAGCCCCCGGTGGACAAGACGGTGCGGGAGTGGAACTGACGGCGGCGTGAGCGCGCCTGGCAGGACTTTTTTCCGAGGCAAGGGTAATCGAATTTAATTTATTGGAGGTTTCCATATGTTTGAAGAAATCCGTGACATCATGGTAAGCACCCTGGACGTTGACGCGGATACCATTACCGCCACCACCAATCTGCGCACCGACCTGGACATCGACTCTCTGGATCTGGTGGAGTTCGTCTCCGAGGTGGAGGATCACTTCGGCATCATGATCCCCCAGGACTCCCTGGAGGGGATCCAGACCGTGGGCGATTTCGCCGACCTGGTGGAGAAGCTGAACAAGTAAGCTTTTTTCCCATAAAACCCGCTTCGGCCGTGACGCCGGGGCGGGTTTTTCCGTTCTATAAGGTGAAGGCCTTCGATAAAAAACGCGGAAAGGGGCGCTGAGATGACCGACAGGGAGATCGTGGAGCTTTTCTGGGCGCGCTCGGAGCGGGCTCTGGAGGAGACGGAACAGAAATACGGCCCCCTGTGCCGGGGCGTCGCCCGGAGGATCCTGGGCGGCGAGGAGGAGGCCGCCGAGGCCGTCAACGGGACGTATCTGCGGCTGTGGAACGCCATTCCGCCCCGGCGGCCCGAGAGCCTCAAGGCCTACGCCGCCGCCGTGTGCCGCCATCTGGCCCTGGACATGGCGGACAGGCGGGCGGCGCGAAAGCGCGGCGGCACGGCGGCGCTGGAGGCGGAGCTGGACGAGTGCGTTCCCGACCCCGCCGGTGATCCGGCGGACGCGCTGGCCTTGCGGGAGGCCCTGAACGGGTTTGTCCGCGCCCTGCCGGACAGGGCGCGGGTCATCTTCCTGCGCCGGTACTGGTACGCCTGTACGGTGGCGGAGATCGCCGCCAGCCTGGGCATGAGCGAAAGCGCCGTCACCAGCTCCCTTTGCCGCACACGAAAAAGTCTGAAAAAGCATCTGGAAAAGGAGGGCTTTACCGTATGAACGGAAAAACGATCCTTACGGAGCTTGGCGGGATAGACGGCCGCTTCATTCTGGAGGCCGCCCCCGACGTCAAGCCTAAAAAGAACATCTTGCGGCCCCTGGCCCTGGCGGCGTGCCTGGCCCTGATCGTCGCCGGGGGCCTCGCGGGCTACGGATACCGGCGCGCGCACATGCCGGTGGAAGTCCTGCCACCGGTCACCGGCGACACCGGCGATACCCCCAACACCGCCGATACGCTCCCCCCGGACACCGCCGGGGACGACACCGTGAAGCCCCATCTGACCCTGACCGCCGAAGAGGCCGGCGCGGCCTTTCGCCCGCGCAAGATGATGAACGGCGCCATGCCCACCCGCGCCTATCAGAAGGTCTACGCGCCGGATATCTCGTATTTGGGGCTGCGCGGGACGGAGGCGGAAGCCCTGCCGGGGTACGCCTACGAGGCCCCGGAGGCGGCCCCCGACAGCGCGGAGCTTCAGGATTTCGCAAACGGCATCGTTCCCCGGCTCGCCCGGGCGGCGGGACTGTCCGTCCCTGCCGCCGCCCCTCGGGAGGGCTCCGACGGCTGGCCGGAGATGGACTTTGACACCCCCGGCTATCCGATCATCGCCTTTCAGAAGGGGGACGCCAATTATCTCAGCCTGTCCCACGCGGAGGGCCCTCTGGCCCTGAACGGCGTCCCGGTGGCCGTGGATCAGCGGCTGAGTGACGAACAGATCGTCGCCGCCCTGGAGCCTCTGCGGCGGGAGCTGTCCGCGATCTTCGGCGTCAGCCTCCCGGATATCCGGGTGTCCCGCCGTTACGACAGCTGGTCGGAGCATGGCGCCGCGTGGCTGGACGTGTATTTCTACGACGCGTCCGCCCACCCGCTGAACGCGTATCTGGAGGCGCCGGTCAGCGACTACGTCCTGCTGAGCTTTGACAACGCCGAAAACTACGCCGGGGACATCGTCTCCGACGGCGTGCTGGAAATCGTCAGCGTCTACTACCGCCAGGGCCGCGCCGGGGGCGGCGCGGGGTATTCTGAGCGGGACTACGGCCCCCTCATGGGCCTGGAAAAAGCGGAGGAATATCTCCGCCGGGGCTGGGTATTCGGCGGCCACACCTGCCCGCTGTGCATGGCGGAGCAGGAGGCGGTGGCCTTTGACAGCTATGACGCCTGGGGCCTCACCTATATCACCACTTGGAACGAGGCGGGCGACGCCGTCACAGGCGCATTGCCCTTCTATGTGTTCTACAAGGCCTTGGGACAGGCCGAAAACGGCAATACCGCCTACGCCAAAACCTACGTCCCCGCCGTGGAGGTCGCCGGAATGGCGGAATACTTTGAGGCGCAGGCCCAATATCACGACGAGGCCCGGTCCGGGGACGATTTTTAAGGGAGAGGCGGAAGATCCGAAGGAAAAATCCCCCGCGCTTTGCGCAAGGCGGAGGGAAACGGTTGCGTTTTCCTGAAAAATGTGGTAAAATATCCGCAGCTGTGGATATCCCATTTGATTTTACCCGTTTCAGGGAAACGCGCCCTAATTTTTCATTTGGAGGGACCGTCATGGAAAATATGTTCACCAACGCCCACATTCTGGCCTGGCTCACCTATTTTGCCGAAAATATGCAGGTGGATCTGGAGAAGGTCAAGATCCTGGACATCACCCGCAAGAACAAGAATCTGATCCCCACGGTGGAGTCCCGCCCCGCCGTGCTGGTGTTCACCGAGGCGGGCCACCCGGACATCTTCTACCGTATGTGGGACGCGGGGCTGGGGGAGTGCCAGGTCTGGTACAACGAGGGCAGCGAGCCTTCCGGCCCCATTCTCTGCTCCCAGGTGAAGGACATGATCAACCGGGGCATCAACGCCTCCGCCGGAATGCTGATCCTGAACCCCAACGCCCGCTCCACCACCAAGATCGGTATGCGCAACTCCGACTTCTTCCGGGGCTCCGTCCACTATGTGGGCAGCGAGATCCGGGCGGTGATCCTGAACAAGATGCACGTCTCCAGCGCCGACACGGTCTGCGTCATCGGCGGGGCCTCCATCGCCGTGGAGACGGCCATTCTGGCCCCGGAGGGTACGGTCATCGCCGTGGAGTACAGCCAGCGCGACCGCCGCACCGTGGAGGAGAACGCCCACCAGTTTGGCCTTAACAACATCACCGTCATCGACCATGTGGACGAGAAGGCCATGGAGGGCCTGCCGGTACCGGCGCTCACCTTCCTGGTGGCCTCCGCCAGCATGGAGCAGGAGATGGAGTGTCTTTTGAAGCTCAACCCCGCCATGGAGTTCGTCATCTACACCCTGGATTTCCGCTGCGCCGCGTCCCTGCCGGACAGGCTGCGGCAATACGGCCTTGGGGATATCGAGGTCTTGCAGATCTCCGTCTCCAAGCTCACCTCCAAGAACACCTTTGACGCGGAGCCTGCCCCCTGGATCATCTGTGGGCGGGCGTAAGGCGGGGGAGGTGAAGACCGTGAGAAAGTGCCTCAGATGCGGCGCCGAGATGGAGGAAGGTTATACTATTACTTCTGGCTATGGTATAGTCATTCGTCCCCCGCACGGCAATAAGGGCGCCAAACCCGTAAAGCCCGGCGCGGCCGTCTGCCCCGTGTGCGGCGAGGTGTCCATCTATCTGGAGGAAAAGCAGGGGAGCCTTAACGGCTGACGGTTCCCGTTTTCCCGCTGATTTTTCTATAAAACCAGATTTTCGGTACTCGGAACCCGCCTTTTTTGTCAAAGATGTACCTTGACAGCGGCGCCGGGGAGGGGTACAATACATAACACAATTTAACGAAGCAAAGACGATGATGGAGACAGTAGGCTTGCCCGAGGCTTCAGAGAGCCGGAGAACGGTGGAAATCCGGCGCCGGAGGGCCTGTCCGAAAATCACTCCGGAGTTTCAGCCCCAAACAGGTTTGGAGTAGGCGCTGACGGCTCTCCCCGTTACAGGAGGCGCGTATCGCTGGGTACGCAGTAACGGGTGGTACAACGGTGTCAACTTATGGCGTCCGTCCCTTTACGGGACGGGCGCTTTTTTCAATGAAAAGAGGTAGTTCCATGAACAAGACCATGACCGAGATCCGCTGGCACGGGCGGGGCGGGCAGGGGGCCAAGACGGCCTGTCTCCTGCTGGCCGACGCCGCCTTCGCCTCCGGCAAGCACGTCCAGGGCTTCCCGGAATACGGCCCTGAGCGAATGGGCGCGCCCATCACCGCCTACAACCGCATCAGCGACGTCCCCTGCACGATCCATTCCAACATCTATACGCCCAACTACGTGGTGGTAGTGGACGAGTCCCTGCTCCACGCGGTGGACGTGACGGCGGGCCTTGACCCCGAGGGGGCCATCGTCATCAACTCCCCCCGGGAGCCGGAGGAGCTGCGGCCCCTTCTGCGAGGCTATACCGGGAAGGTCTGCACCATCGACGCCAGAAGGATCTCCGAGCAGTACCTGGGCCGGTACTTCCCCAACACGCCCATGCTGGCGGCCATTGTGAAGGTCAGCGGCGTGCTGGATCCCGACAGGTTCATCGCCGATATGGAGGCGTCCTTCCACCACAAATTCGCCACCAAGCCCCAGGTCATTGAGGGCAATATGAACTGTCTTATCGAATCCATGAAGGAGGTGCGGGGCTTATGAGCTTCCAGAAGGCCGAAAACATCAACGAACAGTCCCCCTGGCAGGAGATGACCCCCGGCGGGGAGATCTACGAGGGCGGCACCTCGCGCCTGACGAAAACCGGCGAGTGGCGCTCCAACCGGCCCGTGTGGGATCCCCTCAAGTGCCGCCAGTGCCTGCTCTGCGCGCCCTTCTGCCCCGATTCCTCCATTCCCGTGAAGGCGGGCAAGCGGACGGACTTCGACTATGACCACTGCAAGGGCTGCGGCATCTGCTGGAAGGTCTGCCCCTTCGCGGCCATCACCATGGAACAGGAGGTACACCAATGAGCATCCGTGAACGTCTCTCCGGCAACGAGGCCATCGCCACCGCCATGCGGCAGATCGACCCCGACGTGTTTGCCGCCTTCCCCATCACCCCCTCCACCGAGATCCCCCAGTACTTCGCCCAGTATGTGGCCGACGGCAAGGTGGGTACCGAGTACGTCACCGTGGAGAGCGAACATTCCTCCATGTCCACCTGCATCGGCGCAGCCGCGGCGGGAGCCAGGGCCGTGACCGCCACCTCCTCCGCGGGCCTTGCCTTTATGTACGAGGTGCTGTACGTGGCGGCCTCCAGCCGCCTGCCCATCACCCTGGCCTGCGTCAACCGCACCCTGACCGGCCCCATCAACATCAACAACGACCACTCCGACTCCATGGGCGCCCGGGACGCCGGGTGGCTTCAGATCTACGCCGAGAACAACCAGGAGGCCTACGACAACTACCTCCAGGCCATGCGCATCTCCGAGCATCCCTCCGTCCGGCTCCCCATCATGATCTGCCAGGACGGCTTCATCACCTCCCACGCCGTGGAGAATATCCTTCTGGAAGAGGACGCGGCGGTGAAGAAATTCGTGGGCGAGTACCGCCCGGAACACGCCCTGGTGGGCCGGGATCACCCCCTGGCCGTGGGGCCGTATGACTCCTGCCCCTTCTGCATGGAGCATAAGGTCATGCAGGCCGAGGCCATGAAGAACGCCAAAAAGGTGATCCTGGACGTGGCCGCCGACTTTGAAAAGACCTTCGGCCGCAAGTACGGCTTCTTTGAGGAGTACCGCATGGAGGACGCCGAGGTGGCCCTGGTGCTGATCGGCTCCACCGCCGGCACCGCCAAGGCCTGCGTGGAGAAGCTCCGCGCCCAGGGCGTGAAGGCCGGCCTTGTGAAGATCCGCGTGTTCCGGCCCTTCCCCATGGAGGAGCTGGCCCAGGCCCTTAAGAACGTGAAGGCCGTGGCCGTCATGGACAAGTCCGAGGGCTACTCCGGCTGCGGCGGCCCCCTCTTTGCCGAGACGCGCTCCGCCTGCTATGACCTCCCTGATCCCCCGAAGATGATCGACGTGGTCTACGGCCTGGCGGGCCGTGACTGCGCGGTGGAGGACATCGAGAAGGTCTACCGGCATCTTTTGAGAATCATGGAGACCGGCGACGTCGGCCCCCGGTACATTCACTTCGGCCAGCGCAGCAATCAACAGGAGGTGCTTTGAGTATGGCTTACAATCACAAGGTGGAGCTTTCCAAGCCCGAGCGGTTCGCCCCCGGCCACAGGCTTTGCGCCGGCTGCGGCGCGGGCATCGTCTGCCGGGGCATCACCCGCGCTCTGGACGAGGGCGACAAGGCCGTTATCTGCAACGCCACCGGCTGTCTGGAGGTGTCCTCCTTCCTCTACCCCTACACCGCCTGGGAGGACAGTTATATCCACTCGGCCTTTGAAAACGCCTCCGCCGTCTGCGGCGGCGTGGAGGCCGCCTGCAAGGCCCTGCAAAAGAAGGGCAGGCTCAACGAGGAGTATAAATTCATCACCATCGGCGGCGACGGCGGCACCTACGACATCGGCTTCCAGTCCCTGTCCGGCGCTATGGAGCGGGGCCACGACATGGTGTACTTCTGCTACGACAACGAGGCGTACATGAACACCGGCATCCAGCGCTCCTCCTCCACCCCCCGCTTCGCCAACGCCACCACCACCCCGGTGGGCACCGAGTCCCTGGGCAAGAAGCAGGAGAAGAAGGACCTGACGGTCATCATGGCCGCCCACAACATCCCCTACGTGGCCCAGACCACCTTCATCGGCAACTTCAAGGACTTCCACGAGAAGGCCCACAGGGCCATTTACACCCCCGGCCCCGCCTTCGTCAACGTGATGGCCCCCTGTCCCCGCGGCTGGCAGTACTCCGCCGAGCTCCTGCCCCAGATCTGCAAGATGGCCGTGGAGACCTGCGTCTGGCCCCTCTACGAGGTGGTGGAGGGCAAGTGGATGCTCAGCTACGAGCCGAAAAAGAAGCTCCCCGTGGAGGAGTTCATGCGCCTCCAGGGCCGCTTCAAGCACTGCTTCAAGCCCGGCAACGAGTGGACCATCGAGGCCGCCCAGGACTATGTGGATCGCAAATGGGCCGAGCTTCTCGCCCGTTGCTCCCAGTCCTGACCGCGCCGCCCCGCAAGGGGCAAAACCGCAAATAATCATACGCAAAACAGGGACGGAGGTAACCCTCCGTCCCCGTTTTTTATGGGTAAAGACTCCCGCAGATCACACGATGATGTTCTGCATCCAGGCCCGCTTTTTGATGAAGAGGAAGCCGATGAGGCACTTCACCGCCTCGGTACCCTGCACCAAGGCGTACATGGGAACCACCGGCAGGGCGGTGAAGCGGCTGAGTACGTAGGCCAGCGGCACGTTGACGCACCAGACAAACACCGAATCAAAGAGGAAGGTGATGATGGTCTTGCCGCCGGAGCGCATGGCGAAATAACAGCAGTTGGTAAAGGCGTAGAAGGGCAGGATCACCGCCTGCACCCGGATAAACCGGGCCGCCAGCGCCCGCACCGCCTGGGTGGTGGCGTAGAGCCGGGGGAACCAGGGCGCCGCCAGGAGCATCAGTCCGGCGGTGGCGATGTTCAGGGCCAGGGAGAAGGCCGTCAACCGGCAAAATTCGTCCATGACGCTGTCCTTGTCCTCGTTCTGCCCCAGCTTCTGGCCGATGATGATCCCCACGGCGCTGCCGGTGGACATGAAGGCCACGCTCATGGCGTTCCAGATGGTGGACTCGATGTTCACGGCGGACACCACGTCCAGGGAGCGCACGGACCAGCACTGGTTCAGCACCGCCATGCCGCCCGCCCACAGCGTCTCGTTGAGCAGGAGGGGCATTCCCCGGCGGACGATCTGCCCCGCCAGGGCGGCGGGGACTCTCAGCGTCCTGAAAAGGCCCCTGGCGAACGGCATTTTCGCGGAGTGGAGATGCGTCCACCCGGCGGCCAGCAGCAGCTCCACCCAGCGGGAGGCCACCGTGGCCCAGGCCGCGCCCCGGACGCCCAGGGCCGGCGCGCCGAAGTGGCCGAAGATCAGCACATAGTTGAGGAACAGGTTCACCGCCACCGCGACGATCCCGGCGGCCATGGGGGCCACGGTCTCGCCGTTCTCCCGGAGGGTGGAGCAGTAGACGTTGGAGAGGGCGAAGGGCAGCAGGCCCCACAGCATCACGGCCAGATACGCCTTGCCGTATTGAAGGAACCGCTCCGCCTCCTGGGGACTGCCCTCCCCCTGGAGCCACAGCCGGATAAGCTGTTCGCCGAAGCACACCAGCGCCCCGATCCCCACGGCGGTGATACCCAGCACCGTCAGGAGCTTGAAGCGGAAGGTGGCCCGCACTCCCTCGTGATCCCCGCTCCCGGCGTATTGGGCGGTGAAGATCCCCGCCCCGGACACCGCCCCGAAGATGCACAGGTTGATGACAAACAGCACCTGATTGACGATGGCCACGCCGCTCATCTGCGCCGTGCCGATGCGCCCCACCATCAGGTTGTCCAGGAGGGAGACGAAGTTGGTGATGAAATTCTGGATCATGATGGGGACCGTCACCGCCATGGCGGTCCTGTAAAATTTCCGATCCCCGATAAATCTGGAAAGCATGGTTTTCACTCCGAAAGAAACTATCGAAAAGCTTATATTTTATAAATTTTTCCCGACGGCATGTACGTCGGGAAAAATCCCTTTTGTCACGCAAGTGTGCCGCCTTGCGGCGCGCGCGGCGTGACGGCAGGGAAAATTCGGGCGAATTTCGCAAAATTCACCCGAATTTTCCCACACGTTCTCTTTTCAAAAAATACCGTTAGGTATTTTTTGGGAGATAAAATCCGTCGTCGGGGATATACCCGCCTATGAGCTTGGGGTCGAGCTTGTAGAGAAGGCTCAGATAGCTCCTCAGGCTCTCCCGCAGAGGCTCCGCCCCGGTCACATACGCGTACTCCATGCCGGGGGCCGCCTTGGCCCCCTCCAGCGCCTTTTTCGCCGCGCCGGTCAGGGAGTCCGTTCCTTCCGCGTCCTTGCGCACCGCCAGGCACAGGCCGGGCCACAGGCTCTCGCCCGTCACGTCCTTCCACTCCGCCAGAAGGTCGATGGCCGCCCTCTGGGCGGAATTGCCGTAGAGATCCCCGGGCAGGAGCGCCGGGGTCTTGCCACGGGCATCCGAAGCCGCCTCCAGCTTCAGCGTGGAGCCGATCTCAAAGCCGTATTCCTCCGCTATGTACCCGAATACCGCCGCGGCCTCCTCCTCGCCGGTGGGGACGTACACCGTCTTCCCCGCCAGGGAGAAGATATCCTTCACCGTGTCCCCCTGCTCGGCGATCACCCAGCCGCCGGAGGTGAGCAGGGCCGCCACGGCGATCTTCCCCTCCGTCTCGTTATAGATCCGCGCCGCCGCCCCCACCGGGAGAACGGCCGCCGAGGCGCTCCCGTCAGCGAGCATCTTGGCCGCGTCGGCGGTATTTACAAATTCCCACTTCTCCGCCGCGGCGGCCCCCACGGCCTCCGCCACGGGGCCGAAGCCCGCAAGCAGGGGTAGGGCGGGGGCGGTATCCTGGGTTTCCGTGTCCGCGGGCGCGGTGTCCTCCGCCGTGTCCGGGGGCGTGGAGTCCGCGGGCTTTCCGGTGTCCCCCGTCTCCGGGCCGTCCGACTCCTGGGGGAGCGTCTCCCCCGGCAGTTTGGCGATACACCCGCTCAGGGCCGCTATCCATACAAGCGCCAACAACAGCGCCACAGCTTTTTTCATCGCGCGATCCTCCTTTTCCGGCTGTCTCGTTCCAGCCAACAGATGTCAATGAATATAGCTTAGGGGAATCAATGAATATAGTTTAGGGGAAATTGCCCGATTTGTCAACAGGAGAAATCCCGCCCCGAAATTTGAAAAAGTACTTGCAAACGCCGGAGTTATGTGTTATAATGGGTATGTTGGTATGAGGATTTGCTTGAGTGGGTATGTTCCCACTCTTTTTTACGCAAATTTTCAGCGGGCAACGATTCCCATGATTTAGGAGTGAGTCCATGAGCAAGATCACGGATCTGGTCACCGAACTGGCCCGCCCGGTGGTGGAGGCCCAGGGGTGTGAGCTTTGGGACGTGGAATACGCGCGGGAGGCCGGCGAGTGGTTCCTGCGGGTGTATATCGACAAGGAGGGCGGCGTCTCCATCAACGACTGCGAGGCCGTCTCCCGGGCGCTGGATCCCCTGCTGGACGAGGCCGACCCCATCGAGCAGAGCTACAATTTCGAGGTGTCCTCCGCCGGTGTCGAGCGGGCGCTGAAGCGGCCCTCGGATTTTCAGCGTTTCCTGGGCTCCTATATCGCCGTGAAGCTGTATAGCGCCGTGGACGGCCAGAAGGAGTATCTGGGGTTCCTGCGCGGCTATGACGCCGGGGCCGTCACCCTGGAGGCAAAGGCGGGCGAAACCAGGACCTTCGCCCCGGAAAAGGTGGCCTCGGTGCATCTGAGGCTGGAATAAAGATAAACGAATAAACCGTAGAAGGTATAACTATAAGGAGTGTCATCATGAACGCACCGAACGCAGTCAACGCAGAGTTTTTTGACGCTATCGCGGACATCGAGAAGGAAAAGGGGATCCCCCGGGAGGATATGTTCGAGAAGATCCGCCAGGCCCTTCTGGCGGCTCTCCGCAAGGACAACCCCGCCGCCGAGGAGCGCATGGTCGTAGAGGTGGACGAGGCCAAAAAGCGCATCGCCATGTATATCCGCAAGGACGTGGTGGAGGCGGTGGAGGATCCCGACGTCCAGCTTCTCCCCGAGGAGGCCCAGCACTACAACAAGCACGCCGCCCCCGGAGACACGGTGAACGTGCCGGTGGACACCAAAAAATTCGGCCGCATCGCCGCCCAGGCCGCCAAGCAGGTGATCATTCAGGGCATCCGCGAGGCCGAGCGCAACCAGGTCTATCAGGAGTTCTCCACCAAGGGACACGAGATCCTCACCGGCACCGTCAGCCGCATCGACCCGGTCCGCGGCTCCGTCACCCTGAATCTGGGCGCGGGCAGCGAGTACACCGAGGCCGTCATGCCCGCCGACGAGCGCGTTCCCGGCGAGGAGCTGCGGGAGGGCGACATGGTCAAGGTCTACGTCATTGACGTGCGCAAGCTGGGCGCAGGCCCCCAGGTGCGGGTGTCCCGCACCCACCCCGGCCTTGTCAAGCGGCTTTTTGAGCTGGAGGTACCCGAGATCATGGACGGCACCGTGGAGATCAAGTCCATCGCCCGTGAGCCGGGCAGCCGCACCAAGATCGCCGTCTGGTCCTCCGACCCCGATGTGGAGCCTATCGGCTCCTGCGTCGGCCCCCGGGGCGGGCGCGTGGGCGCCGTGGTCAAGGAGCTGCGGGACGAGAAGATCGACATCATCAAATTCTCCGAGGATCCCTGCGAGTATGTGGCAGCGGCCCTCTCCCCCTCCGCCGTCACCCGGGTGGAATTCCTGGACGATTCCAAGGTCTGCCGGGTCATCGTCCCGGACAACCAGCTCTCCCTGGCCATCGGCAAGGAGGGCCAGAACGTCCGTCTGGCCGCCCGCCTCACCGGCTTCAAGATCGACATCAAGCCCGAAAGCTTCGAGGGCTGAGTCCGCCCCGGGTTTTTCACCGCTATCTGACGCCGAAAGGACTGATGGACTTGCCAGAGAAGAAAATACCCCTGCGCCAGTGCGTGGGGTGCCGCGCGCAGAGGCCCAAGCGGGAGCTTACCCGGGTGGTGCGCTCCCCGGAGGGGGAGGTATCCATCGACCCCCGCGGCAAAAAGCCGGGCCGGGGCGCGTATATCTGCCCGGATCCCGAATGTCTGAAAAAGGCCCTCAAGTCCCGTGCCTTGGGCCGGGCGCTGGGGACGGAGATCCCGGAAAGCGTCTTTGACACGCTGAAGGCCCAACTGGAGGCGGAGGAATGAGCGCCCTCTCTTTTCTCGGCCTGGCTATGAAGGCCGGCAAGGTGGAGCTGGGCGAGGAATACATCGCCATGGCCGCCCGGGCCGGAAAGGCCAGGGTCATTCTGACGGCGTCGGACGCCGGAGACAGCGCCGTGACCCGCGCCCAAAACGCCTCCGCCGCCGCCCACTGTCCCGTGGCGGCCCTCCCCTATGACAAAGAGTCCCTGGGCGCGGCCCTGGGCAAAGGCCCCGTCAGCGTCGCCGCCGTTACCGATATCTCCTTCGCCAGCGCCTTCATCGACAAGCTCTCCGCGGAGCATGAGGGCTATCTTGACGTCAAGGCCGCCCTGGATCTGCGGAACGAAAAGGCCCTGGAGCGCCAGCGGGAGGCCCGGCGGCATCTTGCCAATATCCGGCGCGGAAAAAAGAAATGACCGCGCCCTTCAGGCGAATCCACACAGATATTTCAAGCATTTTGAAAGGATGATTTTTCAAGTATGGCAGTTGTAGTAAAATACAGGGTACATGAGGTGGCGAAGGATTTTAAAGTCGCCACGAAGGTCGTTACGGAGATACTGACGAAGTATGCCACTACGCCCAAAAATCATATGCAGGTGCTTGAAAACCAGGAGCTTGACTACATTTTTGAGTATCTGACCCAGCACCACCAGATGGAGTCCATCGCGGAGGTGTTCGCCGACGTGAAGCCCGCCGAACCCAAGGCGGAGCCGGCCCCGGCGGCCTCTGCCGAGGCCCCCGCGTCCCCGGAGGCCCAGGCCGAGAAGGCCCCGGCCAAGTCCGCCGCGCCCCAGGGCCAGAGCGCCGGTCAGCCCCAGCAGCAGGCCAAGCCCCGGCAGGAGAAGCAGTTCACCCCCAGGCCGGAGAAGCAGAAGCGCGTCATCGACACCTCCGGCGTCACCATCAACATCGAAAAATACGACGAGCGCTTCGACCAGATGGCCGGAGAGCGCGCCCAGAATATGAAGCGCGGCAAGGAGCAGATCAAGAAAAAGGGCGGCCAGCAGAGGACCAATCCCGCCCAGGACAAATCCGCCAAGCGCCGCCAGGAGGAGCGCGACCGTTTGCGGCGCCTCCAGTTCGAGGTAGCCAAGAAGGCCCCCGTCAAGGTGCAGATCCCCGACGAGATCAGCGTAGGCGAGCTGGCCTCCCGCATGAAGAAGACCGGCGCGGAGGTGGTGAAGTCCCTCATCAAGATGGGCGTCATGGCCTCGGTGAGCGACACCATCGACTACGACACCGCCGCCCTGGTGGCTATGGAGCTGGGGTGCAAGGTGGAGCGGGAGGTCGTCGTCACCATCGAGGAGCGCCTGATCGACGACCACCAGGACACCGCCGAGGAGCTTCAGCCCCGCGCCCCCGTGGTGGTGGTCATGGGCCACGTGGATCACGGCAAGACCTCCCTGCTGGACAAGATCCGCTCCTCCAACGTGGCCTCCGGCGAGGCCGGCGGCATCACCCAGCACATCGGCGCTTACCGGGTCATGGTCAACGGCAGTCCCATTACCTTCCTGGACACCCCGGGCCACGAGGCCTTCACCTCCATGCGCGCCCGCGGCGCCATGGCCACGGATATCGCCATTCTGGTGGTGGCCGCCGACGACGGCATCATGCCCCAGACCATCGAATCCATCAACCACGCCAAGGCCGCCAAGATCCCCATCGTGGTGGCCATCAACAAGATGGACGTCCACGGGGCCAACCCCGAGCGCATCAAACAGCAGCTCACCGAATACGACATCGTCCCCGAGGAGTGGGGCGGCGACACCATCGTGTGTCCCATCTCCGCCAAGACCGGCGAGGGCGTCCAGGAGCTTCTGGAAAACCTGGTGGTTCTTGCCGAGGTACAGGAGCTTCGGGCCAATCCCAACCGCGAGGCCCGCGGCGTCGTTATCGAGGCACGTCTTGACAAAGGCCGCGGCCCCATTATGACCGTCCTGGTGCAGAACGGCACCTTGAAGCAGGGCGACATTATCATCGCCGGTACGGCGGTGGGCCGCGTGCGCACCATGATGAATGACAAGGGCGAGCGCGTCACCCAGGCCGGCCCCTCCGTCCCCGTGGAGATCGCCGGTATGAACGAGGTACCCGACGCCGGCGACATCTTCAACGCCGTGGCAGACGAGCGCATGGCCCGGGAGCTGGCGGAGGAGCGCAAGCAGAACCGCAACGCCCCCGACGCCGGGGCCAGGAAGGTCTCTCTGGAGGATCTCTTCGCCCAGATCAAGGAGGGCGAGCTGAAGGAGCTGCCCATCATCGTCAAGGCCGACGTCCAGGGTTCCGCCGAGGCCATCAAGGCCAGCCTGGAGAAGCTTACCAACGAGGAGGTTCGGGTCCGCGTGATCCACTCCGCCGTGGGCGCCATCTCCGAATCCGACGTGATGCTGGCGGCCACCTCCGGGGCCATCGTGGTGGGCTTCAACGTCCGCCCGGACAACGCCGCCCGGGAATCCGCCGCCAGGAGCCATGTGGATATCCGGCTTTACAGCATCATCTACGACTGCATCGGCGAGATCGAGGCCGCCATGAAAGGTATGCTGGCCCCGAAATTCCGGGAGGTGCAGCTGGGCCACGCCGAGGTACGGGAGACCTACAAGGTCTCCAAGGTGGGTACCGTCTGCGGCTGCTATGTGCTGGACGGCAAGATCCAGCGCGGCTGCAAGGTGCGGGTCATTCGTGACAACGTCATCATCTTCGACGGCGAGCTTGCCTCCCTCCGGCGCTTCAAGGACGACGTGCGCGAGGTGGCCTCCGGCTACGAGTGCGGTATGCAGGTGGACAAATTCAACGATGTCAAGGTGGGCGACGTCATCGAGTGCTTCGTCATGGAGCAGATATAAGACCTTATCGGGCGGGCGCCGACGCCCGCCCGGTTTTCACTTTAAAAGGGGGGAGCGGCCATGAGCCATGTTCTTCTGCTTGCCTCGGAAAAACCCGTCCCGCTTTTGGAGCCGCGTGGTACGCGAACTTTGTCCGGCGGGGGCGTGACCGTCACGGTTCCGGGTTTTTCGGTGTCGGAACACACATACTACCAAGCGGCGGTGGAGGCGCTGGGCTTCGTGATGAAGCCTTTCCGATATGAGCTGGATATGTGCGGAGACGAAAACGACCTGCGCTCTCTGACAGAGTACCTGAGCGCGAACTTCTCCCCCGGGGAGGAGCTGGAACTCTGGTCCCTCTGGGTGGGGGACGGCGGCGGGGAACGGCCCCGGTATCGCCATTGCGCCCTCCGGGAGCTGGATAGGGAGCGCCTGCGCCTTCTGTGCGAACCGCCCCATGAGCCTGACCATACCGGGGACTTCCCCAACGGCCTGATCTCACAGATCTGCCTGACTATAACCTGCTGAAAGGAAAAAGGACTTATGCCATCTAACCATATAAACCGCGTCAACGAGGATATCCGGCTCTGCATGGACAAGCTTCTCCGGGAGGTCAAGGATTCCCGGATCCACCAGGGCCTTCTGTCCGTCACCGCCTGCGAGACCAGCGGCGACCTCAAATACTGCAAGGTCTACCTCAGCGTCTTGGGGCTGGAGGACGCCAAGGCCATGAAGCAGGGGTTGAGATCCGCCTCCGGGTGGCTGCGCCGGGAGCTGGGCCAGCGCCTGAGACTGCGCAACACCCCGGAGCTCACCTTCCTGATGGATCACTCCATCGAGGAGGGCGCCCACATCAACTCCCTCCTGGCGTCCCTGGACATCAACTCCGAGGAGGCGGCGGAAGATGACGCTGAATGACGCCGCCCGGTGGCTGCGGGAAAACGACGGCTTCCTCCTTCTGACCCACACCCGCCCGGACGGGGATACCCTCGGCTCCGCCGGGGCCCTCTGCCACGCCCTGCGCCGGATCGGCAAGCGGGCGTATCTTTTCAAAAACCCCGAGATCACCGAAAAATTTACCCCCTTCCTGGCCCCCTACCTGGCCGGGCCGGATTTTACCCCCGCCCACACCGTCAGCGTGGACATCGCCTCCCCCAACCTTTTCCCCGTGGGCTTTCAGGGCCAGGTGGAGCTGGCTGTGGATCACCACCCCTCCAACTCCGGCTTCGCGGCAAATACCCTGCTGGACGCCGCCCGGGCCGCCTGCGGCGAGATCGTTTTGAAGCTCATCGAGGCCCTGTGCGGCGGGATCGACAAGACCGAGGCCGACCTTCTCTATATCGCCGTCTCCACCGACACCGGCTGCTTCCAGTACGCCAACGTCAATGAGAATACCTACCTGACGGCGGCGGCCCTGGCCCGGGCCGGGGCGGACACCTCCGGCCTCTCCCGGCTCTTCTTCCGCACCTTCTCCCGCGCCCGTCTGGCCCTGGAGGGGGCCGTCTACTCGGGCCTGCGCACCTATCACGACGGCCAGATCGTGGTCAACATCGTCACCCTGGACATGATCCGCCGCGCCGGAGTCACGGAGAACGACATGGACGACGTCGCCGCCCTGGCCGGCAAGCTGGCGGGCCACGAGGTCAGCGTCACCATTCGTGAAAACGACAACGGCTCCTGCCGCGTCTCCCTGCGCTCCGGCCGGCGGGTCAACGTCTCCGAAATCGCCAAAATGTTCGGCGGCGGCGGCCACGCCATGGCCTCCGGCTGTACCATCAAGGCCGCCCCCGAGGCAGCCCTGGCCCTGCTCCTCCCCCCCATCGAAGCGGCCCTGAACGCCCAGGAGGCATTATAAGGTTGCGGCTCCGCCACGTCCTCGCACGAGCCGCTTAACCTCGGGCTCCAAGTATTCGCCCTCAGGCGCAGGCTCGGCTCGTCCTTTCCCCATCGGGCAACGGCCCAATGGGGCCCCCAATGCGGCCCGCCTATCGAATTATGAAAAATCTATCTTTAATCGCCGTACGGGCCGCCGCCCACGGCGGCCCACTTTCCGACTTCCCGAAAGGCTTTCCCCTAGCCTTGTAGGGGCCGCCTCTCTTGGCGGCCCGCCGGATTACTGGAAAGCTTTCCCATAAGTTGTAGGGCCCGCCTATCGAATTTCGCACCCCCCTTCGTTTTATCCCCCACCCCGGCTCAGGAGGCAAACAATGAACGGAATCCTAATCATCGACAAGCCCTCCGGCTGGACCAGCCAGGACGTCTGCGCCAAGCTCCGGGGCGCGCTCCACGAAAAGCGCGTGGGCCACTCCGGCACGCTGGATCCCCTGGCCACCGGCGTCCTGCCCGTCTTTGTGGGCCGCGCCACCCGCGCTGTGGAATTCGCCGAGAATGACCGCAAGCGTTACACCGCCCTGCTCCGCCTGGGACTTGTCACCGACACCCAGGACGTCAGCGGGAACATTTTGGAGACGCGCCCGGTCAACGTGACGGAGGCCGATCTGCTCTCCGTCCTCCCGGCCTTCACCGGCCCCCTCTGGCAGATCCCGCCCATGTACTCCGCCGTCAAGATCGGCGGCCGGAAGCTCTACGAGATCGCCCGCCGGGGCGAAAGCGTAGAGCGCCCCCCGCGCCGGATAACCGTCTACGCCCTCGCCTGCCTGGGCCGGACGGAGGAGGGCTTTCTTTTGGAGGTGGAGTGTTCCAAGGGTACATACATTCGCACCCTCTGCCACGACATCGGCCAGCGCCTGGGCTGTGGGGGCGTCATGGCCTCCCTCCGACGCACCCGTGCCGGCGCCTTCGATATCCAGTCCGCCCACCCGCTCTCTCAGGTGGTGGAGCGGGCCGAGCAGGGCGATCTGGAGGGCCTCCTTCTCCCGGTGGACAGCCTCTTCTCCGCCCTCCCCGCCTTCACCGTCTCCGAGATTCAGGAGCGCCAGTGCCGCAACGGCGCGCCCTTCCCCGTGGAGCTGCCCGACGGGCGGTACAGGGTCTACGCCCCCTCCGGCGCTTTTTTGCTGGTGGGCCAGGCGCAAGACGGCCAAATGCGGACTGTCAAGAGTTTTTTCGAGGTGATTTGATTGGAAAAAGGTCAACGGGTCATCGCCCTGGGCTTTTTCGACGGCGTCCATCTGGGCCACGCCGCCCTTCTGCGGGCCACCTGTGAGCTTGCCCGCGAATACAACGTGGCCCCCGCCGTCATCTCCTTCGACACGCCCCCCTGCAAGACGGCGGACGGCCGCCCCGTCCCCATGATCAACTCCCCCCTGGACCGGGCGGACATCATGCGGCGGCTCTACGGCATCGACGACCTCATCTTCCTGCACTTTGACGACGAGCTGCGGCACATGGCCTGGGATCGCTTCGTGGAGTGGCTGAAAAGCGACTTCGGCGCGGTGTGCCTTGTGGCTGGCAGCGACTTCCGCTTCGGCTATCAGGGGGCCGGCACCGCCGCCCTTCTGCGGGAGAAGTGCGCCGCCCTGTCCCTGGGTTGCCGGATCGTCCCGCCGGTACTGGCGGACGGCGAACCCATCAGCTCCACCCGCATTCGCTCCCTGCTGCTGGAGGGCCAGTGCCGCCGGGCCGGGGAGCTTCTGGGCCACCGCCACCTGCTGACGGACACCGTGCGCCACGGCTACCGCTTCGGCAGGACGCTGGGTACCCCCACCGTCAATATGCGCTTCGAGGAGGGCGTCCTCGTGCCCCGCCACGGCGTCTACATCGCCGAGGCCCACATGCTGAAAACCGGCCTGCGTGTCCCCGCCGTCACCAACATCGGCGTCCGCCCCACCGTCAGCGGCCAGGAGGCCGTCAGCGTGGAGAGCCACCTGCTGGGCTTCGACGGGAACCTCTACGGCTGTCCGATCCGGGTGGAATTTTACCGTTTCCTTCGGGACGAGCGGAAATTTGACAAGATCGAGCAGCTGCGCGACCAGATCCGCGCCGACGCCGCCGAGACCCTCCGCTTCTTCGACCGCAACCCCATCGACCCCTTCGACTACCCGGGCTGGAAATAACCGTCGCCCCCGGAGGTTCCGCCTCCGGGGCTTTTTCGTGAAAAAATGAACCTTTCTCCGCTTTTTCCCGTCTATATAATCGAACCGGTTCCGATTTCACACAGGGAGGTGACGTATGGAGGACTTTGAAACACTGTTGGCCGCCTGCCGCCCCGCGGTGGAGCGGTATGTCCGCTTCCGTGTCCCGGAGCGGGCCGACGCGGAGGACATTCTTCAGGAGACCTACCTGGCGGCCTTCCGGGCCTTTCACGGCCTCCGGGAGCAGGCCGCCTTCAAGGGCTGGCTCCTGCAGATCGCCCGGAACAAGGTAAACGACTGGTTCCGAACCCAGGCAAAGCGCCTGGAGCTGCCCCTGGACAGCGTGCCGGAACGGGAGCTGTCCTACGGCCGCCTGGGGCCGATCTACACCCCCGTGGAGGACGTGATGGATCGGCTGGAGTCCCGTGACCGGCAGATCCTGTACCTCTACTACTGGCGGGAGCTGCCCCAGGCGGACATCGCCCACCGTCTCCAAATCCCCCTGGGTACCGTGAAAAGCCGCCTCCACGCCGCCAAGCGGCATTTCAAGGCCCATTATCCGTCCCGCCCCGCGCAAGCGAAAGGAGAAAGCGCCATGATAAAAGAACTGCCGGCCTTTTTGCCGGAATACACCATTGAAAAGCTGAATCTGCCCCCCTTCGAGACCAGATGGGAGGAGCTGCCCGGGTGGCTCCTCATACCGCGGGAGGGCGAGAAGCTCCGCTGGGGACTGTACGAATTTCCCTCCCGGCGGCGCACCGAATGGAGCGAGCTGGAGACGGTAGGCCGTGTTGAGATCCACGGCGTCGAGGGGGTCGAATTTACCGCCGTCCAGCACGGCGCCGCGGACTACTACCGCACCGGCTGTATTGACAGGATCGAGCGCCGGTTCGCGGCCCAGCTTACCGATACCCACGTCCGCTTTCTGGCGGAGAGCCACGTAGAGAACGGCGTACGCAAGTGCTTCACCTTCCTGGACGGGAACAGCTTCCTGGACAATTGGGGCTTTGGCCCGGACAACTGCGGTCAGGAGACCCATCTGCGCCGGAAAGGGATCCTCCACCGGGAGGGCGATACCGTTACCGGCCAGGCGGGGCCAAATCTCCAGTCAATAGACGTGACGGGCCGTTACCGGGTCACCATCAACGGAAAAAGCTACGATACCGTGTGCGTCATCGACATCGAGTGCTTCGACGACGCGGTGGTTTCGGAGGACTATGTGGATCAAAACGGCCGCACCGTCCTCTGGCGGCGCTACAACCGGGACGACTGGGCCCTGGAGCGGTATCACAAGCCCTGGACACAGCAGCTCCCCCACAATCACCGCCTGACTGTCAACGGCCAGACCTTCGTCCACTGGTACGACTGCGTCACCGATTATATCTTCTGATCCACCCCGATTAATAATAGGACGGTATTGTAAACGCAATACCGTCTTTTATCCTGTCGAAAAAGGCCGTTGGCCTTTTCCGACAAAGGGGAACGTGCGGGGGAAATATCTGAATTTTGCGAAATTCAGATATTTCCCCCTGCCGTCGCCCTGCGCGCGTCGTCGTCGCGGAAGTCGCGATACCTCGCCTCCGCGCAGGCGCGAAGGCTCAGTCGCGGACTTCGCTCCGCCTCTCCCCACCGGGCAGCGGCCCGGCGGAAGCCCCATTTGCACGCTTGTGCGACAAAAGGGATTTTTTCCGACGTACATGCCGCCGGAAAAAACTCGATTTGCGTTTTTTGACAATCTGAAAGGACGGCATTGCGTTTACAATACCGTCCTTTTCACCCAATATATGGCCGTGAGACTGCAAAAAGTCCGCCCTTTACGTCCTGACGGGCCTGACATCACGAAAAAGTGCGCCCTTTAGTTCCTAAAGGGGTTTTCTACTGCTCATCGAATGGGAAGTTGATTATTAGTCATGCTGTTTCTTAAAAAATCATCTTTTAATAATCTTTGTTTCTCTCAATTCTTTTTGCGAGATTTTTCGCCTTAATCAAATACGCCTTAAACCGTTCTGATTTTGTGTCATTGTATTTATTACCGAGCATAATCCATTCGCAATACTCAAAGAGCAAAAAGTAATCCATGGTTCTAAGATAATCGTCGTAATTTATGCCCTTATCTTTTAACAAATGCTCAAAAAAGTATTCAATTGCATAGTCCTTATCTGCTTGTTTCATGTGGAAAAATGCTTTCTCATCTTCCTCGCCGTGTGCAATCAGACGAGCGAGCGAAGTTGGGTAAGGCAAAATACCTGCGTACTCCCAATCAATGATCGTTGCCTTTCCCTTTGCGATTACGACATTAAACGGAAGAAGATCATCGTGACACAGCGTCCTCGGAATACTTGAATATAGCCGCAAGAATGTTTCATAAGCCTGTTCCAAATCCGGGTCATTCAGATATTCGCCGCGCGTTCGACGATCCGACAAGCTTGCCTCGAAACCAAAACCAATATTCTGAAGGTCCCGTCTTTCCCAATACAGCTTCTGCAAATAAATCAAAGCGTCCAGAACTGCGGTCAGTGACTTTCTCTCACATACACGCAGATCATTTCCTTCAATATATTCAATAAGCATATATTTTTCATCGTGACAGTTAATGCTCTTATAGAAACGCGGAGCCCCATATTCAGCCTGTTTCAGAAATGTCTCATAAACGGATATTTCCTGATCGCCCGTTTTTTTCAGAACGTAAACCGTATGGTCAATTTCTACTTTCCAAGCATTATAGTCTTTATCGTCCTCTGCGCTCTTAAAAACTTCAATTCTATCCGGCTTGCCAAAGCCCATTTGTGTAAGTATTTCTGCCGTACTCAACTTCTTGCTCTCTCCATTTCAAATTCCGATTAATCGAACAGTCACCCACTCAACATTTAACACTATACCACCCAAATGTGAAGAAATCTATCACTCTTTAAGCACGCTCATCAAAATCTTTTTCTTAAATCTCTGTGTATATCAAATAGAAAACGCTCCGACGATTTTGACATCAATCAGAGCGTTCCTATCCGCTGCCCTTGCCCGTCCTACAGACAAGCGCAAACAACATACTGTTTTATGACCGGCCCCAAAAGCCGGAGAGCCTTTCTCTTTTTTATCTCCTGCTGGCCACGCTGGAGCGCACCAGCGCCCGCTTCAACTTCGCCTCGGCGATGGCAAACTCGTGGTCGTTGAGCTTCTCCCGGTGGGCCAGCTTCTCCTGGGCCTGCTCCCGGGCGCGCTCCGCCCGGGAAAGGTCGATCTGGTCGGCCCACTCAAAGGTGGTGGGGGCCAGCGTCACCTGCTCCCCGTTCACCGACAGCATTCCGCCGATGCACGCGGCGCGGCGGGCCTCCCCCTCAGCGGGGACGACCTTGGCCTCCCCCATGCCCAGGGCGGTGAGGAAGTTGATATGCCCCGGCAGGATACACACGTCGCCCTCCACGGTCCTCACCGTCAGGCTCCGGGCCTCCCCGTCGAACATCGCCTCGTCGGGGGTGACGATTTTCAGCTTGAAGGTCGCCATGCCGGTCACCCTCTCGCTTTCTTCACAACGTCGTCGATGGTCCCGGCGAACAGGAACGCGGACTCCGGCAGGTCGTCATGCCGGCCCTCGATAATCTCCTTAAAGCCCCGGATCGTCTCGCTCAGCGGCACATACCGGCCCTCCATGCCCGTGAACTGCTCAGCCACGGAGAAGGGCTGGGAGAGGAACCGCTGGATCTTCCTGGCCCTGGCCACGGTGAGCTTGTCGGCCTCGGAAAGCTCGTCCATACCCATGATGGCGATGATATCCTGCAGCTCCTTATACCGCTGGAGCATCTGCTGGACGGCCCTGGCCACCTCATAATGCTCCTGCCCCACGATCTCCGGGGTCAGGATCCGGCTGGTGGAATCCAGGGGATCCACGGCGGGATAGATGCCCAGGGACGCGATGGAGCGATCCAGCACCGTAGTGGCGTCCAGATGGGCGAAGGTGGTGGCCGGCGCGGGGTCGGTCAGGTCGTCGGCGGGGACATACACCGCCTGGACGGAGGTGATGGAGCCGCGCTTGGTGCTGGTGATGCGCTCCTGCAGAGCGCCCATCTCCGTAGCCAGGGTGGGCTGATAGCCCACGGCGGAGGGCATACGCCCCAGCAGCGCCGACACCTCAGACCCCGCCTGGGTGAAGCGGAAGATGTTGTCGATAAACAGCAGCACGTCCTGGTGCTTCTCGTCCCGGAAATACTCCGCCATGGTCAGGCCCGAAAGGCCCACTCTCATTCTGGCTCCGGGCGGCTCGTTCATCTGCCCGTACACCAGGGCCGTCTTGGCCAGCACCCCGGACTCCTTCATCTCGTTGTAAAGGTCGTTGCCCTCGCGGGTACGCTCGCCCACGCCGGTGAACACGGAAAGGCCCCCGTGCTGGGTGGCGATGTTGTGTATCAGCTCCATGATCAGCACGGTCTTGCCCACGCCCGCGCCGCCGAACAGGCCGATCTTGCCGCCTTTGGCGTAGGGGCAGATCAGGTCTACCACCTTGATGCCCGTCTCAAAGATCTCCGTAGCGCCCTCCTGCTCGTCATAGCTGGGGGCGGGGCGGTGGATAGGCCAGCGCTCCTTGGTCTCCGGCGCGGGCATATTGTCCACCGGGTCACCCAGCAGGTTAAAGATGCGCCCCAGGCACTCCTCCCCCACCGGCACGGTGATAGGCCCGCCGGTGTCCAGGGCCTCCAGGCCCCTGGAGAGGCCGTCGGTAGAACCCATGGCCACGCACCTGGCGATGTTGTCCCCGATGTGCTGCGCCACCTCGCAGGTCAGCGTCCTGCCGCCCGCCTCGACGGTCACGGCGTTCAAAAGCTCCGGCAGCTCCCCGTCCTTAAAACGGATATCCAGCACCGGCCCCATGATCTGGGCCACGGTGCCCCTGTGTTTGGTTGCCAAATGAATCAACTCCTTAAAGAAGGATAAAAGCCTCGCAGAGTTCGCGTCCGCAGACGCGAATAAATCAAATTATTTTTCCAAGGGACATGCGCCTTGGAAAAATGCCCGCTCAGGTTTGCGGAGCGCGCCCTTCGGGGCGGGCGCGGAGCAAACCGGCAGATCCCTTTGTCCCATAAAGGCAGAGCCTTTATGAGCCGGTGGATCCCGCCACGATCTCCGTGATCTCCTGGGTGATGGCCCCCTGGCGGGCGCGGTTATATTTCAGCGACAGGTCGCCGATCATCTCCTCGGCGTTCTTGGTGGCCGAATCCATAGCCGTGCGCCGCGCGCCCTGCTCCGAGGCCACGCACTCGCACAGCGCCCCGTACAGCAGGCCCCCCAGGTACTCCGGCACGATGGCGGCGAACAGCGTCTCGCTGTCCGGCTCGTAGATCGTCTCCGAGGGCGCCGCCTCCGGCTCCCCCTCCCCCTGGAGGGGCAGGACGGTCATGGCCGTGGGCTGCTGGGTCAGAATGGACACAAACCCCGTATAGACGATGCGCACCTCGTCAAACTCCCCCGCCAGGAACCGCCCGCACAGGTCTTTCGCCAGGGTAAAGCAGTCGGACACCGACATGCTCCCCGCCTGAATATAGGCGTCCGTCAGGATATCGTACCCGTGGGCGCGGAAATTCTCCACGCTCTTCTTCCCGATGGGGACAACGGTGACGCTCCTTTGCGCCATCTCCGCCTCCGCCAGCTTCAGGACGTTGTGGTTATAGCCCCCCGCCAGGCCCCTGTCGCCGGCGATCACCACATAGCAGCTCTTTTTGACCTCCCGGCTCTCCAGATACGGCGAGGTAAAGCTGCCGGAGCTTCTGGCAATGGCGCACATGGTGGCGTAGATCGTCTCAAAATAGGGGCGGCTGCGGGTCACGTTGTCCTGGGCGCGGCGCAGCTTGGAGGCCGCCACCATCTCCATGGCCTTGGTGATCTGCTTGGTGCTCTCCATACTGCGTATGCGCAGCTTGATATCCTTCATGGAAACACCGGCCACTGTGGCTCACCTCACTTGTTGAAGATCTCAATATACTTGGTGATGCAGGCCTTCAGCTCCTCCTCCGTGGACGGCTCCAGCTTGCCCGTCTCACGGATAGCGGACAGCACGTCATAGCCATGCTCGTCCATGTAGTCGTACAGGCCCTGCTCAAATTCAGAAATTTTCCCCGTCTCTATGTCCTTCAAATACCCGCCTGTGGCCGCGTAGAAGATGCACACCTGATGGGCCACCTCCACGGGCGCGCCGTTTTTCTGCTTCAGGACCTCCACGATCCGCTCGCCCTGGGCAAGCCTGTCCTTGGTGTCCTGATCAAGATCGGAACCGAACTGGGCGAAGGACTGAAGCTCCCTGTACTGGGAGTAGATGAGCTTCAGGGAACCGGCCACCTTCTTCATGGCCTTGATCTGCGCCGAGCCGCCCACGCGGGAGACGGATATGCCCGGGTTCACGGCGGGCATGATGCCGGAGTGGAAAAGCTCCGTCTCCAGGAAGATCTGTCCGTCGGTGATGGAGATAACGTTGGTGGGGATATACGCCGACACGTCTCCCGCCTGGGTCTCGATGATAGGCAGGGCCGTCAGCGACCCGCCGCCGTACTCCGGGGCCATTCTGGCCGCCCGCTCCAAAAGCCGGGAGTGGAGGTAGAACACGTCGCCCGGATACGCCTCCCGTCCGGGGGGCCGCCGGATCAGCAGGGAGATGGCCCGGTAGGCCACCGCGTGCTTACTGAGATCGTCATAGATCACCAGCACGTCCTTCCCCTGCTTCATGAAATACTCGCCCATGGTGCAGCCGGAATAGGGCGCGATGTACTGCATGGGGGCCAGCTCCGAGGCCGTAGCGGACACCACGGTGGTGTAGTCCATGGCCCCGGCGGCCTCCAGGGTGCTTACCACCTGGGCCACCGTGGAGCGTTTCTGCCCGATAGCCACATAGATGCACAGGCAGTCCTTGCCCTTCTGGTTGATGATGGTGTCAATGGCAATGGTGGACTTGCCCGTTTGCCGGTCGCCGATGATCAGCTCGCGCTGGCCCCGCCCGATGGGGATCATGGAGTCGATGGCCTTGATGCCCGTCTGCAAAGGTACCGAGACGCTCTTGCGCTCAATGATGCCGGGTGCCGGCGCCTCGATGGGGTCGAACCGCGCCGCGGCGATCTCCCCCTTGCCGTCGATGGGCTGGCCCAGGGCGTCCACCACGCGGCCGATAAGGGCCTCCCCCACGGGGACGGACACCACCCTGCCCGTGCGCTTCACCTGGTCCCCCTCCCGGATCCCGGCGTCGGAACCAAGGATAACGATGGAAACGGAATTTTCCTCCAGGTTCTGGGCCATGCCGTACTCGCCGTTGGGGAACTCTACAAGCTCGTTCATCAGGCAGTTCGTCAGGCCCGACGCCCTGGCGATGCCGTCGCCCACCAGTATGACGGTGCCCGTCTCGCTCTCCTCGATAAGCTTGGAGTAATTCTTGATCTGGGCCTTTATGATCCTGGTTATCTCCTCTGGTTTAAGTTCCATGGTATAACTCTCCTACAAAAAATTGCGGTTCAAAGGACAGTCTCCCGGAGTCCCCGGCGGATCCTGTCCAGCCGGTCCCGCACCGTGCCGTCGTACCGTTTCCCGGCGCACTCCAGGCGCATACCGCCCAGCACCCCGGGGTCTACCTTCTCCTCCAGCACGATCCTCCTGTCGAACATGGCCGTCAGCTTCTCCAGGAGCCTCTCCCGGACGGAGTCCGTCAGCGCCGCCACGGTGGTGACGGTCACCTCCAAAATGCCGTTGTCCTCGTTGTACCGCTCCCGGAAGGCCCGGACGCAGGCGGAAAACTCCCTCACCTGCCCCCGATCCACCAAAAGCTTCAGGAACCCCGCCACATAGGGGTGTACCTGCGGGCCGAAGCTCTCGTCCACGGCGGCCCTGCGGGCCTCCCGGGTGACGGCGGGGGTGCTGAGAAAGCGCGTGTACTCCGGCGTCCCGGCCAGGATCCCGTCGCAAAGCTGGAGCTGAGACAGTATCTCCCCCGTCAGGCCCTCGTCCCGGGCCAGCTCATAGAGGGAGCCGCCGTAGGTTCTGGCAAAGTCAGTCATTGTCCTCCCCCAGCTTCCCGATGAACTCCATCACCAGCCGCTCATGGTCGGCCTGGGTGATCTCCCGCTCCACCACCGTCTCCGCGATGGAGACGGACAGGGAGGAGATCTCGTTCTTCACTTCGTTGAGGGCCTTTTTCTTCTCCTGGGCGATGTCGCTCTCCGCCTTGGCCAGCATAGCCGCGGCGTCGGACTTGGCCTCCGACAAGATCTCCGACTCCCGCTTCCGGGCGCGGGACACCGCGTCCCGCAGGATCTCGTCCCGCTCGGCCCTGGCGGCGCTCAGATGCTCCTCATAGTCCGCCTGGAGCTTGGCCGCCTCGGTCCTGGAGGCCTCCGCCTCCTTATACATATCGTCGATCTCCTTCTGCCGCTGGTCAATCATCTTCTTCACCGGCTTGAAGAGGAACTTCTTCAGCAGGAGGAAGGTTATGATCATGTTGCAGAAGGTAAAGAGTGCCGTCCAGGGGTTCACCCCCACCAGACTCTCAAATTGTGTGACCTGTGTTAAAATCAGCAAGTCACTCACTCCTTCCGGTGATAATAGCCCTGTAAGCGCCGCTTATCTGACAGCGAAGATCAGCAGGATCGCGATGACCAGGGAGTAGATGCCCGTGGACTCGGTGATGGCGCAGCCCAGGATCATGTTGGTACGCAGGGTGCTGGCGGCCTCCGGCTGGCGAGCCATGCCCTCCAGGGCCTTCCCTACGGCGTTGCCCTCGCCCAAGGCGGGGCCGATCGCTCCGATACCCATGCAAAGTCCCGCGCCCAGAACAGCCGCGGCTCTAACGATTTCACCCATACTATTTACCTCCTAAAGTAGTTTGCGTTTTTTATCCTTAACCGTATTATAATTATACGGTTAATTACCTGTTTTTTCCTGCTTCTCCTTCTCCTCGCGGGGAGGGCAGGCCATGCCCACGTAGACCATGGTCAGCAGGGAGAACACCAGCGCCTGGATGCCGCCGGAGAAGATGTCAAAATAAAGGCTCAGCACCGCCGGGATGCCCACCTCCAGAATGGGGATCTCCCGGAACACGCCCAAAAGCTCCAGCGCCGCCGCCACAGCCACGGCGGCGAACACCGCGCCGAAAAGCTTGGGGGCCAGCTTCTTCTTTTTAAAGCCCAGGAGCAGCAGGAGCGCCCCCGCCAGCGCCGTGACGCCGGTGACGAGCCAGCCGTTGGACCGCACCGCCCCCACGATCAGGGAGGAAAGCCCCGCAAGGCCTGTGTAGAGGATACTTGTCAGCACTCCGCCGCCCATGATGTTGCCGAAGTGACGGAAGGCCATACTGACGGGCTGGGCGATGTCGGAGACGATATTCAGCGGGTTTATGTACCCCTTAAGGAAGCTCTTAAGGCCGCTGTTTTTGATGGTACAGCCCCACACCAGAAAGCTGGTCATCAGCGCCCAGGTGATGGTGGTGGACACGTCGGAGGTGGCGGAGCGGAAAATGCCCGTCATGCCGATAAGGGAGCCGCCCAGGGAGGAGAGGAACAGCGCCCCGATGTAGGGGGTCCAGTAGGCGTTGTGCTTGCCCATGGTCTCTTCCACCAGGCCGTAGAGCATGGAGACGCCCTTCTCCGTCAGCACCTGCATACGCCCGGGCCGTTTTTTCAGGTTCCGCCCCAGAAAATACCCGGCGATACACAGCAGGAGCATCACCGCGAAGCTGGCCGCCGTGGTCTGGGTGATGATGTTCATGCCGCCCAGGCGGAGATATACCTTAGGGCCGTTGACTTCCATTCTTTTCACCGTCCTTTCGGAAAAACTCCATAAGACTAATGCTTATCTGCACAAATACCAGCGGCAGCACCGCCGCCAGCGGGTCGAACGTGGTAAATCTCAGCACCAGGATATACGCCGCCGCCAGGACAAGGAGCCGCAGCACCGAGGAACCCTGCACCGCCGCCCTGGCCTTGATGGGGTCTCCCCCCTCCGCCCTGTCGGCGGCCCGGGAGACGGTGACGGTCAGCGCCAGAAAATTCAGCGCCGAGGCCGCCGCCCCGAAAAGCGCCCCCCACAGCACCTGGAGGCTGAACCGCCCAATGGCGGCGTAAACGCCGATCTCCAGCGCCGTAAGGACGGCCACGCAGATGGCTATTTTGAAAAACTGCCGTATGGCGGCGTTATTGTGAAACATCAAGATCCCTCATTTGTGGTCGTTGAAGCCTACGCCGGAGTCCTTGTCGTCGCTTTTCGCCTGTCTGTCTATGGCCTTCAGGGACGACCAGAGGCTGGTGGCCGCGCCGCCCAACCCCAGAAGCACCCCTGCAATGACGATCCAGGCCCCCAGGTCAAAGCGGTTGCGGAGCCATACCGCCCCCCACACGCAAAGCACCACAGGCCCCACCACGGAGATACCAAACTGCGTGAGCCACACAATGGCGCTCAAAACTCCAAATCCCTTGCGCATATCCCTTCACCAAACCAAAGCCTTGCCCTTTAA
>CANPWM010000010.1 GCA_947584295.1 uncultured Oscillospiraceae bacterium | reverse complement strand
GCGACCTGATGGATAAGCTCAGCTCCTGACCCTCCCCCTTTATTGAATCCCCTCACCCCGGCCCCCGCCGGGGTGAATGTCTATAAAATCCTTTTGGAGAAAAACCTCTATCTCCGCCCCCAAAAAGGTTGCGGCTCCGCCACGTATTCCAATTGCGGGCGGGTTTAAGAACCCGCCCCTACGGCTTTTAAGGAAAATTTATGTGTTATTTTCACAAAATCTTTCATCAGGGCTTGTAGGGGCCGCCTCTCTTGGCGGCCCGTGGCAGCATCGAATTTCGCAACGACTCATTCTTACGCTTCCGTAGGGGTCGCCCTCCCGGGCGACCCGTCCCCCGTTAACCTCCGGGCTGTCAATCAACGATGGACGGGCCGCCGGGGACGGCGGCCCCTACGGGTGCGTTATCCATAATGCCCCGGAAATTTGCCGGGCCGCTTGCCCTGACACAAAATCCTATCGACCTTGAGGAGCGCCTATGGACTTTATTGATCTTTCCGGCCTGTGGGCCTGTGAAATCCCCGGAAAAAGCGGCGCCGTCCGCCTCCCCGGCACCTTGGACGAGGCCGGGATCGGCTTTCCCGACGCCGTCAAAGCGCCCTGGCACCCCGACGAGCAGATCAACGAGGCTCTGTCCGGGGCGGAGGTCATCGCCACCCGGTTCACCCGCCGCGTGACCTACGAGGGCCCCGCCGCCCTCACCCGGCGGGTGAAGCTGGCCCCTCCGGCGGGGGCCAGGGTCTTTTTCGTCTGCGGCAGGGCGCGGGCGCTGAAGCTTTTGGTGAACGGCGTCCCGGCCCCGGAGGCCGATCCCCCCACCCTCTCCACGCCCCGGCGCTTTGAGGTGACAGGCCTGCTCACCGGGGACGATGAGCTGACGCTCCTTTCGGACAATTCCTACCCCGGCTGGCCCCGGAGCGCCCTGCTGGCCTCCTCCACCGCCACCGACGAGACCCAGACCAACTGGAACGGCGTTTTGGGCCGGGTGGGCCTTGTTATCCACCGGGGCGCTTTCCTGTCCTCCCTGCGGGTCTACCCCCGGGGGGACAAGCTGGAGCTTCGCTGGGAGGTGGAGGGCCGGACCCGGGAGCCGGTGCTTTTTGAGAGCGACGCCCTGGCGGCCCCCGCCAGGGTGGACAGCGCCGCCGGACGGTGCCTTCTGCCCCTGGGCCGGGATCTCCGGCTGTGGGACGAGGGGGAGGGGAACCTCTACACCCTCACCGCCGCCCTGGGCGCGGAGCGCGTCTCCGTCCGCTTCGGCCTGCGCTCCTTTACCGTCCTGGACGGTATGTTCGCCCTCAACGGACGGAAGATCTTCCTGCGGAGCGAGGCCAATTGCGCCGTGTTTCCCGAGACGGGCTATCCCCCCATGGATACGGCGAGCTGGCGAAAGATTTTGCGGACATACAGCGCCTACGGCGTCAACCACCTGCGCTTCCACTCCCACTGCCCCCCGGAGGCCGCCTTTGAGGCCGCCGACGAGCTGGGTATGCTCCTCCAGCCGGAGCTTTCCCACTGGGATCCCCGGAACGCCTTTGGGGACGAGGCCAGCCGCGCCTATTACCGGGCGGAGCTTTCCGCCATCTTAAGGGCCTACGCCAACCACCCCTCCTTCGTGATGCTCACCCTGGGCAACGAGCTTCAGGCCGGGCCGGAGGGCCACGCCTTCATGGAGGAGCTGCTGGCCCTGGCCCACCATCTGGACGACACGCGCCTCTACGCCCCCGGCTCCAACAACCACTACGGCCAGCGCAAGACCGACGCCGGGGCGGATTTTTACACCTCCTGCGCCTATCTGGGCCGCCCCCTCCGGGCCGCCAACGCCGGCATGACCGGCTGGCTCAACGAGGGAAAGTCCCTGGACACGGACTACGCCGAGGCCATGGAGGCCGTCCGGGCGGATTTCCCCGGCCCCGTCGTCTCCTTCGAGGTGGGGCAGTATGAGGTTTTGCCGGACTTTTCGGAGCTGGCGGCCTTTCATGGGGTCACGGATCCGGCCAATCTGCGGCTCATTCGGGAGCGGGTGGCCCAAAGGGGCCTTCTGGAGCGATGGGGGGACTACGTCTCCGCCTCCGGGGAGCTGTCCCGCCTCTGCTACCGGGCGGAGGTGGAGGCCGCCCTGGCCACCCCCGGCCTTGGGGGGATCAGCCTGCTGGGCCTCCAGGACTTCCCCGGCCAGGGGACGGCGCTGGTGGGTATGCTGAACGCCCACCTGGCCCCCAAGCCCTACGCCTTTGCCCGCCCTGAGCGGTTCCGGGCGTTTTTCACCGGCGTCCTGCCCCTGATCCGCCTGAGGACCCGCGTCTTTGCCGCCGGGGAGACCCTGACGGCCCGGTGCCTGCTGGCCAATTACGGCAAAAAGGCCCTGACGGGTACGCCCCGCTTCCGCCTTGTCGGCCCCGGCGTGGAGCGTACCGGCGCTCTGCCGCCGGTGACGGCGGCCCCCGGGGAGCTGTCGCCGCTGGGGACGCTGACGATCCCCCTGGAAGATCTCCCCGCCCCGGCCAGCTTCACCCTGACCCTCTCCTTGGGCGAGGCCCGGAACGACTACGACCTCTGGCTCTACCCCCGGGAACCGGCCCGGCGGCCTGAGAGCGTTTATGAGTGCCGGCGCCTGGACGGGGCGGCCCTGGCGGCCCTGGCCCGGGGCGGCGCGGTGCTGTTGGCCCCGGATCCCGGCCCGGAGGCCCCGCCGGGGGCGGTGAAGGGGCAGTTCTCCACGGACTTCTGGTCCGTTGGCACCTTCCCCCAGCAGTCCGGGGCCATGGGGTTTTTGATTGAGAAAGACCACCCGGTTTTCCGGGGCTTTCCCACCGGGGCGCATACCGATTACCAGTGGCGCGGCCTGGCCGGTGCCTGGGCCGTGGATTTGCCGGACGGGGCGGAGAGCGCCGTCACGCTGATGGACTCCTACGCCTATCTGCGCACTCTCTCCTGCCTCTTTTTCTGCCGGTGCGGCGGGGGCCGTCTGGCGGTCAGCACCCTGGGCCTGCACAGCGTCCCCACGCCGGAGGCCAACGCCCTGCTGGCCTCCCTCTACGCCTATATGGCCTCCCCGGACTTCTCCCCCGGAGGGGAGGTCGCCCCGGAGACCATTCGCGCCCTGACGGGGGACGCGCCGCGATGAAACTTTTTCTGTGGAGCTGAACAGTATGGAGTACCGATTCAAGCCTTATACGCCCACGCCCCTCCTGCGGGGCCATCTGCACCTGGGCGGGGCAAACCCCCGGGGGGAGCGGATCGACGTCACCTCCCGGTATTTTGAGCGGGGCGGCGCGCCCTGGCTGCCGGTGATGGGGGAGTACCACTTCGTCCGGGACAGCCGGGAAAACTGGCCCCGGGAGCTCCGAAAGATCCGCGCCGGGGGCGTGGGTATCGTCTCCACCTACCTCTTCTGGATCTACCACGAGGAGACGGAGGGGCGCTTCGACTTCACCGGCGACCGGGATATCCGGGCCTTCGTGGAGGAGTGCGCCCGGCAGGGGCTGGAGGTCTTTCTGCGCCTGGGCCCCTGGTGCCACGGGGAGGTGCGCAACGGCGGCCTGCCCGACTGGCTCCTGCAAAAGCCCTTCAAGGCGCGGGACAATAACCCCGGCTACCTGGCGGCGGCCCGGAGCTGGTATCAGCGTATCTACGACGAGGTCAAGGGGCTTTTTTACAGGGACGGCGGCCCCATTGTGGGGATCCAGATCGAAAACGAGCTGGTGAACGCCCCGGAGCATCTGCTGGCCCTGAAGAACCTGGCCCGGGACATCGGCTTCGACGCGCCCCTGTGGACGGTCACCGGCTGGAACAGCCGGTTCGGGGCCAAGTTCCCCGTAGATGAGTTCGTCCCCGTGTTCGGCGGCTACGCCGACGCCCCCTGGGCGCAAACCACGGGGGAGCTGCCCCTGTGTACCCATCACGCCTTTGACCCCCAGCGCAACGACTCCGCCGTGGGAATGGATCTGCTGGGCGGCGCCGCCCCCGACGGCTGGCGCCTCCCCTATGAGCGTTACCCCTTCGCCACCTGCGAGCTGGGGGGCGGCATCCAGCCCACCCTCCACCGGCGGCCCGCCGTCAGCCCCATGGACGTGTACGCCATGAGCCTGGTGAAGCTGGGGTGCGGCAACAACCTGGCGGGGTACTATATGTACCACGGCGGCATCAACAAGATCGGCCAAACCACCCTCCAGGAGTCCACCGCCACCGGCTATCCCAACGACCTGCCCGCCCTCAACTATGACTTCCAGGCCCCCCTCTCCCCCTACGGGGAGGAGCGGCCCCATTACGGACTTCTGAACCTCCTGCACCTCTTCCTGCAGGACTTCGGGGCCGTTCTGGCCCCCATGGAACACGTCCCGGCGGAGGAATTCGTCCCGGAGACGGACAGCGCGCGCCTGCGGTACGCCATGCGCACCGCGGGGCATGGCGGCTTCGTCTTTGTGAACCACCACCAGCGCCATCTGCGGCTCCGGGACGTGGAAAACGCCGCCCTCCGGCCCCTGGACACGCCCTTTCCCCCCATAGATATCCGGGGCGATGTGGCCTTTATCCTGCCCTTCGGCCTTACGCTGGGCGGGGAGACCCTCCAATGGGCCACGGCGCAGCTTGTCTGCCGGGAGGGGAACGTCTTTGTCTTTGCCGCCGTCCCCGGTATCCCGCCCCAATACGCCTTTTCCGGGCATGATATCCTCTCCGTCTCCGGGGAGACGGCCTCGGAGGCGGCGGTGGGCGGCGTCACCGTCCGCACCCTCCCCTGGGAGCGGACCCTGCGGCTCCGCCGGACGGAGGCCGGTCTGGCCTTTGACGACAGCCCCGCCCCGCCGGAGGCGTGCTTCGCCCTGACCCCCTGCGACGGCCCCGCCGTCCCGCCGCCGCACGCGGAGGAGCTGGCGCTGGCCGGGGCGCGGGAGATCCATTGGCGGCACCTGGAGGCGGCGGAGGCCCGGGGCTTCGTCACCCTGGACTTCCCCTTCGATATCGCCCTGCTCTATGTGGACGGCGCGCTGGCCGCCGACAAGTTCTACGATACCCTCCCCTGGCGGCTGCCCGCCTCGATGCTCTACGGACACCGGTGCCTGCTGGCCTATACCGACCCCCGGGAGGGGGTGTATCTGGAGCCGTGAGCTTCGTTTGTGAGCGCATTATACCATGGAGCAAAGTATATGTCAAGCATATTTTTATAATATTTTTAATTATTTCTACTTTCAACAAAAATGCCGGACAGGAGCGGCCTCCCGTTCGGCGTTTTGTATAATTCGTTTTTTATTTTAAAGTGACGCTTATCGGGGTATCTGCTCGAAATTCTTGTAGTTAAAGAGGGTAGGCTTCACCTCCGGGGTCAGGGCGGCGAAGGAGTAGCCGCGTTCCCGCAGGGCGGCGATGAGGTCGGGCAGGGCCTCCACGGTGGTGGAGCGGGGTTTGGAATCGTGCATCAGCACCACGCCCCGGGCCACGTTCCCGGCGCTGAGGACGTTGGCGACGATCTGCTCCGGGGGCAGGGGGGTCTTGGTGGCGTCCTGGGCCGACATATTCCAGTCGCAGGGGACGAAGCCCCGGCGGAGCATCTCGGCCAGGATATCCTGATAGATGCCGTAGTCGTAGCTGTTGGTACTGCCGCCGGGGAAGCGGAAGAAGGTGGGGGTGACGCCCGTCTCGTCCCGGATCAGGGTGAACACCTTATACATATCCGCCAAAAAGGCCTCCACGCTGGCGTAGATGGTCTTGTACTCGTGGGACCAGGAGTGCATTCCCACGGTGTGACCAGCCTGTACGATGGCCCGCAGGGTGTCGGGGCTGGCGGCCCCGCTGCGCCCCACTACGAAGAAGGTGCCCTTGATGTTCTCCCGGGCCAGGATCTCCAGCACCTTGCCCGTCTGGACCGAGGGGCCGTCGTCGAAGGTCAGGTAGATGACCCTGGCGGGGGCCTGGGAGGCGTCCAGGGGCTGGGGAGCATAGAAGTCCGGGTAGAGCTGCTGGTACTCCGGCCCCTCCGGGTCAAAGCGCGGCGTCCGGCTCAGCTCCTCAATTTTCTCCTGGGCGTCCTGAAGCTGGGAGGCCAGCCCGTCCCGCTCCGTCTCGGCGCTGTCCAGGGCGTTTTGGATCGCCTCCAGCTCCGCCTCCCGGCCCGCCAGCTCATCTTGAGCGTCGGAAAGCGCCCGGGCCAGCCCGTCCCGCTCCGCCTTGACGCTCTCGGCCTCCGCCTGGAGGCTGTCCGCCCGGGCGCTCAGCTCCCCCAGGGCCTTGCGCTCCCGGAGGGCAAAAAACGACGGCACCCCCGCCAACACACAGGCCGCCAGCACCGCCGCCGTAAGCTTCCATACGTTTTTCATATCTCTCCCTCTTTCTCTGTGGGAATCTGAGAATCATTCTACCACAGGATTGTATCATTCATGTATCATGCCGGTCAAGAGGGAAAAAAGCAGGGGGATTGCAGGGAAAATCCCCGGAAATCCGCCGGGCGGCCTTCCGACTTTCTGAAAGCCTATCTTTAAACGCTGTACGGGCCGCCGCCCACGGCGGCCCACCGTATTATAGATAAGCTTTCCCATACGTTGTAGGGGCCGCCTCTCTTGGCGGCCCGCTGTCTTACGCAGAGATTAACAAAATCCGTGGTGATTTCGTACAACGCTTTCGTAGGGGTCGCCCTCCCGGGCGACCCGTCCATCGTTGATTGACCGCCCGGAGGTTGACCGGGACGGGCCGCCGGGGACGGCGGCCCCTACGGACGTTATACATAATGCCCCGGAAATACGGCGGGCCGCCTGGAGAGGCGGCCCCTACAAGTCCTATTGAAAGATTTTGCAAAAATAACGGAAAAATCTTCCTTAAGAACCGTAGGGGCGGGTTCTTTAACCCGCCCGAAATTCAAATACGCGGCGTAGCCGCAACCGCCGCGCGGCGGGGGCGATTGAAACGGAAGGGGAACCCTGACGGTTCCCCTTCCAAACCCTTCCCTCCGAACATACGGAAGCCTGATTTATTACGCAAAATGTTCTGTACGGGCCGGACACTGGCCGGCCCGCCTGACGACTTTCTGAAAACCTATCTTTAAACGCTGTACGGGCCGCCGCCCACGGCGGCCCAACGAATTACAAATAAGCTTTCCTATATGTTGTAGGGGCCGCCTCTCTTGGCGGCCCGAAAATATCAATACGCGGCGAAGCCGCAACCTTTTTGGGAGGCGGAATCGTAATTCGATAGGCGGGCCGCATTGGGGGCCCCATCGGGCCGTTGCCCGATGGGGAAAGGAGGAGCGAACCGTGCGCCTGAGCGTTCCCGCCGCGCGGGGACGCGAGGTGAAGCCGGTTCCGCGACGACGCGTCCGGCCCGTACGGGGGAATTGTGCGTTTGGGGGAAAGCGTAATCATTATTGGGAAATCATTGTGCATGACGTGGGCCGCCGTGGGCGGCGGCCCGTACGGCGGTTAAATTAAATTCCCCGGAAATTCGGCGGGCCGCCTGGAGAGGCGGCCCCTACAAACCCTAATGAAAGATTTTACGAAAAATAGAGGAAATATTTCCTTAAGAACCGTAGGGGCGGGTTCAAAACCCGCCCGCAATGGGAATACGCGGCGGAGCCGCAACCATTTTGCGCAAAAAAGCCGGGAGCCTTGCGGCTCCCGGCGGCGGTATCGGTTATTTTACGAAGAAATCCAGCACCAGGGTCAGGACGATGAAGAGGGCGGCCACCCATTTGGTGAGCCGGGCCAGGCGCGCGTCCAGGGTCTTGGCCTTGTTCTTGGCCAGGAACGTGTCGCCGCTGCCGCCGCCGATGGCGCCGGAGAGGCCGGCGCTCTTGCCGCTCTGCATAAGGACGATGACCACAAGAGCCACACAGGCGATGAGCTGGATGATGGTGATTGCGATTTCCAAAATAATCAATCCTTTTTAAGATAATATTGTACTTTCATTCGCGGGAATTCTATGCTATCATAATTTCGGCAAGATTGCAAGAGTTTTTTTCAAATTTCACACAAATTGGGGGAAAAGTTTATGCTCTTTGACACCCACGCCCACTACGACGATGAAAAATTTGACGCGGATCGCGGGGCGCTGCTGGCGCAGATGAGGGACGCCGGTGTGGGGCTGATCGTAGATCCGGCCTCGGATATCGCCTCGGCGAAGAAGGCCCGGGACATCGCCCACGAGTACGACTTCGTCTGGTTCGCCGCCGGGGTACACCCCCACGAGGCCGCCCGGGCGGCGGAGGACTACCCGGAGGCGATCCGCGCCCTGGCCGCCGATCCCAAGTGCGTGGCGGTGGGGGAGATCGGCTTGGACTATCACTACGACTTCTCCCCCCGGGACGTTCAGCGCCGGGTCTACGCCCGGCAGCTGGAGCTGGCCCGGGAGCTGGAAAAGCCCGTCATCATCCACGAGCGGGAGGCCGTCGCCGACAACCTGGATATCCTAAAGGCCCACCCCGGTGTCCGGGGCGTCGTCCACTGCTACTCGGGAAGCTGGGAGACGGCCAAGACCCTGCTGGACTGGGGCTTCTATCTGGGCTTTACCGGCGTGGTCACCTTTAAAAACGCCCGCCGGGTGCTGGAGGTGGTGGAGAAGATGCCCCTGGAGCGCATGGTCATAGAGACGGACAGCCCCTACATGGCCCCGGTTCCCCACCGGGGGGAGCGCAACTCCTCCCTGCTTGTCCATCTGGTGGCGGAGAAGATCGCAGAACTCCGCGGCCTTACGCCGGAGGACGTGGCACGGATCACCACGGAGAACGGCAGGCGCCTCTACGGGATATAAGAGAAGCTACTTATCCTGAAAATAGCGGAACACCCCGGCCCGCTCCATGCCCTTGGCGATGAGGGTAAAGACGGCGGTGTTCAGAGGCCAGTTGATGAGGAGGCTCCACCCGATCCGCAGCTTCAGCGTGGCCAGGAAGGCCCGCCCGTAGAGCTGGGCCGACCAGAGGGTGCCGAAGCCCAGGTTGACAACGATCTCGATAAGCCCCTTGGCCGCCAAGATGCGCCAGAAGCTGACGGGCCGCTTGTAGTAGAAGCACCCGTAGATGAAGGCCGCCAGCATGGCGTTGAAGGTGTAGCCGAAGTGGAAGGCGCCGCTGGGCTTGATGAAAAACTTCAGAATGTCCATGGCCCCGCCGAAGAGCGTCCCCGTCACCGGCCCGAAGAGCATATCCACCACCTGGTTGGGGATGCCGGCAAACCCGATAGAGGCGAAGCCCCCGATGTCCACGTCGGCGGCCTTCAGGGCCAGGGACAGCGCCCCCATGACGGCGAGGGCGGTGAGCACCCGCAGCTTTTTCAGCTCAAGGGATGACTCGATCAGCGTCTCTTTCCATTTTTTCATAAAAAACATACCTCCCTCCATGCAGAAATGTCCACAAGGCAGGAGATATGGCTATCCTCTGTCGCAGCGGGATGCGGCAGGCGCACCGCGGGAAAACCCTTCGTCTCCGGGGCAACTCTCCGTCCCCAAAGCACTTAACGCGCGCCGGCCTACTCTGCACAGTACGGGAGTATTGTAGACCATTCCCCGGCGGTTTTCAAGGGGGAAACGGAAAAAACCGGCCCCGGGGCGGGAAAAATCACGAAAAAAGCCCGCCGTCTCAGGGCTTGTCGTAGGTCTCCAGGAAAAAATGCTCCACGCCCCGGGTCTTGTAGGCCGGGAAGGTGTCCAGCGACAGCTCGTGTATGGCGTTGAAGATGGACTTCTCCACGTTGGGATCCGTCTTTTTCAGCGCCCGGATCAGCTCCTTGGTCTGGCGGCGCTTGCCCGTCAGCTCCCCGGTCTCCAGCCCCTCGGTGAAGCGGCAGGCACAGCGCAGAAATTCAAGGCCGTTATACCGGGCCCAGGCGATGATATCGTCCTCGTGGACGCAGTAGAGGGGGCGTATCAGCTCCATGCCGGGGAAGTTGGTGCTGTGGAGCTTGGGCATCATGCCCTGGAGCTGCGCCCCGAAAAGGAGGGCCATCAGGGTCGTCTCGATGACGTCGTTGAAATGGTGGCCCAGGGCGATCTTGTTGCACCCCAGCTCCCGGGCCTTGGCGTAGAGGTACCCCCGCCGCATACGGGCGCACAGATAGCAGGGGTTCTTCTCCTGGGCGTTGGCCACCGCGAAAACGTCGCTTTCAAAGATTTCCGCCGGTATGTTGAGCAGCGCCGCGTTCTCCTCAAGCCGCCGCCGGTTCTCCGGGGCGTAGCCCGGATCCATAACGATGTATTTCACGTCGAAGGGGACGGCGGTGTGGCGGTGCAGCTCCTGCATCAGCTTTGCCAGGAGCATGGAGTCCTTGCCCCCGGAGACGCACACGGCGATGGCGTCCCCCGCCCGGATCAGCTCGTATCGGTTGACGGCGTAGGTGAAGGGGTTCCACAGCTCCTTGCGGTATTTTTTGATGATGCTCCGCTCGATCTGCTGGGCGCGGGTAAGCTCCCTGGCCATGGTATCCCTCCCTGCGCGGCGGTGAAGGCCGCGTTCCGAAAAATTTAAAATCATTATACCACACGGGGCCCGGATATGGTATACTTATTTTATCAACTTCTTGACCGCAAAGGAGCCTGACTATGAGAGAGATCCTCTGTTCCGACATCGCCGACGCCGTTGAACGGCTCTGTATCCGCGCCGCCACGGTGCTGACGCCCGATCTGCGGGCCGCCATCGAAAGGGCCGCCCAGGCCGAGCCGTCGGAGGCCGGGAGAGCCGCCCTGCGGGATATGGCGGACAACTTCACCTGCGCCGCCCAGGGCGGCCTGCCCATCTGCCAGGACACGGGCATGGCGGTGGTGTTCGCCGACGTGGGCCAGGACGTACACATTGCCGGCGGGGACTTTGAGGCCGCCGTCACCGAGGGGGTGCGCCGGGGGTACGTCAACGGGTATCTGAGAAAATCCGTGGTGGCCGACCCCTTCCGGCGGGTGAACACCAACGACAACACCCCGCCCGTCCTGTGGACAAGGATCGTCCCCGGGGACGCCCTCACCCTCACCGTGGCGCCCAAGGGCTTTGGCAGCGAGAACAAGAGCCGTCTGAAGATGTTCCTGCCCTCCGCCGGGATCGAGGCGTTTGAGGACTTCATCGTGGAGACGGTGGAGCTGGCCGGGGCCGACCCCTGCCCGCCGGTGGTGCTGGGCGTGGGCATCGGCGGCACGGTGGAGAAGGCCGCCATGATGGCAAAGCTGGCCCTGACCCGCCCGGTGGATCGGCGCAACCCCGACGGGTTTTACGCCGCCATGGAGGAGCGGGTCCTGGAGAAGATCAACGCCCTGGGCATCGGCCCCCAGGGCTTCGGCGGCAGGACGACAGCCCTGGCGGTGAACATCAACGCCTACGCCAGTCACATCGCCGGGACGGCCTGCGTGGTCAACGTGGGCTGTCACGTCACCCGCCACGCCACGCAGGTGCTGTAACTGTCTGGCAAAGGCCTGAGGGCCTTTGTCCGACAAAGGGAACGTGCGGGTGATTTTTCCGACCCGCAGGCCGCCGGAAAAAACGTCGAAAATATAGAAATTGAGTTTTTGAAAAAGTGAGTGCTGTGATATGAACATCTATTCCCCTCTGGACGAGCGTATCCTGATCCACGGGCGCACCGTGAAAAAAGAGCCGCTGCCCCTTTTCTGGACGGGCGCGGGCATCGAGCTGGAGACGGACGCCGCGGAGCTCTGGTTGGAGCTGGAGAACACCGGCTATACCGGCCTTTTGTGGATTCGCGCGGAGCTGGACGGCGTGACCGTACTGCGCCAGGCGGTGGAGCGCGGGGTCAGCCGGGTGTGCGTCTTTCGGGGCGTCCCCGCCGTCCGGCGGCGGGTGCGGCTCTTCCGGGAGCAGCAGCCCTTCCCCCGGGAGCCGGACTGCGTTCTCCGCCTCCGCTCCGTCCAGTGCGACGGGGCGCTTTACCCCGTGCCGCCGCGGCCCCGGAGGATCGAATTTGTGGGCGACAGCGTCACCGCCGGGGAGGGCCTGTGCGGGCCGGCGAGCCTGCTGTCCGGCGGCCCCATCGTCTACTCCAGCCAGGGCAACTACGCCCTGGAGGCGGGCCGTGCGCTGAACGCCGACGTGAATTTGGTGGCCCTCAGCGGCTGGGGCGCCGCCGTCTCCTGGGACAACAATCCCCATAACGTCACGCCCCGGGTCTACCGGGAGGTCTGTTCCGCTATCCCTGACCCGGACGGGCAGAAGCCCTGGGATTTTGCCGCGTGGCAGCCCGACGCTGTGATCATTCACCTGGGCAACAACGACTTTTTCGCCTTGAAGGAGGCCCCCTATACCGATCCCGCCACCGGCGCGGTGACGCGGTTCGGCTGCGGCCCCGACGGCAGGCCCGATGAGGCCAGCGCCCGGGCGTTTCACGGGGCGGTGACGGGTTTTCTGGCACAGGTCAGGGCGGTGAATCCCAGGGCGCGGCTCGTCTGGGCCTTCGGTATGTTCACCGACCTCTGGCGGCCCTATATCGAGGCCGCCCTGGAGGACTATACCCGCGCCACCGGGGATAGGAACGTCAGCTTCCTCCCCCTGCCCCGGGTGAGGCCCGAAAACACCGGCTCCAACGGCCACCCCGGCCCCCTGGATCACCTGGCGGCGGCCAGGGCCGTGACGGAGCATCTAAACTGTCTGCAAAAGCCCTGACGGGCTTTTGCGGACAAGGGAAACGCGCGGGTGATTTTCTCCGACGTACATGCCGCCGGGGAAAATATTAAATGGGCCTTCGTCACTCAGTCAAAATTTTTTATTCTTTTTTCAAAAAACTTGTTCATTTTTTCCACACGGTATGGTATAATGCTGTTACGGGAGAGATCCCGCATACAGAAAGGAGCTGACGACAATGAGGTTTACTTTTACCGAGAAGAAGATCCCGGTCTCCGCGGACGTGAGGGCGTATGCCGAGAAGAAGCTGGGGAAGCTGGACAGGCTTTTCAAAAGCGAGGCCGACGCCTCCGTTACCTTCTCCATGGAGAGGGGCCGCTTCATCGTTGAGGCCACCATCAGGGCCGGCGGCATGATCTACCGCGTCACCGAGACCACGGGGGATATGTACGCCTCGATTGATTCCGCCGCCGCCAGCATCGAGCGGCAGATCCGCAAGAACAAGACGCGCCTTGCCAAGCGCCTGCGCGACGGCGCTTTTGAGCGGGAGATCGCCGTCCCCGCCGTCCCGGAGGAGGACGAGGAGGAGGGCGAATTTGAGGTGGTGCGCACCAAGCACTTCTCCATCAAGCCCATGACCGTAGACGAGGCGATTTTGCAAATGAACCTGTTGGATCATGAGTTCTTCGTCTTTAAGAATCAGGACGAGGAGGACAAATTCGCCGTGGTCTACAAGCGCAAGAGCGGCGGCTACGGCCTTATCGAGAGCGACTGAAAACCATACGGCATAGTAAGCGGCGGGCCAAAGGCCCGCCGCTTCGGTTTGTCGGAAAAGGCCGTCGGCCTTTTCCGACAAAGGGGATTTTTCCCGACGCACCTGCCGCCGGAAAAATTGAATTTGATGTTTTTGAAAGTTCACGTTTCAGTCGGATACGCGGATAAAGGTGGGATCCCACGCGCCCCCGCCGATGCTGGTAAAATAGATGGTGGCGTTCTCATATCCGCCGTTGGAGTCAGGAATGATTTGATACCATTCACCAATAAAATCGTATAGGACATCACCGCCTCCGAAATCTTCTACAACATACCTCTCTTCTGGTATAATGACGCAAGTGATAACGCCCTGGGAGTTCACGTTGACGGAGACCGGCTTCTTGCCGGAGGTATAATAATCGGACTCATACCCCGTAACCCGTCCGTCGGCGTGGAGGGTCAAGCTTTTGTATGCGTAGTAGTCGTTCTTTGTCGCGGAGGTGGGTTCATACTCCCCGGCGAAGAAGGTGAAGTCCCCGCCCAGGGCCATATCCAGAACAAGCTGCTTCAGCTCGCTGTTGCCGCTTTCGATTTGCGCCGCCGCGTTTTTCGTGATGCGCTCGTCGCCGCTTTTTATCCCGCTTATGATCATGGCGTTGATCTCCGCCCTGCCCGGCAGAAGACCGCTGTTTTCGATAGTGGCGGAAGCTTCGCCAAAGGAGGATCGGAAGGTCAAAATCGGTGTTCCGGCGTTATTTTTGTCCGCAGCCGCCTGGAATTCCTCGGCGGTTACGCTCACGCCGGAGACAGTCTGCCCCTCTTCGCCCTCCAAGTCGTAATATTCCGCATAAGATTGCCCGATCTCGGCTTTGGTGACGGCATTGCTTTTAAGCAGGTACTGGCCGAAGTCCTCATAGAAAGTATGGGGATTTTCACTGGTGTCGTAGTAGTTCAGACGCGGCCCCTCCTCCGCCGGGTCAAAAGACAGGGTAAGCGTGACGTGGTTTGCGATTATATTGATCTCATCTGCAAGCTCCGCGACCTTGCCCGCGTGACCGTCAACGTTGGCGTATACGGTCAGGGTGAGGTTCTTGTAATAGTCCTCGCCGTCTCCAAGTCCCACTGTCAGCAGCTCCACCTTGCCGTCGCCCTCAACGTCTATGTAGTCGGCGTAGACAAGGCCGTTGCCGGTGACGCCGTAGAGTGGCGCGTCGGCCACGAGCTTTGCGTACTCGGCCTGCACGGCGGCGTCCTCGGCGGACAAGCTGAAGTTATCCTTGAGCCAATAGAGGTACATGATCACCGTGGCGCGGGTGCAGGAGGCGTTGGGATCGAATGACTGTCCTACGGCGTTCAGAAGGCCGCAGAGGTCGGCCCAGGCCAGGGCCTTTTCATAGTATTGACCGGCGTATTTGTCCGCGATGGCGCTGGCGTGAGCCGCCGTGATGGGACTGCCGTTTGCCCGCCACAAAATCGTCAGAGCCTGCCCCATGGGACATTCGTTTCCGGCGGACACGGCCCCGGCGGAGATGATGCCGTTCTCATACGCCCACAGGGCCGGCTTGTAGAACCAACTGGAGGGGTCGCCGTCGGTGAAGGGATTCTCCCCCGTGGACGGCTCCGGCGAACCTACGGATCGCCACAGGAACGTCAGGATCTGGCCCCGGGTGCAGATCCCCATGGGGTCGAATTTGTCCCCGGAGACAAGGCCGTTTTCAGCGGCCCACATGGCCGCGTCATAATAGAACGCGTCCTCCGGCACGTCGGGAAAGCCCCTGGCGGGTTCCGGGGGCGTGGTGTCCCGGGCGGTGTCCGGCGTGTCGCTGGCGTCCATGGCGGTATCCCCCTCCGTGGAGCCGCCGGTATCCGTCGTGCCGCCGCTGTCCTTTCCCCCGCAGGCGGCCAGAGACAGGAGCATGGCGAGGGCCAAAAGGACGCATAAATACTTTTTCATTTCACAGTTTCCCCCTTGCGTTGGTCTTTTATTAGGTGGAGCTGGCGCTGAAAATCCTGAATATCCGCGCCGGAATACCATTTGGTGTCAAAGCCGAAGCTCCCGCCGGGAAACGAGACAATGAACAGCGTGTCCCGGGAGAGATAGTAGCGGACAAGGGCCAGCGCCCCGAGCAGCAGTATGACCGCGCCCATGATCCGCACGGTGGTGTTGCCGCCGGACACGAGGAATATAAAGCCCAAAAGGGCCAGCGCGACGCCGATGATCAGCAGGCCCGTGGCGCTGGTATAGGAATAGCCGGTGCAGCTGATGTCGTCAACGGAGACGACGCCCTCCTCCTCGGTCGTCCAGAGAAGCTTGGACTTGGTGTTGCAGTTTTTGCCCTTGTAGTAAAAGCGTTTTTGCGTGAGGACGCCGACACTGCGGCCCACAGTGCCGCCCGCCAGGAAATTCCGAACGTAGCCGGAGCCGATGGCGGCACGCAATTCCTCGCCGGGGTCGATGAACAGACCGTTTTCCTGCTTGTGGGAACGCTGTTCTCTCCCGCCCGCTTGCTGGGAAGCCGCGTCCTTCAGCACCGCCTTGGCCCGCTCCCACGCGCTGACAGGCGGCGTGAACTTGGCGGACAAGTCTTTCGGCTCGTCCACCGGATCTGTTTTGCTGGGTAAAGCCGCCCCACAATTTTCACAGTACCAATCGAAATCACTGTTTTCCGTTGAACATTTGGGACATACCTTCATAGGGATTCCTCCTGCTTTTTCTATATTGTGGCGGAATATGGGGAATATTCCTCATATTGGCTAGTCCAATTCTATGCGATAATATAGAAAAAGTCAAGAGGGAACGGGCATGATCAGCTTTGAGCCACTGAGAAAACTCCTGGCCGCGCGTGGGATAAGCACCTATTATCTGCGTAACAAGTGCGGCCGGTATAACCTGGACAGTAAAACCATACAGCGGTTCATGCGCGATGAGTCGGTTTCCACCTATACGCTGAACGCGCTGTGTCATATTTTAAAGTGCGATATATCCGACATCATAACGTTTACCCCGGACGATGAAAACGGCCCGGAGGACTGACAGCCTGACATCTGGCGCGGTCCTCCGGGCTTTGACAACGTGGGCAAGTCGAAAAAGAAAGTCCCGGTTCGCCGAACGAATTACGATACCGCCTACAAAAAGGTTGCGGCTATGCCGCGTATTCCATTTTCGGGCCGCCAAGAGAGGCGGCCCCTACAATTTGTGGGGAAGTTTTCCGAAAATTCGATGGGCCGCCGTGGGCGGCGGCCCCTACGGCGTATGAGGATAGATTTTTCGTAAATCGAAAGGCGGGCCGGCCAGTGTCCGGCCCGTACAGAACATTATGCGTAATAAATCAGGCTTCCGTATGTTCGGAGCTTGTAGGGGCCGCCTCTCTTGGCGGCCCGCCGTCTTACGAAACATCTTCCCCCATATCTTTTCGCTTCCCCCAACGTAAAAATTATCCGTACGGGCCGGACACCCGGCCGGCCCGCCTATCGAATTACGAAAAACCATCGTGCAATGTTTATTTAATGATTTTCCGAAATACGATAAAAAACCGCCGCGCCCGGCAAGCCGGGGGCGGCGGTTACTATGTCTTTTCCCTTACAGCTTACGCCCAGGGGTTCTCGGTGGGGTAGGGCAGGGATTTGGGCTGGTTCCAGGCGATGTCCTTGACGCCCAGATATTTCAGCACCTCAAAGAGATACTTGCCGCAGTGGGCGAAGGCCACCGCGCCGTGGTGGGGATAACGCTTCTGAATGAGGACGTGCCGGTAGAAGCGGCCCATCTCAGGAATGGCGAAGATGCCGATGCCGCCGAAGGAGCGGGTGGCCACGGGCAGGACCTGGCCCTCCGCCACATAGGAGCGCAGGTTCCCCTCGCTGTCGCACTGGAGGCGGTAGAAGGTGATGTCGCCGGGGGCGATGTCGCCCTCCAGGGTGCCGCGGGTGAAGTCGGGGTCGCTCCCCTCCGGCTCCAGGAGCCTGTGCTGAATGAGCTGGTACTTGATGGCCCGGCTCTCGCACATCTTGCACTCCGGCGTGTTGCCGCAGTGGAAGCCCATGAAGGTGTCCGTAAGGGCGCAGTCGTACTTGCCCTTGATGTCCTCGTCGTAGATGTACTGGGGGACGGAGTTGTTGATATCCAGGAGCGTCACGGCGTCACCCGTGACGCACGCGCCTATGTACTCGCTGAGAGCGCCGTAGATATCCACCTCGCAGGCCACGGGGATCCCCCGGGAGGCCAGACGGGAGTTGACGTAGCAGGGCTCGAAGCCAAAGGCCTCGGGGAAAGCGGGCCAGCACTTGTTGGCGAAGGCCACATACTTCCTGGCACCCTTGTGCTGCTCGGCCCAATCCAGAAGCGTCAGCTCAAACTGGGCCAGCCGCTCGTTCATCTCCGGGAAATACCGGCCCTCGCCCATCTCGGCGGCCATCTCCGCGCAGACGGCGGGGATACGGGGATCATTGGCATGGGCCTTGTAGCTGACCAGCAGATCCAGCTCGGAGTTCTCCTCGATCTCAACGCCCAGCTCATAGAGGCCCTTGATGGGGGCGTTGCAGGCGAAGAAGTCCTGGGGCCGGGGGCCGAAGGTGATGATCTTCAGGTTCTTGACGCCGATGATGGCGCGGGCGATGGGGACAAAGTCCGCGATCATCTTCACGATATCGTCGCAGGTGCCTACGGGGTACTCGGGGATATAGCCCTTCAGATGGCGCAGCCCTAAGTTGTAGGAGCAGTTGAGCATACCGCAGTAGGCGTCGCCGCGCCCGTTGATCATGTCGCCGTCGCCCTCGGCGGCGGAGACGTACATGCAGGGGCCGTCGAACTTCTGGGCGATCAGCGTCTCCGGCGTCTCAGGGCCGAAGTTGCCCAGGAACACCACCAGAGCGTTGCACCCGGCGGCGGTGACGTCCGCCACGGCCTTCAGGGCGTCCTGCTCGTTCTCCACGGTGACGGGACACTCGTAAAGCTCGCCCTTATAGGCGGCCACGATGTTCTTGCGCCGCTGGGTGGACAGCGCGATGGGGAAGCAGTCGCGGCTCACCGCCACGATGCCGAGCTTGACCTGGGGAATGTTGCTGCACATAAAAATGACCTCCTTGTAAGTTACTAAAAAATAATTATAATTTTTTCAAAGTAATGCTTGACAAACCTTTTCTTCCGTGGTATAATGCTTCATATAAGGGCGCGGGAGGACGAAAACCTCCGGGGTCTTGCCCGGTGCGGCCTTTTTTGGAGGGTCACGCCTTCTCCACGGCGGCAAGGATCCCGTCCAGCATATTGGTGTCCACGCCCTCGATGTCCCCGGCGTCGGCGGCCTGGGGAATGGCCGGGTCGATGGGCAGGCGGGCGCAGACGGGGATCTTGTGGGTCTGGGCCAGCTCCTCCAGCCTGCTCTTGCCGAAGATATAGTGCTTCTTGCCGCAGTCGGGGCAGGCGAAATAGGACATATTCTCCACGACGCCCAGGACGGGAATATTCATCAGCTCCGCCATCTTCACGGCCTTTTCCACGATCTGGCTCACCAGCTCCTGGGGGGAGGTGACGATGACGATGCCGTTCACGGGCAGGGACTGGAACACGGTGAGGGGTACGTCCCCGGTTCCCGGGGGCATATCCACGAACATATAGTCCACGTCGCCCCAGAAGACCTCCTTCCAGAACTGCTGAACCACGCCGCCGATGATGGGGCCGCGCCACACCACGGGGTCCGTGGGGTTGTCCAGGAGGAGATTCATGCTCATCAGCTTGATGCCGGTGCGCGTCTCGGTGGGGACGATGCCCTCCTCCACGCCCATGGCCCGCTCCTGAACGCCGAATACCTTGGGAATGGAGGGGCCGGTGATGTCCGCGTCCATAATGGCCACGGAGGAGCCTTTTTTCCGCTGGGCGCAGGCCAGCAGGCTCGTCACCATGGACTTGCCCACGCCGCCCTTGCCGGAGACAACGGCGATGACCTTTTTGACGCTGGACGCGGGATTTCCCGCCTTGGGATCCTCGTTTTTCTTCTCACGGCTGGCGCAGTTGGCCGCGCAGGTGGAGCAGTCGTGGGTACATTCTTCGCTCAAAATGAAAACCTCCTTGGCGATGGGACGCGGGCCTGACGCCCGCCCCCTGAATACCGTTATGATTGATACGAATACTATACCGCTTTTTCGCCTTTTCGTCAATCGGGTGAAGAAGAAAAAATCAGGGGGGAAATTACAGAAAGACCCGCCGGGGGAGGGCGGCCGGGGACGGCTTGTAACAAAAACGCCCGCTGAACACATATTTAAAATGAAAGCGGCTGCCCCTTCCACCCCGGTTAGCCGCCCCGGAGGCCCGAAAGGGCGGGCGCGAGAGCATAATATACGCTATACGGCGGACTGACTGAAAGGAGGATCTTCGTGAAAACATTTACGCTGACCGGGACAGAACCCGGCGGGACCGTGGGGTGGCAGATCTTTTCCACGGGAAAGGGGCACGTTGACGTGTCCCTCAGAGGGGATAATCAGTTCTATTTTTACGAACGCCTGAGGGAAGGCGGTATGGGTATGCCTGCCGCCCAGGGGGCCAGGCCCTGCACGGACAGGACGCTGACCCTGACCGTGGAGAACTTCGGCGAACTCAACGTCAATGTGGTCTCCAGCGATATCCTGAACGGCAGCGGGAAACCGGTGGGGCGCTCGTTCCGCTATATCTGCGGCGACAGTCTCCGGGTGGACATCACCGCCTGGGGCATAATGAGTCCCACGGAACCCACCACGACTCTCCAGCGGTGTTTCTATACATACCTGACGCTGAAGGACAAGTATCTCTTCAACTACCTGTCGGATCCCGACGTGAACAGGTGGTATAAAGCCGCGCAGCCCTCCGACCTGGGGAGGTGGTATGAACAGGAGCAGGCGAAGCTTTCTTCGGAGCTGGACGAATTCAAGCTTGCGCTGGCGTTTCTCCTGCGCTATGACAGCGCCTGTCAGCAGGGGAGCGGCCTTCGGTACCGTCTGTCCGGGGATCTGCTGATGGCCGAGGGGGCGAAGGTCTGGGGGGAGCCGAAGATCACCGTGGCGAGCTGTCCCTTCCGGAATATCCGGGGCGTGCGCCTCAACGAGACGGAGCGGGCCGCGGTGAAAAAGAACCTGGAGATGCTCTCCGGAATGCGGATCCTGGGCGACGGCTCCCTCCAGGTGGGCGCGGCCCACGGGAGCATGCTCTCGCATCTGCAGCTGAAGGCCACCCGGCCCCTGGGCTTTGAGAACATCGGTCTCTACGTGGCCTCCGACAGTTTGACCGTGGAGCAGAAGAACATCTCCGAGGCCGTGAGTACCGCCGCCGGGAAGAATGCGCAGATCCTCATCTTCCCGGAGCTCTCCATAAATAAGAACACGCTGGCGTACCTCAAGAGCGTCCTCGCCGCCAGCGGCGGGGGACTGAAGCTGGTGGTGGGCGGGAGCTATTACCATTACGACCGGAACAGCACGGCCTACTATAACCGCGCCCCCATCTTCGTAAACCGCGGCGGGAGCTGGCAGGAGGCCGCCCCCTACAATAAGATGATCCCCTTCTCCATGGGCTATAAAAAGGACGTGGCCGAGCAATACCGCATCGACACCCGGCAGTACCCCCTGGAGCGGTACAAGACCTTGTCCGAGGACATCATCATGGAGGACAGTGTCACCATTTTGCCCTTTGCCGACTGCGTGGTGGGGGTGGCCATCTGCCGGGACGTGCTGGATCTTCTGGACAGCCACAATCCCCTGCACAAGTACTGCGACTTTGTGGACGTGATGCTGGTGATCTCCGACAACCCCGGCGACAGCAATATGTTCGTAGGCACGGCGGAGTGCCTGGCCCGGTGGCACAACTGCGCCACGGTCTACACCAACGCGGTGAGCGAGGCGAAAAGCCAAGTTCCGACCGGCGACCCGTACCTGGAGATCTCCTTCGGACTGTACCCCTTCAAGGGTAAAAACGTCTCCAGCTCCACCTCGGTAAGCGGGGTCATCAGCTATCTGAAGTCCCCCTTCTGGATCATTAAGGCGGCGGAAGCCGCGGAGGAAACGCCGGGGGAGGAGCAGGAGGATCAGATCCTATACAGCAAGGGGATCAAGTACGAAGAGATCAAGGAACAGGATTACTGCAAGGTCTACGCCCTTGAATATCCTAAAAAATAAGGAGGAAAAGAAAATCATGAAAAAAGAATTCAACGTCAATATCCCCAAGGGGTACTTTATGTCCTGGTTCATCACCACCCAGGCCGCCAACAAGGTGACGGTGACGATTTTGGACAACGGCAGACAGTATATGTCGGCCAGCAAGCAGAGTACGGGCATCAACCCGCCCCTGGCCTGCGGGTACGCCCCGGTGGAGAATGACGGCCTTCGGGTGGTCGTGGAGGTCAAAAAAGCCGCGCAGCTCCTGGGAACCCCTCACTCCCACGACATCACCACCGACGAGGGCTCCGTGGTGGGCAAGGAGTTCACCCTCTGTCTGGAGGATTACATTGACGGGGACTACAACGATGTGGTCATCAGCATCATCGGTTGGAAAAACAAGGGCTGAAAACCTGCTTTGTCCCCGCCGGGGCGCCCGCCCCGGCGGGGACAAAAAGCGTAAATACCGGGCCTGCCGCCCATAAGGGGGAAAGGGAAATTATGGTAATTTCTACTTTTCACGGCCCGGAGGCGGCGGAGGGGAGAAAGGACACGGATTATGTAGACCAAAATTCCCCGGAATTGCCGAAAAGATGTTGCAAAATTTTGAAACAGATGTTATAATCTTATTTACACGGATCCTTAAGATCATCAACGCCGGATCTTATACCGGGGCAACGCCGGATTTTATGCCGGCGGCGCGGGCATACTGAGTTTAAAAGCCGCGCAGTCAACAAGTAAGCGCACAGGAAGGTGAGCCTTTGACAAAGTATATTATCAAAGGTGGGAGGCCGCTTTACGGCACCGTTGAGATCAGCGGGGCCAAAAACGCCGCCGTGGCCATCATTCCCGCCGCCATGCTGGTGGACGGGGTATGCCGCATTGAAAATATTCCGCAGATCTCCGACGTGACCATGCTCCTGAACATTCTCCGGCGGCTGGGGGCCAGGGTCAGGACGGTGGACAGGCACACCATGGACATCGACTGCTCCGGCGTGCGCACGTCCAAGGCGGATTTTGATATCATGACGAAGATCCGCGCCAGCTACTACCTGATCGGCGCGCTTCTGGGCCGGTTCGGGAAGGCCAAGGTGGCCATGCCCGGCGGCTGTAATTTCGGTTCCGTCCGACCCATCGACCAGCACGTGAAGGGCTTTATCGCCATGGGCGCGGAGGTGGAGGTCAAAAACGGCCTCGTCTCCGCCACCGCCAGGGACGGGCGGCTCCACGGGGCGGACATCTACCTGGACGTCGCCAGCGTGGGCGCCACCATCAACATCATGCTGGCCGCCGTGTTCGCCAAGGGCGTCACCCGCATTGAGAACGTGGCCCGGGAACCCCATATCGTGGACGTGGCCAACTTCCTCAACGCCATGGGCGCGGATATCCGGGGGGCCGGCACCAACGTCATCAAGATCCGGGGGGTTGACCGCCTCAACGGCGGCAGCTACGCGCTGATCCCCGACCAGATCGAGGCCGGGACCTATATGGCCGCCGTGGCCGGGGCGGGCGGCAGCCTGCTCATCAAGAACGTCATTCCCAAGCACATGGACTGCATCACCGGCAAGCTGGAGGAGATGGGCGTCCACGTGGAGGAGGGCGAGGACGAGATGCTCGTCTCCCGGTCCGGCTCCCTGCGGCGCATCAACCTGAAGACCCTGCCCTATCCCGGCTTCCCCACGGATATGCAGCCCCAGATGGCCACGGTGCTGTGCCTGGCCCGGGGTACCTCCGTCATCACGGAGGGCGTGTGGGACACCCGGTACAAATATGTGGACGAGCTGATGAAGATGGGCGCCAGCATCACCGTGGATGGCCGCAAGGCCATCATCGAGGGCGTTGGCGAGCTGACGGGTGCCTCGGTGAAGGCGTGGGATCTGCGAGCCGGGGCGGCCATGGTCATCGCGGGCCTGTGCGCCCAGGGCACCACGGAGATCGAGGGCGTAAGCTACATCGAGCGCGGCTATGAGGATCTGGTGGAGAAGCTCAGGGCCGTGGGCGCGGATATCCAGAGCGTGGAGATCCCGGAGACCGACGGCGCGGAGATCGTCAAAATCGGCTGATCAGTTAAACAGGATAAAAACCGATCCGGGGGCATAAAATGCCCCCTGACTTTTATAGAATGATAGACGTGACGCTGATCTGCGTAGGCAGGCTGAAGGAACAATTCTATAAGGACGCCTGCGCGGAGTACATAAAGCGCCTGGGGGCCTTCTGCCGGGTAACGGTGACGGAGGCGGCCGAGGAGCGCAAGCGGGAGAACCCCTCCCCGGCGGAGGTGGAGGCCTGCCTTTTGAAAGAGGCGGAGGCCATCAAACGGGCCGTCCCCCGGGGGGCGGCGGTGGTGGCCCTGTGCGTGGAGGGCAGGGAGTATTCCTCCCCGGCCCTGGCGGGGCTTTTGGAGGAGCTGAGCCGTGGAGGCCCCAAGCTGTGCTTTATCATCGGCGGCTCCGACGGCCTGCACCAGAGCGTCAAGGACATGGCGGCCCTGCGGCTTTCCATGTCGCCCATGACCTTCCCCCACCACCTGGCCAGGGTGATGGTGCTGGAACAGATTTACCGGGCCTTCACTATCCTGAATGGGGGGAAGTACCACAAATGAGCGGGGAATGGAGCTTTAGATTTACCTCCGGCGTCACCGGGAACTGGCCGGTGACGGCCTCCGGCCAGCCGGAGACGCCCGCCCTTTTGGAGCGGGCCTTCGGCAGTGAGACGGAGCTGGCCCTGCGGCGCAATATGCTGTGGGCCTACGGCGTACCCAGTGTGGGCCGCTACCCCCAGGACGGGCTGCTGGGGAAGGTGGTGCTGGGGCAGTCCGGCTTTGGAATGGATATTTTCGTCCCCGAGAGTATGCTTGAGGACGCGAAAAAGTTACTTGAACCGTCTGAAAACGGATCTGAAAATGAAATTATATATGAGGAGGAAAATCAAAATGAGCTACCGTGAATCCTACGAGAAATGGCTGAATTCCCCCGCCCTGTCCGCCCAGGAGAAGGCGGAGCTCCAGGCCATCGCCGGGGACGAGAAGGAGATAGAATCCCGCTTCATCGCCCAGCTTGAGTTTGGCACCGCGGGCCTGCGCGGCACCATGGCCGTGGGCCTTAACCGCATGAACGTCCACGTGATCCGCCACACCACCCAGGCCTTCGCCCAGGTGATTCTGGCCGAGGGGCCGGAGGCGGCGAAGCGCGGCGTGGCCGTCTGCTACGACTGCCGCAACAACTCCGAGACGTTTGCCCACGAGGCCGCCAGGGTGATGGCCGCCAACGGGATCTTCGTGCGGCTCTTTGACGATATGCGCCCCACCCCGGAGCTGTCCTTCGCGATCCGGGAGTATAAGTGCATCGCCGGTATCAACATCACCGCCTCCCACAACCCCAAGGAGTACAACGGCTACAAGGTCTACTGGGAGGACGGCGCTCAGCTCCCCCCCAAGCACGCCGACGAGGTGGCCTCCAAGATGGCGAAGCTGGACGTTTTTGACTGCGTCAAGACCATGGACTTCGACGCCGCCCTCCGGGAAGGGAAGATCGTCCTCATGGGCCACGAGACGGACGAGGCGTTCCTGGCCAACGTCATGGCCCAGCAGAACGACCCGGCCCTGATCGCCCAGGTGGCCGACAGCTTCAAGATGGTCTATACCCCCTTCCACGGCACCGGCATGAAGCTGATCCCCGAGGCCCTGCGCCGTATGGGCCTGAAGAAAGTGTACTGCGAACCCCAGCAGATGATCAAGGACGGGGATTTCCCCACCGTCAAGTCCCCCAACCCGGAGAACCCGGAGGGCTTCTACCTGTGCATCGAGCTGGCCGACAAGGTGGGCGCGGACTTTATCCTGGGTTCCGACCCCGACGCCGACCGGGTGGGCATCATGGTTCGGGATCACGACGGGAAGTTTATCCCCTTCACCGGCAACCAGACGGGCGTTCTCCTGCTGGACTACATCATCGGCGCCAAGCAGCGGGCCGGTACCATGCCCAAGAACCCGGCGGCCCTGAAGTCCATCGTCTCCTCGGAGATGGCCCGCGCCGTGGCGGAGAAGAACGGATTGCAGTTCTATGACACCTTCACCGGCTTTAAGTTCCTGGCGGAGAAGAAGAACGCCCTGGAGGAGTCCGGGCAGGGGAAGGTGATCTTCTCCTTTGAGGAGTCCTACGGCTATATGTTCGGCGACTACGTCCGGGACAAGGACGCCGTCACCGCCTCCCTGATGATCTGCGAGATGGCGGCCTGGTACGCCTCCCAGGGCATCGCCCTGGTGGACGCGCTGGACGCGCTCTATGAGAAGTACGGCGCTTACCTGGAGAAGACCCTGAACCTGGTGATGCCGGGCCTTGACGGGCAGAAGAAGATGAAGGCCCTGATGGACGGCCTGCGGGCCACGCCTCCCGCCCAGATCGCCGGGCAGAACGTGAAGCTCTACCGGGATTACGCCGACGGCTCGGAGCGGGACGCCGCCACCGGGAAGGTGGAGAAGATGGAGCTTTCCGGCTCCAACGTGCTGTCCTTCGTCCTTGCCGACGGCACCGTTCTCATCGTCCGGCCCTCCGGCACCGAGCCGAAGGTGAAGGTATACGTCCTGTGCCGGGGCGAGAACATGGAGGAGGCCCGGACAAAGACCGCCCTCTACGCCGAGTGGGCCATGGGCCTGGGGAAATAAGGCCGCGTAAAACGAAAAGACTATAAACAAACAAATCGCCGCCCGGAACCGGGCGGCGATTGAGGCTGTATGGGGGATTTTACTCGCCCAGGAGGCGCTGGGAGATAAGATCCATGACCTTGTTCTGGAGCAGGGAGTACAGCACGAAGGGCTTGCCGTAGACGTCCACATAGGATTCGTACTCGTTGGCGGTGATGTCCTCGTCGGTGGCGGTGAGGCCCTCCTGCTCGGCCACGGCCTGGAAGATCATGTCCTGCTGGACCCGGAAGGGGGTCTGGACCTCCAGGTACTCGTCCAGGCTGGAGGCGCCGATCATGTACTGCACGTAGGTGTCGGCGTCCACGCCGTAGCGGGCCGCGTCAAGCTCGATCTGGGCCTTCATGGAGGCCCGGACGGCGTCGGTGACGGCCTGGGGGACGTCGCTGCACTGGGAGGAGCTGAGGAATACGGTGACCTCTGAATTGCTGGTGACCTGCTCCACGCCCACGCCGTTGTAGGCCACGTAACGGGCCATGTGGTCGAGGCTCTCAAAGCCGATGGCGCGGGCCGCGTCCTCGGCGATATCCCAGATGTAGTTGACGGTGATGTTGAATACCGCGTCCTTGCCCGCCAGATCCTCGCTCTGGTAGGGATCCGGGAAGGTGACCTCGATATCGAAATTCTCGCCGGGCTTGTGGCCCTTGAGCTGCTCGATGAAGTCGTCGATGAAGCTGGTGTAGCCCACCACGATGTCGTAGCCCGCGCCGCCGGTGCTGCCGCCCTCAAACTCCACGCCGTCCACACTGCCCACATAGTCGATGTTCACAAAGTCCCCGTCGGCGATGGCCCGGTCATAGACCTGGGGGAATTCCGGGAGGACCACGTCCTCAAAGGCCGGGAGCGTCACGAAATCCAGCGCCCGGATCCCCTGGTAGAACCCGTTTTCGTCCAGGCCCTCGGACAGAACGGTGTAGTCGGGGAGGGAGCTGCCGCCGGTGTCGCCGGAGGTGTCGCCAGTGCCGTTGGCAGTATCGCCGGAGGTGTCGTCGGAGGCGCCCCGCTGGCAGGAGGCCAGCGCCAGCGTCAACGCCAGCGCCAGGAGCAGGCAGAGAAGCTTACTTTTTTTCATAGGAGGTTCCCCTTTGCAAAAAGGCTATTTTGATGGAATAAAATTATACAGGATAGGCGGCGGGCAAATGTGAACATTTTGTAAATCCGGCGGGAGGCCATAAATCTTCTTTATTTTAAAGGCGGGATATGCTATAATATCCGAATGAGCATAAATAAGGATACGCCTTATAAGGATACACCTTAAAAGATAGAAACATCGAAAACATTTTGCGAAAGGTATACTGCCATGGGACTGATCACCAAGCTGTTTGGAACAAGGAGCGAGCGTGAGATCAAGAAGCTCATGCCGCTGGTGGAAAAGACAGAGGCCCTGGAGGAGTCCATGAGGAAGCTCTCCGACAGTGAGCTTCGGGGGAAAACGGAGGAATTCAAGGCCCGGTACGCCGCGGGGGAGACCCTGGAGGAGCTGCTGCCGGAGGCCTTTGCCGTCTGCCGGGAGGCGTCGGACCGGGTGCTGGGAATGCGGCACTTCCAGGTGCAGCTGATCGGCGGCATCGTGCTCCATCAGGGGCGCATCGCCGAGATGAAGACCGGCGAGGGCAAGACCCTGGTGGCAACCCTGCCGGCGTATCTCAACGCCATCGCCGGGCGCGGCGTCCACATCGTCACCGTCAACGACTATCTGGCGCGGCGCGACTCGGAGTGGATGGGGAAGGTCTACCGGTTCTTGGGCCTCTCCGTGGGCCTTATCGTCCACGGGCTGACAAATGCCCAGCGGAAGGCCGCCTATGACGCGGACATCACCTACTGCACCAACAACGAGCTGGGCTTTGACTATCTGCGGGACAACATGGCCCTCTACAAAAACCAGATGGTCCAGCGGGGACACGCCTTCGCCATTGTGGACGAGGTGGACTCCATTCTGATCGACGAGGCCCGCACGCCCCTTATCATCTCCGGCCAGGGCGACGAATCTACGGATCTTTACCGCAAGGCCGACGACTTTGTGTCGAGGCTTCGGAAAAAGGTATACGCCAGCGTGGACGAGAAGGCGGACACCACCGACGAGGACGCGGACTACATCGTGGACGAGAAGGCCCGCACCGCCACCCTGACGGGCAGCGGCGTGGCCAAGGCGGAGCAGACCTTCGGACTGGAGAATTACGCGGATATCGAGAACGCCACCCTCTCCCACCACATCAACCAGGCGCTGAAGGCCCACGGCATCATGAAGCGGGACGTGGACTATGTGGTGCGGGACGGCGAGATCATCATTGTGGACGAGTTCACGGGCCGCCTTATGTTTGGACGGCGCTATTCCGAGGGGCTTCATCAGGCCATCGAGGCCAAGGAACACGTGGACGTCCAGAGCGAGAACAAGACCCTGGCCACCATCACCTTCCAGAACTTCTTCCGGCTCTACGACAAGCTCTCCGGCATGACCGGCACGGCCTTGACCGAAGAGGAGGAATTCGGGGCCATCTACAACATCGACATTGTGGAGATCCCCACCAACCGCCCCCTGGCCCGCGTAGACAACCCGGACGCGGTGTATAAAAACGACGCGGGGAAAAACAGGGCCGTTATCCGGCAGATCATCGCCTGCCACGAGAAGGGCCAGCCGGTGCTGGTGGGTACGGTGTCCATCGAGAAGAGCGAGTATTTATCCAAGCTGCTTGCCAAGCAGGGCATCAAGCACAACGTCCTGAACGCCAAGAACCACGAAAAGGAGGCGGAGATCATCGCCCAGGCCGGAAAGCTGGGGGCTGTGACCATCTCCACCAACATGGCGGGACGCGGCACCGATATCGTCCTGGGCGGCAACGCGGAGTTTATGGCCCGGGCCGACCTGCGCCGCGAGGGGATCCCCGACGAGATCATCTCCGAGGCCGTGGGCTTTGCCGAGACGGACAACGCCGACATTCTGGCCGCCCGGGAGAAGTACGGGGAGCTTTTGAAGAAATATAAGGCCGTCACCGACGCGGAGGCGGAGCAGGTCAGGGCGGCCGGGGGCCTCTTTGTCCTAGGTACCGAGCGCCACGAGGCGCGGCGTATCGACAACCAGCTGCGCGGACGTTCCGGGCGGCAGGGCGACCCCGGCGAGACGCGGTTCTATATCGCCCTCTCCGACGACCTGATGCGGCTTTTCGGCGGCGATCGGATCGAGGGCCTGATGGAGACGCTGAGGATCGACGAGGACACGCCCATCGACCAGCGGATCCTCTCCGGGGCCATCGAGAACGCCCAGAAGAAGGTGGAGAGCCAGAACTTCCAGTCCAGAAAGCACGTGCTGGAGTACGACGACGTGATGAATACCCAGCGCGGCATCATCTATGAGCAGCGCCGGAGGGTGCTGGACGGCGAGGACGTCAGCGCCAATATCCGCGGCTGGATCCGGGAGGTCATCGCCGCCAACGTGACCACCGCCATGGCCCCGGAGGCGGAGCCGGAGAACGGCAAGCACAAGCCGGAACCCGCCGCCATGACCGGGGAGAAGCTTGTGAACATGGTGAAAAGCACCTTCCTGGCCCTGGCGGTGACGCCCCAGGACGTCCGCGCCCTGGTGGAAGGCGGCCTGGAGACCATGTCGCCGGAGGAGATCACCCAGCGGCTGACGGAGCTGGCGGAGAAGGTGTATGACCGCCGGGAGGCGGAGGCCGGGACCGTACCCGGCACAGGCCAGCCCGTCATGCGAGAGGTGGAACGGGTCATTCTCCTGCGGGTGGTGGACGAGTATTGGATGGATCACATCGACGCCATGAGCGAGCTGCGCCAGGGGATCCGCCTCAGGGCCTACGCCCAGGTGAACCCCGTGGACGAGTATAAGCGCGAGGGCGGCGAGATGTTCGACGCCATGATAAACGGGATCCAGGAGGAGGTCGTCCGGCGGATGTTCGCCGTGCGCCTCACCCGGGAACAGCCCATCGAGCGCAGGAGCGTGGCGAAAAACGCCGTGGCCGGGGCCAACGCCGGCGGCTCCGACGTGAAGAAAAAGCCCGTAAAGGTCGTGAAGATCGGCCGCAACGACCCCTGCCCCTGCGGCAGCGGCCTGAAGTGGAAAAAATGCACCTGCAAGGAGTATCACCCTGAATAAACCGGCCCGAAGTTCTCCTTTAAGCGGCTTTTGTCCGGCGGAGGGCCACCGAGCGGAAAAATTTTTGGATTTTAGGCATATGGATCTTATTGAAAAGAATTTTAACGGCCTTCCGCTGATGGCCGCGCCCAACATACCCTTTCCCCACGGTTTCACCACCCGCTTCGGCGGAGTGAGCCGGGGCAGCTTTGAGAGCCTGAACCTGGGGGAGAACCGGGGCGACGAGCCGGAGGCGGTGCGGGAGAATTACCGCCGTCTCAAGGCGGCCCTGGGGATCGAAAAGCTCTGCTTTACAAGGCAAGTCCATGAGGCGGCTGTCAAATACGTCACAGGCCGGGACGCCCGGGAGCCGTTTGACCCGCTCCCCTATGCCTGCGATGGGCTTATCACCGACGAGCCGGGGCTTGGCCTCATCGTTTTCACCGCCGACTGCGTGCCGATACTGCTGTGCGACCCAGTAAGGCGGGTCGTCGCCGCCGTCCACGCCGGGTGGCGGGGGACGGTGGCGGATATCGCCGGGAGGGCGGTGGAGGCCATGGAGAGGCTGGGCTGTGACCCGGGGGATATCCGGGCGGCCATAGGGCCGTGCATCTCCCGGTGCTGCTTTGAGACAGGCCCCGAGGTGCCGGAGGCGGTGAGGGCCGTCCTGGGAGATGAGGGACGGGCGTACATCGACGGCCCCGGCGGGGACGGGGAGAAATATTTTGTGGATCTCAAGGGCGTGAACCGGGCGCTGCTTGTCCGCCGGGGCGTGCGCCCCGGGAATATCGCCGTCTCCGAGGAGTGCACCATGTGCAGGCCGGACAAATACTGGTCCCACCGGGCCACCGGGGGCCTGCGCGGCGCCCAGGCGGCGGTGATCGCCCTGACGTGAGGGCCGGGACGACCCCTCAGCATAGAGAAAAACGGAGGTAAAGCCGTGAGGCTCAAATACAGTAAACTGGCCGCCCTGGCGCTGGCCCTGATCCTGCTCTTGACGGGCTGTGAGGAGATGGTTCTGCCCTTCGGACAGAACCGGCCTACGGAGGACACGGGTACGGACACCGGCCCCGGCGGAAGGGATACCACCGCCCCGGAGACGCTGCCCGGCGGCGACGGCTACACCAAGGCGGACAACGTTTTTTCCGTCAACTATAACCCCCAGGGATCCTTTGACCCCCTGAGCGGCACCGACTATTACAACGAACAGCTTTTCGGCCTTCTCTACGAGGGGCTTTTCTCCCTGTCCTCCACTCTGACGCCGGAGCCGGTGCTCTGCGAGAGCCTGGAGACGCAGGACGGCGTGACCTATACGCTGACGGTGCGGGGGGACGTCTATTTCCACGACGGCACGCGCCTGACGGCCCATGACGTGGTCTACTCCCTGAACACCGCCCGGGCGTCCGCCAAATTTTCCACCCGCCTGGAGGATATCGCCTCCGTCAGCGAGACGGGGGAGCTGACGGCGCAGATCAAGCTGAAAAACGCCAATTATATGCTGGCGTCCCTGCTTGATGTGCCGGTCATCAAGGATCCCGCCTTCACCGCCCAGCCGCCCGCCCCGGCGGGGGACACCACCGGCGACACCTCCGGCGCGGACGACACCACGGGGGACACTACGGGCGATACCTCCACCGCGCAGACGGCGGCCCCGACCTTCTCCGGCCCCGTGGGTACCGGGCCCTATTATTACAGCGGCGGGAAGCTGGCAGCCTTCACCGGCCACCGGGACTACAAGGCCGGTTCCCTGCAGGTGATCTACCTGAAGGAAGTGGCCACGGGTGACATGGCCGACTCCTTTGCCGACCGCTCCATCGACTTTGTGGGCTACGACCCCACAGGCAACGACAAGCTGAATATTCACATGGTCCACGAGACCAGGTATTACGACACCACGGACATGGTGTATCTGGGCTTCAACTGCAAGAGCGGCCCCACCAGAGACGTGTATGTGCGTCAGGCGCTGATGAGGCTGGTGAATCTGGACGCCATCTGCTCGGACGTGTTTGAGAACGCCGCGCGGCGCTCCGTCTTCGCCATCAGCCCCGCCCTGGGGCTTGTCAGCGACCGGGACGAGGCCGGCTACGGCTACTCCCGGCAGAATTTCAACCGCCTTGCCCTGGGCGCGGGCCTTGAGGACAGGGACGGGGACGGGGCGATCGACTATTTGGGCTCCCCCATGACCCTGCGGCTGGTGGTCAACTACGAGACCTCCGGCAAGGTGGAGGCCGCCCAGCGGATCGTCACGGATATGCGGAACATGGGCATCAACGTGGTGCTGGTGAGTATGACCTTTGACAACTACCAGCGGGCGCTCCAGCGGGGCGAGTTTGAGATGTATCTGGCGGAGGTGCGGCTGAAGGCGGACTTCGACCTGGGCGTGCTGTTCTACGGCAAATACAACTACGGCGGCGCCGACGGCTCCACGTACAGGCCGCTGGTGCGGGAATTTTTGGCGGCCCCCGATCAGGAGACCCGTTCCGCCGCGGCGCTGGCGCTGGATCTGCACATCGCCGAGGACGCCTGCATCGTCCCCATCGGCTATAAGCAGCGCTCCGTGCTGACCCACGTGGGCGTGGTGGAGGGGGTGGATCCCAGCCAATCCAACCTCTACCGCAATGTCCTTGGCTGGAAGGTCAACCTGGAAAACCAGACGTAAGGCGACGGAAGCCGGACATACGCCTGAGGATAGATAGAGAGAGGGGTTTGCCATGACGGACAGAGAGCTTATCAACAGGGCCGTTGAGGCGGCGAAACGATCCTACGCCCCCTACTCCAACCGCACCTTTGGGGCGGCGCTGGAGTGTTCTGACGGGACGGTGGTGACGGGCTGTAACGTGGAAAACGCGGCCCTGGGAACCTCCATCTGCGCCGAACGGGCGGCGCTTTGCCAGGCGGTCTCCCTGGGGAAGCGGAGCTTCCGGCGGCTGGCGGTGTACTCCGCCGAGAGCGCCGACTACTGCACCCCCTGCGGCATCTGCCGCCAGGCGTTTTCCGAGTTTTCCCCGGAGATGGAGCTGCTCTGCGCCCGCGCCGACGGGCGGTACGTCAGCTACCGGCTCCGGGAGCTGCTGCCCGTGATGTACGCCCGGGATCGGTTTGAATGACACCGGCCCCGCCAAGGCGTTTTCGTATGGAGAGGAAAGACCGGCCCGGCGCTTGATAGGAAAAGTGTGATATATCGTGACTATACAATGTCAAAAGGGATTGGCGTCTAACCAATCCCTTTATTCAATGGGTATTATATGGCTCCGATCCCTAACTGATTATTTTCCATAAGCGTTTTGCAGAGCTGAAAATATTTCTCGCTTTTTTCGATGCCTACGGAACCGATGTTTTTTTCGTTGGAAGCGATGCAGGTGGTGCCGCTCCCTAAGAATGGGTCGAGTACAATGTCCCGCTCGTCCATATATCTTAAGAGCAAATTCGGGATATCCTTGGGGAAAGGCGCGTCGTGTCCCAGCACATTTTTCCCGTGGACTATTTTTATAACCGGCCGGATATCTTCTATCGTTGAACAGAGCGAAGAAAACTTTGGGTTTGGCCGCCCCTTTGACAATATGATGATATGCTCCCAACAATTTAGGGGCGCTTGATAGTACGGGGTGAGATTCCCCTGGTTAAAGCTTCTGTTCCCCTGGATCTCGCCCTTGTTCCATATGATGTTGCCCTGAACGGTAAAGCCGATCCGCTCAAAAATATCAATCATATACGCGCCCAGGATCATTCGCTTGGTTCCCATCGCCGATAGAACGATATTGTTCTCGTTATCGAAGCAGTCAAAGATGTTATAAAGGTAAACACCGCCTTCCTTCATTGTCCTGAATACTTCTAAATTGATATTATACATATCGTACAGATAGCAGTAGATATTTGGCCACTGAGAATACGATTTGGCGTTGTAATATGGCGGAGAAGTAACCGCGCCGTCAAACAGCCCGTCGGGGAACCCCCGCAGGACATCTAAGGCGTCCCCGCAGTATAGCTTCGCTTTGCGCTGCTGCCAAGAAACAGATCCTTTCGGCGCTCTATCGTTGTATTGGATATAGCGATAAAAATAGCTTGCGCTCTTGAAGTTAGACAACAAATCGGCTTTAGGGGCAGGGCGGAAGGCCCGCTGTTCTATGAGGCGGTCTGGTACATTTATCGCGCAGCCGTGTTCTGAGACTACTGTGACCGTGTCCCCCACGCAGCTGTAATGGCGCACGGCCATGACCAGCGCCTCGTCTTTTGAGGCCGCCTTCTGACAGTCCAAATGCCATTTGGAAATGGACGACAGGGGGATAACGTTTGCGTCATTCATCATCTCCTTTTGCCGAAAGAGCGACATAAACGCGTACCGTTTCCCGCGATCATACTTGCTCCTGTCTGGGCAAAGAGGATTTTTACATTCCCAGCTCTTTACGTTCAAGATGGGGTAAGAGTTCCCCTGAACATTGCTCGTTCTACAAGCGGGACAGTTGATGGATCGCTCGTCCCGCACATTTTTTTCAAGAACCAGAAGCAGAGAGTAGGGGTCATGCCCGTCCTCTATAACGAAGCAGTCTTTGAAAACGAACCCCTGAAACGCGTAATCAAACTCGGCGTTATAGGGGATCACTTGGCTGATATACTCAACCGTTTGTTCGCCTATTTTTTTCCATCGGAAATAGGTCTTATCAATACGCTCCTTTTTATGCTTTTCGGCAAATAAAACACAGTCGGCGTACAGCCGCCATTGATAGTCCTCTGTGGCAGTCCGAATAGGAGGGATATAGATCATTAGGTCACAATGGTTATTGAGGGACGAAAACATTTCGCGGATCTCATAGAGGACGCGATTACAGCCCGCGTCATACCCGTGCAAAAAATAACTTTCGGGAACATCAATGATTCCAAGAGCGTGATCCCGCGCCCCGATGTCAGGATACAAGTCCCCCAAAAATTCGTAATAATCGACAGGCGTATGGCTGAGGCCGGAGAAGAAGTCGTAGGTACATTGCCGGGGGAAAAGGTTGAAGCTGTAACGAGAAAAAATTGAGCAGAGGACATCTTTGTAATGGTCATCGGCGCTTATCAGGTCATTCAAGGCGCGCATTGTCACTTGGTGAGAAACCGGCTGAAAAGCGCGCGTCAACGAATCGGACATAATGCCGTTCGTGTTGAGGAACCTTGTAAAGCCTATGGGATCCGCGCTGTCAAGATACGTCTTGATCTCAACCTTCAACAAATAATTCAGGGTGATTTTCTCCAAAAAGGCCTCGTCAAGAATGTGTTGATACGCGGCTCTGTTTAAGGCCAGCTTGTTGTTTACCGCCTCGAAAAAAGAAGTGTCAAAATGTCCGTTGATTGAATAGTCCTTTTCCCCGGCATATTCACAAAGCCGCTCAAGCACCTCAAGCTGCTCTGGGGTCGGCTCCCAGTCACAGGGGAGCTGCCGCTTGAATTCGTTGATGATTGTATTCTTCAAACCTGATCCCGCCTCGAAGGAGAGTATGCTTTCTACCGTCGCGGACAGTATACCATGTCTAGGTATACAAGTCAATATTCTATTTTGGAATAAGGATAATGATGGACTATACTGCTCACAGGAGGGTGCCACATGAGCTATATTTATGAGCCTGAATACCGAATATTGGTTGACTGCTTGAAAACTTGCCGCTTGCAGACGAAGATGACGCAGCAGGAGCTGGCGGATATGCTCGGCTGCAGTCAGACCTATGTCAGTAAATACGAGCAGTGCCAAAAACGGTTGGACATCATTGAAGTCAGGAAGATTTGCAATTGCCTTGGAATCGACCTTATAGAGCTGATCTCTGATTTTGAGGAACGCTTAAGAATGGGAGGAAATTACAACGGATAACAGATTCGATGATTTCCCGGCGTCTGACCGTGAGTGGACGGAAGAACATTGGAAGAGCCTTGTTCTCTATTTTGTCGAGAGCGGCATGGTAAGCTTCAAAGAGCTGGCGTCGCTGATACTGGGCAACCTAAATCCCTCGCAAGTGGGTACGTCTGTCGCCAGCAAAAAAACGTTCCAGTCGCACTATCCCAAAAGGAAGTGCTGGGAGGCGGTTCGCCAGTGGCACTTTGATCAGACCGGGAAGTGCGCCGATTGCGGCACCCGTTTAGACCTGCAAGCCGACCACATTATCCCGAAAGAGGTATTGCACGAAGCGGCCGACACGCTGGACAATCTAACATTGCGCTGCCGCAGGTGCAATGTGATTAGGCGCCCCTCACACAAGCTGGGCGGAAAAACATACTTGACCACGGAAGCGGCACTGATGTGGATATTGTTTACAAAACGGCCCTCTACCTATCAGGAGTACGAGCGTCTGTGCAGGAGCTATGGCCTGACAATGGCAAGCGTGCGTTTTGAAGAAGCGTGGGCTATGGCAAAATGGTTACAGCGGGAGGGCAAATATTATATTTCCGAGGAGTCCAAATACTAAGCTTATATCTTTTCTGGCAATTACATAAATAGGATCCGTAACGCTGTGGAATCGTGACGGGGATCGTCGAAGAAATGAAAACCCATGAAAAAACAGGAGGTTTAGAGAAACCATGAAATTAGGCATCGTAGGGCTGCCCAATGTGGGCAAGTCCACCCTTTTCAACGCCATCACCAACGCCGGGGCGGAGGCGGCCAACTACCCCTTCTGCACCATCGAACCCAATGTGGGCACCGTGGCCGTGCCGGACAAGCGCCTGGACTTCCTGGCGGAGCTGTATCAGCCCAAAAAGTACACCCCCGCCGTTATAGAGTTCGTGGACATCGCCGGGCTTGTGCGGGGGGCCTCCAAGGGGGAGGGCCTGGGCAACAAGTTTCTGGAGAATATCCGCCGCACCGACGCCATCGTTCATGTGGTGCGGTGCTTTGACGATGACAACGTTATCCACGTGGAGGGCGGCGCCGACCCCGTGCGGGACATCGACATCATCGACCTGGAGCTGATCATGGCCGATCTGGAGCTGGTGACCCGCCGGTTGGAGAAGGTTCAGAAGGCCGCCAAGGGCGGGGACAAGCGGTATAAGCACGAGGCGGAGCTTTTTGAGGCCCTGCGGGCGCATCTGGACGGCGGCAAGTCCGCCAGGAGCTTTCAGGCGGATGGCGACGAGGACGCGGCGCTGTTGGCGTCGGCGGATCTTTTGTCCTTAAAGCCGGTGATCTACGCCGCCAACATGGACGAGGCGGGCATCGCCGATCTGGCCAACAGCGCCTACTATCAGGCTGTCAAGGCCAGGGCCGACGGCGAGGGCGCCCAGGTTCTGCCCATCTGCGCCAAGACCGAGCAGGAGCTGACGGAGCTTTCGGAGGAGGAGCGGGCCATGTTCTTAGAGGATCTGGGCCTGTCCGAATCCGGCCTTGACCGGCTTATCAAATGCTCCTACGCGCTTCTGGGCCTTATAAGCTTTCTCACCGCCGGGGCCGACGAGTGCCGGGCCTGGACCATCACCCGCGGCACCAAGGCGCCCCAGGCGGCGGGGAAGATCCATTCCGACTTCGAGCGGGGCTTCATTCGGGCGGAGATCGTGGCCTTTGACGATCTCAGAGCCTGCGGCTCCATGGCCGCCGCCAAGGAGAAGGGCCTGGTGCGCTCCGAGGGCAAGGACTACGTCATGCGCGACGGCGACGTGACCCTGTTCCGCTTCAACGTATAAGGCCCATGGAGAAGAAAAAGCGCATCGACGCCATAGACGCCGCCCGGGGACTGGCGCTGGTGCTGATGGTGATCCATCACTTCCTCATTGACCTGGTCAACCTGTGTGGCGCGCCCCTGTGGATCTTCTCAAATCCTGTTTTTGACGTTTTGCACTACGTCTTCGCGGGGCTGTTCATCTTCCTGGCGGGGCTGTGCTGCCGGTTTTCCCACAGCAATCTGCGGCGGGGGATCCTCTGCCTGCTTATCGCCATGGGCATCACCGTGGTGTCCAGCCTGCCCCTGATTGACGACCCCATTCGCTTTGGCGTTTTGCATCTGCTGGGCTTTTCCATGGTGTTCTTCGCCCTGACCCACAGGGCCTGGGACGCTATCCCCCGCAAAGCGGCCCCGGTATTTTATATCGTCATGACCGTCTTTACCGCGTGGCTGGTGGCCCACACCTCCATCGGCCCCGCCGCCCGGTGGCTGTTCCCCTTCGGCTGGTTTGAGGAGGGGTTCTATACCGCCGACTGGTTCCCCATCTTCCCCTGGGTGTTCGTGTTCCTGCTGGGCACCTGGGCAGGCCTCTATGTGGTGGAGCGCAAGCTCCCGGAGCGGTTCTACGCCTTCACCTGCCCCGTCTTACCGCAAATCGGTCGGAAAAGCCTGCTCATTTACGTCCTCCATCAGCCTATCCTCTACGCGCTGATCATGGGCGTCCAGGCGTTGCTGAAATAAGGGAGTATATAGCCGGAAAAGGCCAACGGCCCTTTTTGGACAAATCAAACCGCCCCCGCGCCTTGGCTAAGGCGCGGGGGCGGGCGTATGTTGGCTGGCGGGGGTCAGATCGTCTCGATCTTGATAAGGTTGGTGCCGCCGCTCTTGCCGGTGGAGGCGCCGCCGGTGATGACGATGCGCTCGCCCTCCTTGATGGGGAGGGCCTTCTTGGCAAGCTGGGTGGCCATGTAAAACAGCACGTCGGTGGAGTTATACTGCTCCGACAGGGCCGGAGTGACGCCCCAGGAGAGGTTCAGCTTGCGCCAGCTCTTCTCGTCCGTGGTGACGCCCAGGATATCCACCGGGCAGCGGAAGCGGGAGACCATACGGACGGTCTTGCCGGAGAGGGAGCAGACGGCGATGGCCTTGGCGTCCACGTCGATGGCCATGCCGCAGGTGGCGTGGGAGATGGCGTCGGCGGTGTTCTGAATGGGGAACTTGAAGGTGCGGAAATGCTCGGCGAAGTCGATGCCGCGCTCCGCCTCCAGGGCAATCTTGGACATGGTCTCCACCGTCAGCACGGGGTACTTGCCGGAGGCCGTCTCGCCGGAGAGCATGATGGCGGAGGTGCCGTCGTAGACGGCGTTGGCCACGTCGGAGATCTCGGCACGGGTGGGCCGGGGCTTCTCGATCATGGACTCCAGCATCTCCGTGGCGGTGATGACCATCTTGCCCAGGAGCCGGCACTGGGTGATGATGTGCTTCTGGATGCCCGGCAGCTCCTCGAAGGGGATCTCCACGCCCAGGTCGCCGCGGGCCACCATGATGCCGTCGCACTCGGCGCAGATCTCCTGGATATTGTCAACGCCGGCGCGGTTCTCGATCTTGGCGATGAGGTCGATGCCCTTGACGTTATGCTCGGCCAGGAGCGCCTTGATGTCCCGGATATTCTGGGCCTCGGAGACGAAGGAGCAGGCGATGAAGTCCACGTCGTTGGCCACGCCAAAGAGGATATCCGCCTTGTCCTGCTCGGAGAGGTACACCTGCTTTAACACCTTCCCGGGGAAGGCCATGGACTTCCGGTCGGAGAGAACGCCCCCGGCCTCCACCACAGTCTTGACCTCGGTCTTGGTGGTGCCGGTGACCTTGAAGGTCATCAGGCCGTTGTTCAGCAGAATGGTGTCCCCGGCGGAAAGCTCTTGGGGGAGGCTGGCGTAGCTGACGGACACGCGCTCCTGATTGCCCACGATCTCCTCGGTGGTGAAGGTGAACTCGTCCCCCTCCTTCAAGGTGATCTTGCCGTTTTCAAAGGTGCGGATACGGTACTCCGGGCCCTTGGTGTCCAGCAGAATGGCGATGGGGAGGTTCAGCTTCTCCCGGACCTTCTTGATGAGGTCGATGGTGACCTGATGGCTCTCGTGGGTGCCGTGGGAGAAGTTGAGGCGCGCCACATTCATGCCGGCCAGGCACATCTTCGTCAGCGTCTCCTCGTTGGCGCAGGCGGGGCCTATGGTGCAGACGATCTTTGTTTTTCTCATGGGCGGTGTTGCTCCCTTCCGTATATTCAGCCGGGCGGGCTTGGCCCCCGGCTTTGTTTGATATTCCTATTTTAGTAGCATTTTACATAAACGTCAAGGGAAAATTCGCCGCCGGATAGGCAAAATAATAAAAATCCTCCCCGGATCGGGGAAAAGAACAGGCGGCGGGGCCTTACCGCGCCGCCCACTCCTCCGGGGAGAGGGCCTCGGCGGAGACGGCGGAGATCTCATAGGCCACCTTCTGGGTGGCCTCCTCGCCCTCCATCTTGATGTACGCCCTGGACTGGAGCCGCCCCGTGACGGTGACGGCGTCGCCCTTGGCCCAGCCCGCCGCCTTCCGGGCCACGGCCCCCCAGGCGATGCAGGGGATATAGTCGCATTTTCCGTAGCGCCGCTCCACGCTGAGCATCATGTCGCTGATCTCCCGCCCCATGGGTGTGCGACGCAGGGTCGGCTCCTTGCAGAGCGTGCCGGTGAGGGTGACGGTGTTTTCGTGGTCGCCGTCGGTGAAGGCCAGTTCCCGCGCCAGAACGGTGATGACCAGCCTTGGCCCCACGCCGGAGTGGTTGTTCCAGGAGCGCACCTGCCCGGTGACCCGCAGACACGGCAGCTCCTCGATCTCCAGCCCCTCCAGAAGCTGGCGGCTCACCAGGATATTCAGCGTGTCCTCCGTCCCGGAGAGCCGCCGCACCGCCAGAGGGAACTTGAAATAATCGCCGTCCCGGCCTGTGTGGGAAAATTCCGGCCTCCCCGCCGCCTGGCCGCACAGCGTCACTGTATTAACCGGTCTGTCCATAGCATATCTCCTCGCCCTGACGTAAGTGATTACGAAAGAATATATGTCCCGCCCCCGGACAATAGACCTTAAGGCGGCCTTAGGAAATGTTAATACAACTTTAACCTCCGGCCACTGGTAAAAGCCGGGCGTGTGTGCTATACTGGACGTACTGAGAAAAACCTACACAAAAGAGAGAGCGCGAACAATGGACAACGAAAACGCAACAAAACGGCTTTCCGCCCGGGGTACGTTTTTCCTCCACCTGGCGGTGGGGGTGGTCATCGGCATCGGCGGCGTACTCCCCGGCGTATCCGGCGGCGTCATGGCGGTGAGCCTGGGGCTGTATAGGCCCATGATCGACGCCATAGCCGGTTTTTTCAAGGCCCCCAAAAAGAATTTTCTGTTCCTGCTGCCGGTGGCCCTGGGCGCGGGCCTGGGCTTTTTGCTGGGGGCCGTGGTGCTGAGCAGGCTCATGAAGCGCTGGTATGTAGAGGTCATGTGGCTGTTCCTGGGCCTGGTGGCGGGGGGGATCCCCTCCTTCCTCCACGAAGCCAACGAGCGGGGCTTCAAGCGGCGTTATCTGATCGCCACCGTCCTGGGCGCGGCCCTGGCGTCCCTGCTGCTGTTTTTCCGGCAGGAGGGGACGGCCCTGCCCGACGTGGAGCGCCTCACCCCCCTGATGGCGGTGCTGGCCGGCGCCATCGTGGCCGTGGGGACGGTGATCCCCGGCATCTCCACCGCCTTTATCCTCATGTTCATGGGCTGGTACCGGCCCATGATGGACGCTTTCGCCAGCTTTGACGTGGTCACCGTCCTCTTTCTGGGGATCGGCGCGGCGGGGTGCTTTGTGGGTACGGTCAAGGCCGCCCGCTGGCTCTTTGACCGCTTCCACGGCTGGGCCTATTACGCCGTGCTGGGCTTTCTCATTGTCTCCGCCGCCCTGATCCTGCCGGAAGTCACCCTGACCTGGGGCATGGCCGTCAACCTCCTCCTGGCCGCCGCCGGGTTTGCCGGAGCCTTCATGCTGGGAAAGATCCACGCGTGAGGCTGTCGAAAAAGGCCGTTGGCCTTTTCCGACAAAGGGGAACGTGCGGGATTTTCCCGCCGCGCGTATCGCCGGAAAAAACGTCAAATTTGAGTTTTTTGACAAACTGAGGGCCGCCTTTGGCGGCCCTGTTTTTCGTATAAAAAGGGGAGTTTACAGAGATTTAACAAAAATATGATTTCCCTTTTAACCTTGCGGGGTGTATAGTATAGATGTGAAAATAGGGGAAGTCTGCCGGAAGGAGGGGCGCGCGTTGATCTATCTGCTGGAGGACGACGGGAGTATCCGCAACTTTGTGGAGTACGCGCTGGTAAGCTCCGGGCTGGAGACCCGGGGCTTTGAGCGGCCCTCGGAGTTCTGGCGGGAGCTGGACAAGTGTATGCCCTCCCTGCTCCTGCTGGACATCATGCTCCCGGAGGAGGACGGGCTGGAGATTTTGCGAAAGCTCCGGGAACGCCGGGACACGAAAAAGCTCCCGGTCATCATGCTGACGGCCCGGGGTACGGAGTACGACAAGGTGCTGGGCCTGGACCGGGGGGCCGACGACTATATCGCCAAGCCCTTTGGGATCATGGAGCTTCTCAGCCGGGTACGGGCGCTTCTGCGCAGGACGGAGCCGGAGGCGGAGACGCGGGAGCTGGTTCTGGGCGGCATCACCCTCTCTCCAGCCACACGCACGGTCAGAGCCAACGGCGAGACTGTTTTCCTCACCCACAAGGAATTTGAGCTTCTGGAGCTTTTGATGTCCAAGCCGGGGACGGTTTTTCCCCGGGAGAAGATCCTGTCCGCCGTCTGGGGGACGGATTATGACGGGGAGAGCCGCACGCTGGACGTGCATATCCGCACCCTCCGGGGCAAGCTGGGGGTGTGCGGCGGCCAGATCAAGACGGTGCGCGGCATCGGATATAAGATGGAGGATCGGTTATGAGAAAAAAGATAACCTGGGCGGTGCTGATGGTGGCCGTCCTGGGGGCGGCCCTGGCGGTGGGGACGTATTTCGGCATGGAGCTGTGGCTCTTTATCGCCCTTCTGTGCGCCTTCGCCGTATTCGCCGCCGTGTTCGCGGACGTCTCCGCCCGGAACATCGTTAAGCCCCTGCGGGACTTTGACCCGGAGCGCAAGACGGGCCAGGGCTACAAGGAGATCGAACCCATCATGGACAGGCTGACCCGCCAGAGCCAGCTCATCGACCTGCAGATGGCGGATCTGAAGCGGAGCCAGGAGGAGTTCCGGGCCATCACCGACTCCATGGCCGAGGGCTTCGTGCTGGTGGATACGGACATGAAGCTGGTCAGCTACAACCCCAGCGCCCGGAAGCTCATGGGGGACGGGGGCGTGGAGTCCTCCGGCCTATTCCGCAACGTGGCCGAACAGGCCCTGGCCGGGACCCACACCGAGCGCACCGCCGAGCTGGACGGGCGGGTGTATCAGATCCTGGCAAGCCCCGTGGAGGACGCGGGACGGGTCACGGGGGCCGTTATCGTCACCCTGGACATCACCGAGAAGGCCCACCGGGAGGCCATGCGGCACGACTTCTCCTCCAACGTCTCCCATGAGCTGCGCACGCCCCTGACCTCCATCTACGGCATATCGGAGCTTATGATGAACGATATGGTCAAGCCGGAGGACATGAAGGGCTTCGCCGCCAATATCCACGACGAGTCCGGGCGGCTCATCGCCCTGATCAACGACATCATCAAGCTCACCCAGCTGGACGAGGGCGTTTACGAGCTGGAGCGGGCGGAGGTGGATCTTTACGCCGTGGCCAAAAGCGTGGTGGAGCGGCTGAAGCCCGTGGCGTCCCTGCGGGGCATCGAGTTTGCCGTCACCGGGACAAGCACCATGGTCCACGGGATCCCCTCCGTTATCGACGAGATGGTATATAACCTGGCGGACAACGCCATGAAATATAATGTGGAGAACGGGCGCGTCCTCATCAGCGTCGCCACCCTGGCGGCCCGTCCCGTGATCTCCGTCTCCGACACCGGCATCGGCATTCCCCGGGAGCATATCGACCGGGTGTTCGAGCGGTTTTACCGGGTGGACAAGAGCCACTCCAAAAAGATCGGCGGCACCGGCCTGGGCCTCAGTATCGTCAAGCACGGGGCCGCCGTCCACGGGGCCAATGTGGATCTGAAAAGCAAGCCGGGCCGCGGCACGGTCATCACCATCACCTTCCCCCAGGCGGGGGAGGAACCCCCTTCCGCAAGGACAGAGAAAGAGACTACGGAGGAATAAGGCATGGGCTTTGACGTCTTTGATATCATCACCCTGTTCGGGGGACTGGCGCTGTTTTTGTTCGGCATGAACCTTATGAGCTCGTTTCTGGAGAAGCGCGCCGGCGGCAGGCTGAAATCCCTGCTCTCCAACATCACCTCGAACCCCTTCAAGGGCTTCCTCCTGGGCGTGGGCGTGACGGCGGTACTGCAATCCTCCTCCGCCACCACGGTCATGGTGGTGGGCTTCGTCAACTCCGGCCTTATGACCCTGGGCCAGTCCGTGAGCCTCATCGTAGGGGCCAACCTGGGGGCCTCCATCACCCCCTGGCTCTTGTCCCTGGCCGGCGTCCAGGGCGGCGGCATCTTCCTGGAGATCTTCAAGATGTCCACCATCACCCCGGTGATGGCCTTCATCGGGGCGATCCTCTACATCTTCAATAAAAAGCCCGCCAAGCGCGACACGGGCATGATCTTCCTGGGCTTCGCTATCCTGATGTACGGCATGGAGGCCATGAGCGGCGCCGTGGAGGGCCTGCGGGATATGCCCCAGTTCGGGGAGATCATCTCTGTCCTCTCCAACCCCCTGGTGGGCGTCCTGGCCGGTACCGTCATCACGGCCATCATTCAGTCCTCCTCCGCCTCTATCGGTATCCTGCAGGCCCTGGCCACCACCGGCAAGATCAGCTACGGCACGGCGATCCCCGTGATCATGGGCCAGAATATCGGCACCTGTATCTCCGCTATCCTCTCCTGCATCGGCGCCTCCAAAAACGCCAAGCGGGCCGCCATGATCCATTTAAGCTTCAACGTCCTGTCCACCGTGGTGGTGCTGCCCCTCTATTACCTTATCTATTACCTGGCGAGGTTTTCCTTCGCCGGGGAGTTCGCCACGCCCGTGTCCATCGCTTTGATCAACACGGCGTATAAGATCATCTCCATCGTGGTCCTGCTGCCCGTCCTGCGGTGGCTGGAACCCCTGTCCCACCTGCTCATCAGGGACTCCGACAAAAACGGCGAGGAGACCCTGCTGGACGAGCGCCTGCTGAAATCCCCCGCCGTGGCCGTGGCCCGGTGCCGGGCCGTCACCGTCTCCATGGCCGAGGAGGCTGCCCAGTCCATCTTTGACGCCTTCCGGGAGCTGAACGCCTTCGACGACCAGCTGTCGGAGAAGATCATGGAATCGGAAAACCATGTGGACTACTATGAGGACAGGCTTGGCACCTACCTTGTAAAGCTCTCCGGCCAGAACCTGTCCGCCGCCGACAACGCCCAGGCCACAAAGCTCCTGCATATGATCTCCGACTATGAGCGTATATCCGATCACGCGGTGAATATCCTCAAATCCGCCGAGGAGATCCACGAGAAGAAGCTCCAGTTCTCCTCCGACGCCATGCAGGAGCTGAACACCATGATCGACGCGGTCAGCGAGATCATCACCCTGGCCCTGGCCAGCTTCCGGGACGACGATCTCAACTCCGCCGTGATGGTGGAGCCGCTGGAGCAGGTGGTGGACAACCTGAAGGATCGGATCCGCATGAACCACGTCAAGCGTATGCAGACCGGCGAGTGTACCATCGAGCTGGGCTTTATCCTCACCGACCTTGTGACCAATCTGGAGCGCGTCTCCGACCACTGCTCCAATATCGCCGGGTATATGCTGGAGATGAGCGACGCCAACACCGACGTGGGCGTTCACGAGTTCCTGCACAACGTCCGCAGCGGCGAGACCCGGGAGTTTAACGACTACTACGACTATTTCAAGGTCAAATACCGTATGCCGGAGCGGGCGTGATATGGAAGGATTTACTAACTTTTTGAAAAAGGCCGTGGACGTGCTGCTGGTGGCGGCGCTTTTGGCCGTGGCGGCCTCCGTCATCATCACCTACGCCGCCAAGGAGAAAAGCGGCAGCAAGACCGCCCAGGCCAGCGTCTTTGGCTACACGCCCACCGTGACGCTGACAGGCTCCATGCTGCCCACGATCCAGATAAACGCGCTGAGCATCGTCAAATGCTGCGACATCTCCGAGGCGCGCGTGGGCGATATCGTTGTCTTTTACAGCGACCAGCGGGGGACGAACATCATTCACAGGGCGGTGGAGATCACCGGCCAGGGGGACAGCGTCAGCATCGTCACCAAGGGGGACAACAACGCCGCCCCCGACAGCGCCCCCGTCACCAAGAGCAACTTCATCGGCATCGCCAAGGTCACCTTCAACCGCGCCGCGCCGGTGGTGAAAAAGCTTCTCCGGGAGGACGGCTCGGGGCTTGACCCGGTGAAGATGCTCATCGCCGGGGGGATCGCGTGCGCCGCCATCTTCGCGGCCCTGGAGCTTTTGAAATGCCTTGTCCTGTTGCTTCTGAGGCTCTTTAAGAGCGGCTCCGGTGAATAACGAAGCCCGAAACGGCAATATGAACGGAAATCATAACCCCCGGTAAACCGAGGGTTTGACTTACCCCTAAAAGGGGTAAATACAGGCTCAGCCCCTGGAAGGGGCTCTGAAAGTTTAGCACCGCATTACTATCTCAAGCCGCCGCTCACGTGCGGCTTTTTTCTTTGCTTACTTATTCTTGGCACCCGTAAACGGGTCCATATACTCCTTTATGCTGATCTGGTCTGTCGCGTAGTCCTCTTCCAGCTGATTCCTGATGTACTCCGCTATGACCTTTTTGTTCCTTCCTACCGTGTCCACGTAGTACCCTCTGCACCAGAACGTCCTCTGTCCATACTTATATTTCAGATTCGCGTGCCGGTCAAAGATCATCAGGCTGCTTTTTCCCTTGAGATATCCCACGAATTGTGATACACTTATGTGCGGTGGGATACTCACCAGCATGTGGATATGATCCGGGCATGCCTCTGCCTCGATGATCTCCACTCCCTTTTGCTCACACAACTTCCTCAGTATCTCCCCGATGCCCTTTTTCAAGGTACCGTAGATCTCTTTCCTACGGTATTTTGGCGCAAATACTATGTGGTACTGGCATCTGTACTTTGTGTGTGCTGAACTTTTTATCTCATTATCTTTTTCTGTTTTCATGAATTAGCCTCCTTGTATTTTTAGTAATGCGGCTGCCAAACCGTTACTATTATACCTGGAGGCTTAATTCCTCTCAATGACCTTTCGGGCTTGCATTAAGCTCGCCCATTTTGGCTTTGCTAAAGCCTTCTTCCCCCCCCGGTAGAACCGGGGGTTCTTTTTTCGCGCATAAATGCACCAATATAAAGCGGCCCTTTTAACGGAAAAGGGCCGCTTTATCCGGCTCTTTCAGGGGGTTCTGCCTAAATGAAAAAATTTTTTCAAAAAATCAAAATTTTCTCTTGACAAAGCATCAAAGGTTTGTTATTCTATCAAAGCGCCTGTGGGCAAGGTATGTCCATTCGCGCACTGCGATGATCCGGGAGATTGCGCCACACGGCGGTAACTTCCGGGGAGTATGTCCGGTCGGAGCTGGAAACTTTTCCAAACCGGACGCGGGCCCAGCGCCAGCGGGCCGCGGACGGGAAGGAGGAGCGAAACCCGCGCCCGAACCGTGAGGCGAACGCTTTTGGCGGACGCCGAGCGGTGAGGTAAAGCGGTTTCAGTGACGACGCAATCGGGCGGTCGAAGAATTGCTGTGCTATTGACGATGAGAGCGTATATCGTCTGAGCGGGAAATCGGCCGGGTTTATCCGGCGATTTTTGTGAGCGGAAGTGATACGCACGGATATGTGGACAGAAATTTTTCACCGTACTACTAAATGTACGATTTTTGGAGGAAACAAACATGGCAGCAGCAAAGAAAACCATTCGCATCAGACTCAAGGCTTACGATCATCAGCTCATTGACCAGACCGCCGAGAAGATCGTCGAGACGGCCAAGCGTACCGACGCCAAGGTGTCCGGCCCCATTCCCCTGCCCACCAAGAAGGAGGTCGTCACGATCCTCCGCGCCGTCCACAAATATAAGGACTCCCGTGAGCAGTTCGAGCGCCGCACCCACAAGCGCCTCATCGACATCATCGCCCCCACCCAGAAGACCGTCGAGGCCCTGATGTCCTTAGAGCTTCCCGCCGGCGTGGAGATCGAGATCAAGCTCTGATTTTTTCGCAATACGGCGTTGCGTCGGTTTGCCGTACACAAAGTACTGTCTGCGCCGCCGCGCCTTGTCTTGCGAAAAGATCCCTCTGAATAACCTGCTTAGTTAACAACCCGTCGTGCGCGACTTGCGTTAAGCGCACGGGGTCAAGTCGCCGGGAGGTCCAACGGTTGCTCAGGACGTATCCGCCGACCAATAACCTATAAAGGAAGGAATAAATAGCAATGGAAATGACAAAGGTCATCATCGGCAAAAAGGTCGGCATGAGCCAGATCTTCGATGACGCCGGCAAGGTCGTCCCCGTCACGGTCATCGAGGCGGGCCCCTGCGTGGTCACCCAGGTCAAGACCGCCGACAAGGACGGTTACGACGCCATTCAGCTGGGCTTTGAGGACGTTGCCGAGAAGAAGCTCACCAAGCCCGAGATCGGCCACTTGAAGAAGGCCGGTGCGGAGCTGAAGCGCCACCTGAAGGAGTTCAGGCTGGCTGACTGCTCCAAGTTCGAGGTCGGCGACGAGATCCGCGCCGATATGTTCCAGAAGGGCGACCAGGTGGATATCACCGGTATCAGCAAAGGTAAGGGCTATCAGGGCGCCATCAAGCGCTTCAACGCCCAGCGCACGCCCACCAGCCACGGCGGCGGCCCCGTTCACCGTCACGCCGGCTCCATGGGTTCCACCTCCACCCCCTCCCGCATCTACAAGGGCAAGATCGGCGCCGGTCATATGGGCGCCGAGCAGGTCACGGTCCAGAACCTGGACATCGTCCACATCGACCCTGATCTCAACATGATCGCCGTTCGCGGCGCGGTGCCCGGCCCCAAGGGCGGCATCGTGTACCTGAAGAACACGGTCATCAACCGCAGCAAGGTCAAGGGCCCCGCCCAGACCGTCAGCTCCAACCCGCAGAAGCGTTCTGCCCGTGGCTGAGAAAGGAGAGATTGAATTATGCCTAAAGCAAATGTTTATAACATGGCCGGAGAGGTCATAGGCGAAATCGAGCTCTCCGACGCCGTCTTCGGCATTGAGCCGAACGTAAGCGCCATGCACACCGTAGTCCGCAACCATCTGGCCAACCTCCGGCAAGGCACCCAGAGTACTCTTACCAAGGCCGAGGTCAGCGGCGGCGGCATCAAGCCCTGGCGTCAGAAGGGCTCCGGGCGCGCCCGTCAGGGTTCCACCCGCAACCCCCACTGGACCCATGGCGGCGTGGCCTTCGCCCCCAAGCCCCGTTCCTACGGCTTCTCCGTCAACAAGAAGGTTCGCGCCCTCGCTATCCGCTCCGCCCTCTCCGACAAGGCCAACGAGGCCAATGTCATCGTGGTGGACGGCCTTGACATGAGCGAGATCAAGACCAAGACCTTCAAGACCTTCCTTACCAAAGTGGGCGCCAGCCGCAAGGCCCTGGTGGTCACCCCGGAGGTCAACCGCAACGTGGTGCTGTCCGCCCGCAATATCCCCGGCGTCCAGACCACCGTCGCCAACATTCTCAGCGCCTATGACCTTATCAACGCTGACAAACTGATCGTTGACAAGGCCGCGCTTGCGAAAATCGAGGAGGTATACGCGTAATGAAGACCTCTTATGATATCATCATTCGCCCCATCATCACCGAGCAGTCCATGGAGGCCCTTGACCTGAAGAAGTACGTCTTCGAGGTCGCCAAGAGCGCCACCAAGGCCGACGTGAAGCACGCCGTTGAGGAGATCTTCGGTGTGAAGGTGGACAGCGTCAACACCCTGAACGTCCGCGGCAAGGCCAAGAGGACCGGCCGTTATCCGGAGGGCATGACCCGCACATGGAAAAAGGCTGTGGTTCGCCTCACTAAAGACTCCAAGGCCATCGAGTTCTTCGAGGGCATGGTATAAGGGAGGATAAGTAAATGGCTATCAAGAATTACAAACCCACTACCCCGTCCCGGAGGCATATGTCCGTCTCCGGCTTCGACGGAGTCGATAAGAAGGCCCGCCCCGAGCGCGCCCTCACCGAAGTGCTGAAGAAGCACTCCGGACGCAACAGCTACGGCCACATCACCGTCCGCCACAAGGGCGGCGGCAACCGCAGGAAGTACCGCATCATCGACTTCAAGCGCAACAACACCGGCGTCCCCGGCAATGTGCTGCGCCTGGAGTACGACCCCAACCGCTCCGCCTATATCGCCCTGGTGGAGTTTGAGGGTGGCGAGCGCCGCTACATTCTGGCCCCTGTGGGCCTGAAGGCCGGCGACACCGTCATGAGCGGCCCCACCGCCGATATCAAGCCCGGCAACGCCCTGCCCTTCGCCAATATCCCCGTCGGTACCGTTATCCACAACATCGAGCTTTACCCCGGCCGCGGCGCGCAGCTGGTGCGTTCCGCCGGCGCGGCGGCTCAGCTGATGGCCAAGGAGAACGGAATGGCGCAGGTTCGTCTCCCCTCCGGCGAGTACCGCTACATTCGCCTTGACTGCATGGCCTCCATCGGTCAGGTGGGCAACATCGACCACGCCAACGTCCATCTGGGCAAGGCCGGCCGTGTCCGCCACATGGGCATCCGTCCCAC
>CANPWM010000009.1 GCA_947584295.1 uncultured Oscillospiraceae bacterium | reverse complement strand
GAAGCGGTTTTTCTTCATCAGAGCATCACCGCCTCTCCCTCGCCGTCGCCGAAGTGGTTCATCACCAGCATACAGATAACGACAATGACCATCATCACCATGGAGATAGCCGCGCCCAGGTGGGGGTTGTAGGCCCCGCCCAGGAACTGATTCTCAATGAGGTCGCCCAGCATCATCTGCGTCCCGCCGCCCAGCAGGCGCGAGATGGCGAAGGTGGACACCGACGGCACGAACACCATGGTGACCCCGGAGATGATGCCGGAGACGGAGAGGGGCAGGGTGACCCGCCGGAACACCGTGGCGGCGCTGGCCCCCAGATCCTCCGCGGCCTCTATGAGCCGGTGATCCAGCTTGGTCAGCACCGTGTAGATGGGCAGGATCATAAAGGGCAGGTAGTTATAGACCATGCCCAGCACCACCGCGCCGGAGGTGCGGATCATCTGAAAATGGTCGATGTCGCTGCCGGTGAGTTTGTTATACAGGGAGATGATCCCCAGCTTTTGAAAAAGCTGGTTGAGCAGGCCGTTGTTCTCCAGGATCGCCATCCAGGAGTAGGTGCGCAGGAGGAAGTTCATCCACATGGGCAGCATGATAAGGGCCATAGCTACCCGCTGGAAGCCCGGCCCCTCCCGGCTCATGAGATACGCCACCGGGTAGCCGATCAGCAGGCAGATGACCGTAGCCACCAGCGCCAGCCAGAAGGAGCGCCCGAACACGCTCATATAGAGGGCCATGCCCGTGAAATTCTCCAGAGAACCGGCGAAGGCCGTGCCTGAGGCGGTCTCCACCTCCGCCGTCAGGGAGTAGAAAAGCATGATAAGGATAGGGATCACCACAAAGAGCGCCATCCAGATCACATAGGGAAAGGCAAACCAGGCCCGCTTATTCCGCATCTTCGGCGCCCTCCTCCTCCACGTCCAGAAGGGTGGGATCGTTGATCTCGTCGTACTCCTCGGAATAGGAGGAGTAGTCGCCGTAGAGGCCGGAGTATTTGCTCTTTTTCATGACGTGGAAGCCGTCCGGGTCGATCCTGATGCCGATGCGGGACCCGGCGGGGCAGAAGTCCGTGGTCTGGATCAGCCACTTAAAGCCGTAGAAGTCCACGATGGTGTCGTAGTGGACGCCCTTGAAGGTGACGGAGGTGACGGTACCCCGCAGCTGGCCCTCCGCCTCGGAGACGATGTCCACGTCCTCGGGCCGGATCACCACGTCCACCGGCTCGTCCTTGGCAAAGCCCCCGTCCAGGCAGGCAAAGCGGCGGTTGAAGATCTCCACCACCCGGTCGGCCCGCATGATGCCGTCTACGATGTTGCTCTCGCCGATGAAATCCGCCACAAAGGCGTTTTTCGGCTCGTTATATATGTCCTCCGGCGTCCCGATCTGCTGGATAACGCCCTCGTTCATCACCACCACCGTGTCGGACATGGCAAGGGCCTCCTCCTGGTCGTGGGTCACGTTGATGAAGGTGATGCCCATCTGCTGTTGGATACGCTTCAGCTCCTGCTGCATATCCTTGCGCAGACGCATATCCAGCGCCCCCAGCGGCTCGTCCAGAAGAAGCACCTTGGGCCGGTTCACCAGGGCGCGGGCGATGGCCACCCGCTGCTGCTGGCCGCCGGAGAGGGAGGCGATGGAGCGATGCTCAAAGCCCTTGAGGCTCACGACCTCCAGCATCTCCCGCACACGGGCGTCGATCTCCTCCCTGGACAGCTTCACCTTTTCCGTTTTGCCGTTATCGCCGGTGATCTCCCGGGGGATCCTCAGCCCGAAGGCCACGTTCTCATAGACGTTCAGGTGGGGGAACAGGGCGTATTTCTGGAACACCGTGTTCACCTGACGCCGGTACGGCGGGACGTCGTTGATCCTCACGCCGTCAAAGAACACGTCTCCCGAGGTGGGCGTCTGAAAGCCGCCGATGATCCGGAGCATGGTGGTCTTGCCGCAGCCCGACGGGCCCAGCAGCGTGAGGAATTCCTGGTCGTTGAAGTAGATGTTGATGTCCTTCAGCACAGTGACATCGTCAAAGGTCATGGTTACGTCCTTTAGGCGTATGAGTTCTTTGGACATTATCCTCCCCCTCTTTTCGCAGTGGAATACCACTGAACAGTTTTTGCGTCAAAAAAACGCGGACGCTCAGCTTTCAGCAAAGCACCCGCGGTTTTGACAGCACATAATATACAAAATAAATTTTATAATGTCAATAGGATTTTCTCATTTCCCGAATATTTTTTCGACAAAATCCGGCATGGCCGCCGTAAACTCCCGCCCGTTGAGGTACGCCAGGGCGCCCGCGTCGGAGGTGAAGGAAAAACGAAGCTTCCAGGAGCAAAGCGCCTGCCCGGGCAGCTCCAGCTCCCGGGCCAGCCTGTCCGTGCCGTATTTCCCGTCCCCCACCAGCGGGTGGCCGATGGCGGCCAGCTGGGCGCGGATCTGATGGGTGCGCCCGGTGAGAAGGCGGCACTCCAAAAGGGAGAACCCGTCCTTGACCCGCAGCGTCTTATACCGCGTCACAGCCTTTTTGGCCCCCGGCTCCGGCTTTTGCCGCACATAGACCCGGTTTTTCACCGCGTCCTTGAAAAGATACCCGGAAAGCTCCCCGGCGGGCGGCTCGAGCCGTCCGTGGACGGCGGCCAGATAGAGCTTGTCGATCTCCCGGTTCTTGATCTTCTCGTCCAGGATCCGCAGGGCCTCCGCCGTCTTGGCGGCGATGACGATCCCCTGGGTGTTCCGGTCGATCCTGTTGCAGAGGGCGGGGGAGAAGGAGTTCTCCTTTTCCGGCGCCCATTCGCCCTTTTGATAGAGGTACGCCTTGATGTTGTCGATGAGGGTGTTCCACTCGCCCCCGTCCCCGGCGTGGCACAGCACCCCGGCGGGCTTGGAGGCCAGGAGGACATTTTCGTCCTCGTACACCACCTCCAGCCTTGGTACGTTCACGTGCCGCCAGGCGTTTTCCTGGGTGGGGCGCTCGAAAAACTCGTCGTTTATATACATCTGCACCGTGTCCCCGGCGCAAAGCCTCTGCTCCCGCTTGCCGCCCCGGCCGTTGACCTTGACGCGCTTGACGCGGATATATTTTTGCAGCAGCGCCTCCGGCAGTAAGGGCGCGGCCTTGGAAACGAACCTGTCCAGCCGCTGTCCCGCGTCGTTTTGATTGATGATAAATTCCTTCATGTTATTTTTCCAAAAATAAAAAAATATCTTGCGATTCGTAGAGAGATGATATAAAATAAGGGAGGAAACATAATAAAGCGGCAGGGCATAGCGGGTGGCAGCCCGCCATGCCCCTGTGATGAGTGATAGAGCCACTCAACACAACGGTATTACCGTACCACAGACTCATTATACCCGTATGCCCGATTTATTTCAAGTGGCAAAAGGGGAAATGGGTTAATTGTGTTCTGCTTTGATTTATTCAAGCGGTGTTGAGTTAAAACGCTCAGCACCGCTTTTTATGTTTCCGACTGACCCGGCGCGGAGCGGCGTAAGCCGCCCCGCACGGGTATGTCGGAAATCATTGAATTGAAAAGGGAGATTCTTAAATGAAAAAAATACGCGTGACAATAGTGCTGGCTTTGTCCGTTTTGGCAATGCTGAGTGCGTGCGGAAAAGATGCTGAAAGACTGCCGGGAGATGAGACACAGTCCGGGTCAGAATATGAAAAACAGCCGGACGTATTTGATAATAAAGAAAACGACGATAAAAAAGAAAATACAGATGATCTTGATCCAAACGCCGATTATATTCAGAATTACAGTATTGATAGGATCGCGTATTGTGAGTATGATTCGGATATATTGTGGGTTTATGTCAGAGGAGAGGGGCAAGGCGAACCCTTTAGAGCAGCGATTGATGAGACTGGTAAGATTTATTCCAAAATATATGAAAACTATGGCAGCTTGACCGGCTATCTGTGTTCGAGTAAATATCTTTGCTTATATGAACAAGATGTTGTTTCTTTCGTAGGAGCGGAAGCCATTTACGCTTACGGGGAACACCAAATCTATTTTTATGACGGTACGAATGTCACAGAATCCTACCTTGATGGGGCGGAACAAATTTGGCGTGTGACAAAGACTGACGATGATTTGATAATATGGAAATATGAAACAATTGAAACGTATTCAACTGTAAAATATATTCTTCGTGTTTGTGATACGAGCGGGAATCTTCTATTAGAGCTTGACGGAGACGAGTATCCTGCTGTTGCAAATGCGTTATCCGCAGAAAAGCTTTTTCTTAAAGAGGATCAAGTCTTAAAGGAGCTTGGTTCGGGATTATATCAGATCGGCGACATTTATGTGGACGTTATTCTCCGTGAGGTCTATGGACCGGATCAATACGGGTTGGGAAATTTTGTGGCGGTTCATGACCGTTGTGTTTTTTCTGGTATAGAATGTGATGATTCAAACAAATTTACAAGGCGTTATAAGAATCTAACGGTATATAAAATAGGTACTAAAACGCCGTTGTTTACCTGGAAATCTGATACAGATATGTTTTTGCCTAATTCTGATGGAATAGGTGATCCTAATGGAATAGGCAATGGTGTTTTTAAAACTTATTCCCGTGGTGAGACAATAACTGCGGGTGTCCCGGGCCAGATGTATGATTATGCGGTTCCGGCTGAACCTATAAAATACTACGATGCGGCCACTGGAGAATTCCTCGCGGAATATGATACTGCCAAAATAGGCGCGGAACGTATTTTTAATTTTAACGGAGAAAACGCGATCGCAGAAATAAAGAATCCTGCCGGTACAAAGTTCATTACACTCATTGACAGAGACGGCCAATTTTTGTTTGAGCCCTTGCAGGCAAAAGCTTCAGAAAGTGTTGATGACTGGAGAGAAGAATTGGGAGCTGTCGTATTTTATTACGATGGCACCGGCTATGAGGGTGAAGGCTTTTATCTGTTGAGCGAAGACGGGACTATGACGGCCCTTCATGTTACGTACGCCGATGAGATCCTTTTTAACCACAACAATAGAATAATTGTTGTGAATGACGGCGAGTACGGCATATATGATTTGGAGGGGAACAAGATTCATTGAAAATTTTATTGGCATGAAAAGGAGCCGCATCTGCGGCCCCTTTTCATGTCCCCAGAGGATAAATGCTTAAATTGCTCAAATACTGCTCAAAAAACTCTTGACAACCCCCCTTTTTTAGCTTATAATACCTAAGCGCGACTTGGAAGGAGTGAGGCAGATGCGATTGGATCTTCGCGAGCTTATCGCCTCACCCGGCGGGCGGAAGGACTTCTCCTTTGTCCTTGACCCCACCGACCTCACCTTTGACGGGGTGCTGGGCTATTTGACCCCCATCACCGTCACCGGGGCGGTGGAGAACCACGCGGGGATTCTTACCCTCCACGCGCTCATCGAGGCGGAGCTGAAATGCCAGTGCGCCCGGTGCCTGAAAGAGTTCCCGATGCGTCTTCGGAGAGAGGCGGCCGCTTACCTCACCGAAGAGCTGGAGGACGAGGACAACGAGGACTACTATCTCTTAGAGGACGGCGAGGCCGACCTGGAGGAGATCGCCCGCGACGCGCTGATCCTCAATTTTGAGCCGAGGCTCCTTTGCAAAGACGACTGCAAGGGCCTCTGCCCCAAGTGCGGCAAGGATTTGAACGATGGCCCCTGCGGATGCGCGGAGGACCCGGACCCCAGAATGGCCGCCCTGCGGCAGCTTCTGGAAAAAGAATGAATTAACTTAGGAGGTGTCATCATGGCGGTACCGAAGGGGAAAGTGTCCAAGGCGAGGAGAGACAGAAGGCGCGGTTCCAACTGGAAGCTCAGCGTCCCCGCTCTCGTGGCTTGCCCCAAGTGCGGCGAGCTTCATCTGCCCCACAGAGCCTGCAAGGCCTGCGGCACATACAATGGCCGTGAAGTCGTATCTGTGAACGAGTAATAGCGAGCTTGAGAAAAACGGCGGGGCAAACCCGCCGCTTTTTCGCTTAAAATCCCCATTTTCCCGGAACGGAGGCGTGGACATGGCGGGTGAACGCAACAGAATAAGGTCCGTCGCCCCCGGCTCCCCGGCGGAGGGGGCGGGGATCCGCCCCGGGGACAAGCTCCTCCGGGTGGACGGGAACCCCATTGCCGACGTGCTGGACTATATGTACTACGCCTACGACGCCCGGAGCGCCTTTACCCTGGAGCGGGACGGGGCGGAGCTCAACGTCACGGTGGAGAAGGAGCCGGGGCAGGACGCGGGGCTGGATTTTGAGGAGTACCTCATGGACGGTATGCGCTCCTGCGCCAACAACTGCGTGTTCTGCTTTGTGGATCAGATGCCGCCGGGTATGCGGGAGAGCCTCTATTTTAAGGACGACGACGTGCGCCTGAGCTTCCTGACGGGGAGCTACCTGACCCTCACCAATATGGGGGAGCGGGAGGTCAGGCGGGTCATCGACCTGAAGATATCCCCCATCAACGTGTCCGTCCACACCATGGATCCCAGGCTCCGCTGTGAGATGCTGGGCAACAAAAACGCCGGGCGGGGGATCGAGATTTTGAAAAGATTTGCCCGGGCCGGGATTGAACTCAACTGCCAGATCGTCTGCTGTCCCGGCCTCAACGACGGACGGGAGCTGTCGAGGACCATGCGGCGGCTGGCCCGCCTGGCCCCCCAGGTCAACAGCTGCTCCGTCATTCCCGTGGGCCTGACGAGATTCCGGGAGGGCCTTTACCCCTTAAAGCCCTTTGACCGGGAGACGGCCCGCAGGACCGTGGAGCAGGTGGAGCGATTCGGGGAGCGGTGCAAAAAGCGCCACGGCAGCCGCATCTTCTTCTGCTCCGACGAGATGTACCAGAAGGCGGGCCTGCCGATCCCGGCGGACGACTTTTACGAGGGCTACCCCCAGCTTGAAAACGGCGTGGGGATGCTCCGCCTGCTCTACACCGAGTTTGCCGACGCCTTACAGGAGGCCCCCGGCCCCGCCGGGGGGACGCCGGCCGTTATCGCCACCGGCGTCTCCGCCGCTAAGACCCTCACTGAGCTGCGGGATCTGGCGCGGAAGAAATTCCCGGATATCCGGGTGGAGATCGTCCCCATCGTCAACGATTTCTTCGGCCGCACCATCGACGTGGCCGGTCTGATCACGGGAGGGGATCTGATCGCCCAGCTCAAGGGGAAGGAGCTGGGCCAGCGGGTCTATATCACCAACCGTATGCTCCGGGACGGGGAAGAGGTCTTTCTGGACGACGTCACCGTGGAGGATGCCTCCCGGGCGCTGGGCGTCCCGGTGATCCCCATGGAGAACGGGGGAGAGGCGCTTTTGCGGATCTTCCTGGCCTGACAGGGGGCAGGACGCGGCGGCGGTTCACGCGAAGATCAGGAGGTATTCATGAGACCGACAGTTGCCATCGTAGGCCGCCCCAACGTGGGAAAGAGCCTCTTATTCAATAGATTGGCCGGACAGCGCCTCTCCATCGTGGAGGACACCCCCGGCGTCACCCGTGACCGGCTCTACGCCAGATGCGAGTGGGCGGGCCGTGTTTTCGATATCGTGGACACCGGCGGCATCGAACCCAGCACCGACAGCGAGATATTGACCTTCATGCGGGAGCAGGCCCTTATCGCCATCGACACCGCCACCGTGGTCATCTTCGTGGGCGACATCAAAAGCGGCGTCACCGCGGCGGATCAGGAGGTGGCCGGCATGCTCCAGCGCTCCGGCAAGCCCGTTGTCCTGGCGGTGAACAAGATGGACTCCGTGGGCCAGGTGGACCCGGATATCTACGAGTTTTACTCCCTGGGCCTGGGCGACCCCATACAGCTGTCCGCCCTCCACGGCCACGGCACCGGGGATATCCTGGACGAGTGCCTGAAATATTTCCCTCCCGCCGGGGAGGAGGACGACGGGGACGGCGCGGTGAAGCTGGCCTTCATCGGCAAGCCCAACGTGGGCAAAAGCTCCATCGTCAACAGGATATTGGGGGAGGAGCGGGTCATCGTCTCCGACGTGGCCGGTACCACCCGGGACGCGGTGGACACCCCCTTTGAAAACAGCTTCGGCAAATATATCCTCATCGACACCGCCGGTATGCGCCGGAAATCCCGGGTGGAGGAGCGGGTGGAGAAATTCTCCGTCATGCGGGCGCAGATGGCCATCGAGCGGTGCGACGTGTGCCTTATCATGCTGGACGCCCGGGACGGCGTCACCGAGCAGGACACCAAGGTGGCCGGAATGGCCCATGAGGTCGGCAGGGCCAGCATTATTCTGGTGAACAAGTGGGATCTGGTGGAGAAGGACGGCAAGACCATGGACAAGCTCAAGGCGGATATCCGCCGGGATCTGAGCTTCATGCCCTACGCGCCTATCCTTTTCGTCTCCGCCCTGACGGGCCAGCGGGTGGACAAGCTCTTCGCCCTGGCAAACGAGGTGAACGAGCAGGCCAACAGGCGTGTCACCACGGGCCTTTTGAACAACGTCCTGTCGGACGCCCAGGCCCGGGTCCAGCCGCCCTCGGACAAGGGCAAGCGGCTGAAGATCTTCTACATGACCCAGGTCAGTACCCGCCCGCCCACCTTCGTGGTGTTCTGCAACGACACCCAGCTTTTCCACTTCTCCTACCAGCGGTATCTGGAGAACCAGCTCCGCGCCGTTTTCGGCTTCAACGGCACCCCCATACGCCTGGTGATCCGCGAGCGCGGGGAGAAGGAGGATTAATACTAATATCTAATTAAAATAAGACATTCGCGCCGGTCTTTTTCGCGCCAAGCAGTGTCAGCCACCTTGGAAATACCAATGGGTATTCCCTGCGGCGTCTTCCTTGCCTGACACGAAAAATCCTCGCCGCTCGGTGTCTCCTTTTAAATAGATATTAGTATAAGGCGGCTCCTGAAGCCCGTGATTCGCCGTATTGTGAAAGAGGGAAGGATCAAACATCATGGACAAGCTTTTATCTGTTGTCATTCCGGCCTTCAATGAGGAGGCCATGGTGGAAAAGGCGGCGGAGACCGTCGCCGGTATCCTCCGGGACGCCGGGATCCCCTACGAGCTGGTCTTTGTGGACGACGGCTCCCGGGACGGCACCTGGGAGGCCATTTTGCGGGCCAACAAGGCGGACAAAAACGTGCGGGGCGTCTCCTTCTCCCGGAATTTCGGCAAGGATCGGGCCATATTCGCCGGTCTTTCCCGGGCCAGGGGCGGCTGCGCGGCGGTCATGGACTGCGACCTCCAGCACCCGCCCGCGGTACTGCCCCAGATGTACGAGCTGTGGCGGCAGGGCTATGAGATCGTGGAGGGCGTCAAGCGGGATCGGGGGGAGGAATCCGGCCTCCACAAGCTGTGCGCCGGGGCCTTTTACGCCGTCATCTCCCGGCTCGCCAGGCTGGACATGAAGCGATCCTCCGACTTCAAGCTCCTGGACCGCAAGGCGGTGGACGCCCTGCTGGCCTTGCCGGAGGAGGAGGTATTCTTCCGGGGCCTGGCGGCCTTTGTGGGCTACCGCCGCGCCCAGGTGGAGTTTGACGTGGCGGAGCGCACGGCGGGGGAGTCCAAGTGGTCCTTCAAGTCCCTGGCCCGGTACGCCGTCTCCTCCGTGACCGCCTTCTCCGCCGCCCCCATGCAGCTCGTCACGGTCTTTGGCGCGCTTTTCGCCCTGGCCGCCGTTCTGACGGGCGTCCTCTACGCCGTCCTGGGGCGCGATCCCGGCGGGTGGCTGGTCTTTTTGGGCTGTCTTGCCCTCCTGGGCGTCGCCGTCCTTTTGGCGGGCCTGGGGATCGTGGGCTACTATATCGGCAGGATCTACCGCCAGAGCCTGGGCCGGCCCCGGTACATCATCTCCAGAGAGTGCGGTGATTGAGTTGAAGGAGAAGCTCAAACGCTTTGTCGGGCTTTTTTTCGACAAGACCTTTTTAAAATTCGTCCTGGTGGGCGTGGTCAACACCCTGTTCGGCACCGCCGTCATGTTCGGCTTTTACAACCTCCTGCACCTGAGCTACTGGATCTCCTCCGCCGCCAACTACTTCTTCGGCAGTATCCTCAGCTACTTCCTCAACAAGCGGTTCACCTTTAAAAACCGGGAGAAGGGCGCGGGGACGCTGATCCGCTTCGCGCTGGAGATCAGCGTCTGCTACCTGATCGCCTACGGCGCGGCCCGGCCCCTGGCGCGGCTCCTGCTCTCCGGCGCGTCCCAGAAGGTGCGGGACAACGTGGCCATGCTGGTGGGCATGGGCCTCTTTGTGATCCTCAACTACATCGGCCAGCGCTTCTTCGCCTTCAGGGAGAAGAAGGACAGCGGAAAGGGAAATTGACCGTGAAAAAGCTGAAAAGCCTCAACGCCTCCCGGAGCGCCGTCTATGTCCTCCTGGGGCTTATCTGGGCGTTCATGCTCCTTTTGAATCTTATGACCCCCTATGTGGCGGACGACTTCGCCTATATGATCAGCTTCAAGACCCAGGGCTGGATCGAGAAGGTCTGGGACGTGTTCCCCTCCATGGCCGCCCACGCCGGGAGCATGAACGGGCGGATCGTCAGCCACGGCCTGGGCCAGCTCTTTATGCTGTGGCCCAAGGCGGTGTTCGATCTGGTGAACGCCGCCGCCTTTGCGGGCCTTGCGTTCCTTATCTACCGGCTCTCCATACCCAAGTCTGACAGGGGCGAGAACGCCCTTGTGCTGACGGCCGTTTTCTGCGCCCTCTGGCTTTTCGTGCCTGTTTTCGGCCAGGTGGCCCTGTGGCAGATGGGTTCCGTCAACTATCTCTGGGCGCTCCTCTTTGGCCTGCTGTTCCTCCGCCCCTATATCCGCCGCTTCCAGGCCGGGACAGAGACAGCCGCGCCCCTCTGGCGCAAGCTCCTTTTCTGCGTTTTGGCCCTGCCCTTCGGCATGTATACGGAGGTCACCTCCTTCATCTGCCTGCTCCTGGCCGTCCTGCTCCTGCTTCTGGGAAGGCTCCTGAAAAAGCAGAGCCTCAAAACCTGGCTGCTGGCCCCCATTGCCCTGGCGGCGGCGGGCTACGCGCTGCTGCTGGTCATGCCGGCGGAGCTGAGGGCCAAAAGCGGCGACCTGAGCCTGGCCTCCCTTGCGGGACACATCAGCGTGTGTACCGCCATGCTCAGGGCCCACGGCCTGTGGCTTCTGGCCGCCTGGGCCGCGGCGGAGGCATTGGGCCTTTGCCGGAGGCTGGATCCGGGTAAGCTGGCCCTGTCCGCCCTCCTGGCCTTCGGGGCCGTGGCGGCCAATTATATGCTGGCCGCCGCCAGCTACTACCCGGAGCGGTGCTTCTGCACCACGGCGGCCCTGCTGATCCTGGCCCTGGCGGTGCTGATCCCGGAGCTTTTGCGGGGGGGCGCGGCGGAGATCTGCGCCTGCGCCGGCGCCATTCTGGCGGTAACGGCGGCGCTTTCGCTGGTGACCGGGACTTACGATGTCTGGGCCACCCACGCCGCCTGGTCTGACCGGGAGGCCGCCATTGCCCAGGCTCGGGAGCAGGGCCAGACGGAGATATCCCTGCCGCCGATCAGCCCCGCCACCGCTTACAGCGCCTGCTGGGGCCTTGCCGACCTGGAGAGCGACTCCTACGCCTGGCCCAACAACTATATGTCCGCCTATTACGGCGTCCGTTTAAAGGGGATCGCCCCAGAGCAGAATAAATAAAGCCCGTCAGGGCTTTTTCGACAGAAAAAATGGGAAAGAGCCGCGGCTCTTTCCCAAATTTGTTTTTTCGCACGCTTCAGCCGAAAAAGGGAACCTTTTCCGGGATCATTACACCGCGCGGGTGACCTTGCCGCTTCTGAGGCAACGGGTACAGACGTAAACGTGGCGGGGGGAGCCGTCGACCACGGCCTTGACACGTTTGACATTCGGTTTCCAGGTACGGTTGGATCTTCTGTGGGAGTGGCTCACCTGAATGCCAAATGAGACGCCCTTTCCGCAAAATTCACACTTTGCCATCTGCTGCACCTCCTTGCAGTGAAATCATAGCCTGTATATAATAGCAGAAACAGCCGGAAATTGCAAGAACATTTTTTCGACAGGAAGAAATTTTTTTAATTGGCCCAAAGCTCTTGCCAAATCGACAGTTTTTGTATAATATTATAAAAGAGAAATTGTGCGCGGCTCACAAAAAGCCGCAAATACTTATTTTGACCGAGGGGGACATACGCATGGAATCACAACAGGGAATGGCCTTAAAGACGCTGGCGGAGCAGGTGGGCCTGGAGGTGCTGAACGCCTCCACCGACTACGACAAAAAGCTCATCACCACCGCCGTGGTCAACCGTCCCGGCCTCCAGCTCACGGGCTTCTACACCAACTTCACCACCGAGCGCCTCCAGATCCTGGGCTGGAACGAGGACGCCTACCTCCAGCAGTTTTCCGAGGAGGAGCGCCGGGCCAAGCTTGACAAGCTGATGGGCAGCGGCGTCCCCGCCATCATCATCGCCCACGACGTTAATATCCCGGAGGGGACGCTGGATTCCGCCCGGGAACACGACATCACCATTCTCAAATCCCACCGGGAGACCAGCGAGCTGATCATCGAGCTGACCACCAAGCTCACCAACGCCCTGGCCCCCCAGATCATGCGCCACGGCGTCTTTATGGAGGTCTACTCCGAGGGCGTGCTTATCCTGGGCGAGTCCGGCATGGGCAAGTCCGAGACGGCCATCGAGCTCATCAAGCGCGGCCACCACCTTATCTCCGACGACGCGGTGATCATCAAAAAGGTCAACTCCACCACCCTCACCGGCACCGCCCCCGACCTTATCCGCAACTACATCGAGCTGCGGGGCATCGGCGTGGTGGACGTGCGGCGGATCTTCGGCAACGGGGCCGTCAAATGGAGCGAGAAGGTGGATCTGGTCATCAAGCTGGAGAACTGGAACGCCGAGAACAGCTATGACCGCATGGGCAGCGAGACGGAGCAGATCGACATTCTGGGCGTGAAGGTACCCTACATCGTGGTGCCGATCCGCCCGGGGCGGAACCTGGCCGTGATCATCGAGGTGGCCGCCATGAACAACCGCCAGAAGCGCATGGGCCTCAACTCCGGCAAGGACTTTGCCGAACAGCTGGACGACTATTTTGACAGCCTGGAGAACAACTGATGGACAACGCCTTTGACGCCTTCGCCAAAGAACTGAATGCCGGCTATCCCGGCACCGCCGTCTTTTACGGGGAGCCTATGAGGAAGCACACCACCTTCCGGGTGGGCGGCACGGTGAGCCTGTTCGCCGAACCCAAGAGCCTGGAGGCCTTCGTCTGGGCGGTCCGGGAGCTTCGGCGCCGGGAGCTTCCCGGCCTTATCGTGGGCAACGGCTCCAACCTGCTTTTCTCCGACAGGCCCCACGCCCTGGCGGTGCTGTCCACCGCGCGGCTGGACACCCTGCGCCTCTCCGGCGACAGCCTCATCTCCGGGGCCGGCGTCCTGCTCTCCCGGCTGGCCTCCGCCGCGCTGGAGGCGTGCCTCACGGGCCTTGAGTTCGCCCACGGGATCCCCGGCTCCCTGGGCGGCGGCATCTATATGAACGCCGGGGCCTACGGCGGCGAGCTGCGGGACGTGGTGGAGGCCGTCACCTATCTGGACAACGGCGGCTCTTTGCGCACCGTCCCTTGCGCTGAGTGCGATTTTGGCTACCGCCACAGCCGCTTTGAGAACACCGGCGAGGCTATCCTCTCCGCCACCCTCCGCCTCCGCCCCGGCGACCCCAGGGAGATCCGAGAGAAAATGGACGACCTCTCCCGCCGCCGCCGGGAAAAACAGCCGCTGAATCTCCCCTCCGCCGGCAGTACCTTCAAGCGCCCCCAGGGGGATTTCGCCGCCCGGCTCATCGAGGCGGCGGGCCTGAAGGGGCTCTCCGTCGGCGGCGCCCAGGTGTCGGAAAAGCACGCCGGCTTCATCGTCAACACCGGCGGTGCCACCGCCGGGGATATCCTGGCCCTGATGGACAAGGTCAGGGAACAGGTATATCTCACCTCCGGCGTCACCCTGGAGCCGGAGGTCAGGATCATCGACTGATCCCCGCCCCTTTACGAAGCATGATTTGCCAAAAGGGTTATAGCCCCTGTTTGGTAAAAGGAAGGTGGACTCCCATGGAAATGCTCATCATCTCCGGCCTCTCCGGCGCTGGCAAGAGCCGCGTGGCCGCCGCCCTGGAGGATCTGGACTTCTACTGCGTGGACAATATGCCCGCGCCCCTGATGCCCCTGTTCGCGGAGCTGTGCGCCGCCACTCGCGGCCGCTACGAGCGGGTGGCCCTGGTGTCGGATATCCGCAGCCGGGAGGGTTTTGACCAGCTTTTCTCCGCCCTGGACGAGCTGTCCCAGCACGGCTTTGACTACAAGATCCTCTACGTGGACGCCACGGTGGAGACGGTAGTCAAGCGGTATAAGGAGACGCGCCGCCGCCACCCCCTGGACGAAGCCGGGGGCCTGGAGGCCGCCGTCCGCCGGGAGATCCAGATGCTGGAGCCTGTGCGCCGCCGGGCCGACTATATCATCGACACCACGGGCCTGACCCTGGGCCGCCTCCAGCGCACCCTGTTCCACCTTTTCGGCACGGGCAAGGAGCAGAAGCTCCACGTCACCGTCATGTCCTTCGGCTTCAAATACGGGATCCCCATCGAGGCGGATCTTGTGTTCGACGTGCGCTTCCTGCCCAACCCCTTCTATGTGCCGGAGCTGCGGGAGCGGGACGGCACCGACCCGGACGTGCGGGACTATGTGTTCAACTCCGACGTGACCAGGCAGTTTCTGGTGCGCCTGGAGGAGATGATCGACTTCCTCATGCCCAATTACGAGGAGGAGGGCAAGATGACCCTGACCGTCTGCGTGGGCTGTACCGGCGGCCACCACCGCTCCGTGGCGGTGGCGGAGGCCCTGGCGTCCTACCTCACCGGCATGGGCCACGACGTGGACTGCGTCCACCGGGACGTGGGCAAAAACTGATACTGTCGAAAAAGGCCCTGACGGGCATTTTCCGACAAGGGGAACGTGCGGGCAATTTTCTCTGAATTTTGCGAAATTCGCGGAGAAGCGGGCCCTTTCGGGGAATTTGTCCGGCCCGGGATCACAGAGAAAGAGAGGTGTAGAAGGTGTCATTCTCCTCCGATGTCAAGGCGGAGCTTTGCAGGGCGGAGCTGTCCGCCAGGACGGCCCTGGCCGAGTGCTACGGGGTACTGCTGTTCTGCAATCGGTTCGACCGGACCGAGGCGCGGATCGTCACCGGCTCCGACGCCTTCATCACGCGCCTGCCCAAGATCTTCTCCCGCGCCTTCCATGTGGCCTTTGACGAGCTGCCCCGGAAGGGCGAGACGGGCAAGCGCGTCCTGCTCCTCCGGGATCCCGCCGCCCTGTCCGCCGTGCTGGACGCCCTGGGCTATCCCCCCACGGGCCTGCTGACCCACCACGTCAACCTGGGGCTTCTGGAGGACGACGCCTCCCGCGCCGCCTTCCTCCGGGGCGCTTTCCTGGCCGGCGGCAGCGTCACCGACCCCCACAAGGGCTACCATTTGGAGCTGGTCACCGACCACTTCTCCGTCAGCCGGGAGATCACCGCCCTCTTTCTGGATATGTCCTTTGAGCCGCGCTGTGTCACCCGGGGCGGCAACTATATCCTCTACTTCAAGCAGAGCGATCTCATCGAGGATCTGCTCACCACCATGGGCGCGCCGCTGTCGGCCATGTCGGTGATGAACGCCAAGATCGAAAAGGACATGACCAACCTCGTGAACCGCAAGGTCAACTGCGACACCGCCAACGTTTTGAAGACCGTGGAGGCCAGCGCCCAGCAGCTGGCGGACATCAGAAAGCTCCGGGAGAGCGGCAGGCTCGCCGCCCTGTCCGATAAGCTCCAGGAGGCCGCCCGGCTGCGGGAGGAGAACCCGGAGCTGTCCATCGAGGAGCTGGGGGCCCTGTGTACGCCGCCGGTGACGAAGTCGGGCCTCAACCACCGCCTGAGAAAGCTTTCGGAGCTGGCCTCCGCCCTGAAATAAACACCCCCTATCCCCCCACGAAAGGAGCCTCCCTATGGCCTTTACACACCTGCACGTCCACTCCGAATACAGCCTCCTGGACGGGGCCTGCCGCATCAGGGACCTGCCCAAACGGGCCAAAGAGCTGGGCCAGAAGAGCCTTGCCATCACCGACCACGGCGTTATGTACGGGGCCGTGGCCTTTTACAAGGAGTGTCTCAAGGAGGGGATAAAGCCCATCATCGGGTGCGAGGTCTATGTGGCCCCCCGCACCCGCTTCGATATGGAGCGGGGGGAGGACTCGGTGCGCTACCACCTGATCCTGCTGTGCAAAAACGAGACGGGGTATAAAAACCTCTGCTATATGGTGTCCATGAGCTTCGTCCAGGGCTTTTACATGAAGCCCCGGGTGGATATGGATCTGCTGCGCGCCCACGCCGAGGGGCTGATCGCCCTGTCCGCCTGTATCCAGGGCCGGGTGCCGCGGCTTATCCTGGAGGACAAATACGACGAGGCCAAGGCCGCCGCCCTGGAATTTGAGAAGATCTTCGGCAAGGGCAGCTACTACCTGGAGCTTCAGGATCACGGCATCGCCGAGGAGCGCACAGCCGCCCGGGGGCTTATAAGGCTCTCCAAAGAGACGGGGATCCCCCTGGTGCTGACCAACGACGTCCACTACTTAAGGCGGGAGGACGCCTACGCCCAGGACGTGCTGATGTGTATCCAGACGGGCAAGACCCTGGACGAGCCGAACCGCATGAAGTTCCAGGGCGACGGGCTGTATCTGAAATCCGAGGAGGAGATGCGCGCCCTCTATCCCGACCACCCGGAGGCGGCGGACAACACGGAAAAGATCGCGGAAAAGTGCGATATGAAGTTTGAGTTCGGCCACTACCACCTGCCGGAATTCAAGCTCCCGGCGGGCGTCACGGCCCGGGACTACCTGGAAAAGCAGTGCCTGGAGGGGCTTTCCCGCCGGTATACCGGGCAGGTGCTTGACCGGGCGAAAAAACAGCTTGTCTACGAGCTTGACATGATCAACCGCATGGGCTTCACCGACTACTTCCTCATCGTCCAGGACTTCGTCATGTACGCCAAGAGGAGCGGGATCCCCGTGGGGCCGGGGCGCGGCAGCGCCGCCGGGAGCGTGGTCAGCTACTGCCTTGGCATCACCGACGTGGATCCTATCCGCTATAACCTCTTTTTCGAGCGGTTTTTGAATCCCGAGCGCGTCAGTATGCCGGATATCGACATGGACTTCTGCGAGCGCCGCCGGGGCGAGGTCATGGACTACGTCAAGCGCAAGTACGGCGCCGATCACGTGGCCCAGATCATCACCTTCAACACCCTGAAGGCCAAAAACGCCGTCCGCAGCGTCTCCAAGGTGCTGGGCCTGACCTTCGCCGAGGAGAACGAGCTGGCCAAGTCCATGCCTGACGACGCCAAAATGACCATCGACGACGCGGTGCGCGTCTCCGCCCAGCTGCGGGAGCTGATGGACCGGGACGAACGGTATAAGCGGGTCATCGAGACGGCCCGGGCCATCGAGGATATGCCCAAGGACTACGGCACCCACGCCGCCGGGGTGGTCATCACCCGCGACCCCGTCCACACCTACGTTCCCCTGGCCCTCTCCAAAAAGGACAACACCATCTCCACCCAGTACACCATGACCACGGTGGAGGAGCTGGGCCTGCTCAAGATGGACTTTCTGGGCCTTCGGAACCTGACCATCATCGACGACGCGGTGCAGGATATCCGCCGGAACGTCCCGGACTTCGATATCACAAGGATCCCCATGGACGACAAGCCCACCTACGATATGCTCTCCGCCGGAAAGACCTCCGGGGTCTTTCAGCTGGAGTCCGCCGGTATGACCAGCGTGGCCGTGGGCATGAAGGCCCGGAGCATCGAGGACATCTCCTCCGTGGTGGCCCTCTACCGCCCCGGCCCCATGGACTCCATTCCCCGGTTTTTGGAGGCCTCCCAGAACCCGGAGAAGGTCACCTACAAGCACCCCCTGCTGGAGCCTATCCTGAACGTCACCTACGGGTGTATTCTCTACCAGGAGCAGGTCATCGAGATCTTCCAGCGCCTGGCCGGGTACTCCTTGGGCCAGGCGGATATGATCCGCCGCGCCATGTCCAAAAAGAAGATGGCGGAGATCCAGAAGGAGCGGGAGACCTTCATCAACGGCGACGAGGAGCGGGGGATCCACGGCTGTGTGAAAAACGGCGTCTCCGCCGAGATCGCCGGGAGCATCTACGACGAGATCAACGCCTTCGCCAATTACGCCTTCAACAAGGCCCACTCCGTCTCCTACGCCATCGTGGCCTATGAGACGGCGTACCTCAAGTGCCACTACCCCCGGGAATATATGGCGGCCCTGATGAGCTCCGTTTTGGGCCAGGCGGACAAGGTGGCCGAATACACCGCCGAGTGCCAGAGCATGGGCATCAGCCTCCTGCCTCCCGACGTGAACCACTCCCGCAGCCGCTTCACCGTGGAGGGGAAGGATATCCGCTACGGCCTGGTGGCGGTGAAGAACATCGGCTCCAAATTCATCGAAAACATGGTGGAGGAGCGGGAGAGCGGCGGCCCCTTCACCTCCTTCCACAACTTCTGCGACCGCCTCTACGGGGCGGATATGAACTCCCGCGCCCTGGAGAGCCTTATCAAAGCCGGGGCCTTCGACTCCCTGGGGGCCAACAGACGCCAGCTCATGCTGGTGGCCGGCCAGACCCTGGAGGCCATCGCCGACAGCCGCCGGAAGAACGTGGAGGGCCAGATGGATCTCTTCGGCGCCCTGTCCCCGGAGGGCGGCGGGAGTGCCGCCTCCGCCGCCGCCGTGCCGCTCCCGGACGTGGAGGAGTATTCCCCCCTGGAGCGCATGACCATGGAGCGGGAGGTCACGGGCCTCTACCTCTCCGGCCACCCCATGGACGCCTACCGGCAGACTATCCGCCGCTTCGGCGTCACCAGCATCGGCGCCGTCCTGGCCGATTACGCCGAGGAGCGGGAGACGCACCGCTTCGCCGACGACCAGGAGCTGAGCTTCGCCGGGGTCATCATCTCCAGCCGCACCCGCGCCACCAAAAACGGCGGCCTTATGGCCTATCTCACCCTGGACGACGGCACCGGCAGCATGGAGCTGCTGGCCTTCCAGCGGATCCTGGACCAGTCCGGCGTCTATATGCGGGAGGGTTCCCTGGCGCTGATCCGCGCCCGCCTCTCCGTCCGGGAGGGGAAGGAACCCCAGGCCGTTGTCAACACCCTGCGCCCCTTGGCCGACCTGCGCCCGGACGCGCCGGGGGAGCCGGACCGGGAGGAGCGGCCAAAGCAGAAGCTCTACCTCCGCCTCCCCACGGAAAATTGCCCCCAGTACGACAGGATCAAGCTCCTGCTCACCATGTTCCCCGGGGAACAGCAGATGGTGATCTTCTTCGCCGATACCCGCCGCCGTGTGGGTACCGACTGCCTTATCCACCCGGCGCTTCTGGGGGAGCTGAGAGAGCTTCTGGGGGAGGACAACGTGGTGGTCAAATAGCCCATACACTTCGGCATGGTTGTATTATACCACAAGTCGTCCTATTTGTCAAGTAAAATTTATGTAAAAATAATTATTTTTTTGGAGGCCCGTCTATGTGGGAGGAGCTTGCCCGGAAAATCAGCGAAAAGACCCTGCTGGTCTGCCGCCGGAGCGGGGAGAGGATCCCCTACCGGGCGGACAGCCGCGGGCGCTTTGACGACCGGTCGGGGGAGGGGATCTCCTGGTGGACCAACGGCTTCTGGGCCGGGTGCCTGTGGCAGAATTACGCTCTGACGGGCCGGGAGGAGCTGAAAAGCGCCGCCCAGACCCAGGAGCGGAAGCTGGACGCGGCGCTTCTGGACGCCGGGGGGCTTGACCACGACAGCGGCTTTAAGTGGCTGCTCACCGCCGGGGCGGACTATACCCTTACACGCGGGGAAGAAAGCCTCAACCGCCTGCTGCTGGCGGCCTCCAACCTGGCGGGGCGCTTCAACCCCCGGGGGGCGTTTATCCGGGCCTGGAACGACAGGAGCGGGGAGAAGGCGGGTTGGGCCATCATCGACTGCCTGATGAACCTGCCCCTGCTGTATAGGGCCACGGCCCTGACGGGGGATCCCCGCTTCGGGCAGATCGCCGCCCTCCACGCCGGTACGGCGGCGGAGCGTTTCCAGCGGCCTGACGGCTCGGTGGAGCATATCGTGGTGTTTGACCCGGCCACCGGGGAAAAGCGGGGGACGCTCCCGGGCCAGGGCATGGCCTCCGGCGGGACGTGGACGCGGGGGCAGGCCTGGGCCATATACGGCTTCACCCTGTCCTATCTCCACACCGAGGATCCCCGGTTCCTCGCCTGCGCTGTCAGGGCGGCGGACTATTTTCTGGCCCATATCCCCGCCTCCGGCCTGATCCCGGTGGACTTCGCCCAGGGGGCGGACTGCCCCTTTGAGGACGACAGCGCCGCTGCCATCGCCGCCTCCGGGCTTTTGGAGCTGGCCGGGGCGGCGGGGGAGCGCCGGTACCGGGACGCGGCGGAGCGGCTTTTGACGGCCCTTTCGGAGAAGCGCCTGGATCTCTCCCCGGACACCGACTTCCTCCTGACCCACTGCTCGGTGAGCTACCACGACCGGGAACACAACCACCCCCTTATATACGCCGACTATTTCTTCACCGAGGCGGTGCTGAAGCGGCTGGGGAAGGGGGTCTTTATGTGGTGACAAGGCAGTACTGGCTGGATACCATGCTGAAAACCGCCGATCCCGTGCTGACCGCCCTGGCGGAGAACCGGCTGAAGGCCTCCTTGCCCCTGGAATTCCACCCTGACCGCGCCCTGTACGCCCCTCTGGAGGCCCTGGGCAGGACGCTGTGCGGCCTGGCCCCGTGGCTGGAGGCGGAGGTGTCCGGGGCGGAGGGGGAGGCCCAGGGGCGGGCGCGCGCCCTGGCCAGGGAGTGCCTGCGCCACGCGGTGGATCCCCGGGGCCCCGACGCGGTGAACTTTACGGAGGGGTACGGGCAGTCCCTGGTGGACGCGGCCTTTCTGGCCCACGCCCTGCTGCGCGCCCCCCGGGCCCTGTGGTATTCCCTGGAGGAGCCGACCCGTCGGCGGCTGGCCCAGGCCCTGCGCTCCACCCGGAAATTCACCCCCTATAACTCCAACTGGCTCTTTTTCTCCGCCATGATCGAGATCTTCCTCCGCCATGTGGGGGAGGCCTGGGAGGCCGCCCCGGTGGAGCGGGCCCTGGGGGCCTTTCAGGGCTGGTATGTGGGGGACGGCGTCTACGGGGACGGGGAGTATTTTCACGCCGACTACTACAACTCCTTCGTGATCCACCCCATGATGGTGGATATCCTCCGGGAGCTGAGGGAGGACGAAAAATACGCGCGCTTATACGAAATCGAGCTGAACCGGGCGGCGAGATGCGCCGGGATTTTGGAGCGGCTCATCATGCCCGACGGCGCGTACCCCGTGGTGGGCCGCTCGGTGACTTACCGCTATGGGGCCTTTCAGCTGCTGGCCCAGGCCGCCCTGGAGGGCTTTCTGCCCGCCTCCGTCACCCCGGCGATGGCCCGGTGCGGCCTGACGGCGGTGATCCGGCGGGTACACCGGGAGAATATCTACGACGAAAAGGGCTTCCTCCTGCCGGGGGTGGCCGGGTTCCAGCCGGAGCTGGCGGAGGGTTACATCGGCGTGGGGAGCCTCTATCTGTGCGAGACGGTCTTTTTGCCCCTGGGCCTGCCCGATACCCACCCCTTCTGGCGCGACCCCGACGAACCCTGGACGCAGAAGAAGATTTGGGCCGGTGAGCGTGGGGAAATTGACCACGCGCAGGACTGACAATCGGGCGGGTTTAAGAACCCGCCCTTACGGCTTTTGAGGGAGATTTTTCTACTATTTTTGCAAAATCTTTCAATAGGACTTGTAGGGGCCGCCTCTCCAGGCGGCCCACGTCATACGAAACATCTTTCCCATATTGTCCCGTTTTCCCCAAACGCACAACCTCCCGTACGGGCCGGACACCCGGCCGGCCCGCCAATCGAATTTCGATTCCGCCTCCCAAAAAGGTTGCGGCTTCGCCGCGTATTTGAATAACGGGCGGGTTTAAGAACCCGCCCCTACGGTTGTTCAGGGAGATTTATGCGTTATTTTTGCAAAATCTTTCATCAGAGCTTGTAGGGGCCGCCTCTCTTGGCGGCCCGCCGAATTCCCGGAAAATTTGATTTAAACGCCGTAGGGGCCGCCCTCCCGGGCGGCCCGTCCCGGTTAACCACCGGGCGGTCAATCAACGGGGGACGGGTCGCCCGGGAGGGCGACCCCTACGGAATCGTTGTACGGAATTGCCCTGAAATTTGGAAATCATTGCGTAAGACGGCGGGCCGCCTGGAGAGGCGGCCCCTACAACGTTGTACGATGGTTTTTCGGGCATACGTATGGGCCGCCGTGGGCGGCGGCCCGTACGGCGTATGAGGATAGATTTTTCGTAGATCGTAAGGCGGGCCGGCCAGGTGTCCGGCCCGTACGGAAATTGGTTCGTTGGGGCGAAAAAAATGAAAGGGGGAAATCGTTGCGTAAGACGGTGGGCCGCCGTGGGCGGCGGCCCGTACGGCGTATGAGGATAGATTTTTCATAATTTGGAAGGCGGGCCGGCCGGGTGTCCGGCCCGTACGGAAATTGGTTCGTTGGGGCGAATAAAATGATAGGGGGAAGTCGTTGCGTATGACGGGTGGGCCGCCGTGGGCGGCGGCCCGTACGGCGTATGAGGATAGATTTTTCGTAGATCGTAAGGCGGGCCGGCCGGGTGTCCGGCCCGTACGGAAATTGGTTCGTTGGGGCGAATAAAATGATAGGGGGAAATCATTGCGTAAGACGGGTGGGCCGCCTGGAGAGGCGGCCCCTACAAGGTTTTACGGTGGTGGCGCATGGGCCGATGGTTACATCGGCCCATGCGTTTTTCTGCCGCCGTGCGGCGGGGTTAGGCTACCCGGACGATGACAAGGTGCGCCGAGACGGGGTTATTCCCGCCGGAGGCGGCGGTGACGGTGACGGCCCCGGTGCTGCCGGTGGAGTTGACCACGGACACAGCGTCCCCGGCGGCCAGGGTCTGGAGGCTCATGCCTACGATCTGGTCGGTGCCGCCGGCCCTGCCCACCACGGTGGAGGGAACCTCCGTGCCGTTTATCGCCAGGGCCAGCTGGCCGGAGCCGGTGATGCCCACCTGGAACAGCACCAGATACGTCCCGGCGTCGGTGACAGTGAAGGTGGTGTCGGTGGTGGAGGCGACGCCCCCGGCGGTGGGGCCGTCGTTGGGGAACTCGATGGCGTCCCCCTCGTCCACGGGCGTGGCGTTGTCGTCGGGCATCAGGGCGTAGAAGTCGCCGTAGCCCACGGGCGCGGGCGTCCCGGCAGGCCCCTGGGGGCCCTGGGGGCCGACGGGGCCTTGAGGGCCGGCGGGGCCGGTAGCGCCGGTGGCTCCCGTGGCGCCCGTGGCGCCGGTAAGGCCGGTGGCCCCGGTGGCGCCTGTGGCGCCTGTCGCGCCGGTTGCTCCCGTGGCGCCTGTGGCGCCCTGGGGGATCACGAAGTTCAGAATGGCGTTGGTGTCGGTGCCGGTGTTGGTGACGCTGGCGGGCGTCCCCGGCGCGCCGGTGGTGACGGTGCCGATCTCAATGGTGGCCGCCGTACCGGCAGGGCCTTGAGGGCCTGTTGCGCCTGTGGCGCCAGTCGCGCCCGTAGCGCCGGTAGCGCCCGCGGGGCCGACGGGGCCCTGAGGGCCTTGCGGGCCGATGGGGCCTGTGGCTCCGGCGGGGCCGGGTTCTCCCTGGGGGCCTTGGGGGCCTGCGGGGCCCTGGGGGCCGGTAGCGCCCGTCGCGCCGGTGGCGCCCGTGGGGCCGATGGGGCCCTGGGGCCCTACCGGGCCTGTCTCCCCCGGAAGGCCTTGGGGCCCGGGTACGCCCTGGGGGCCTACGGGGCCGGGGATCCCCTGGGGGCCCCGGGGGCCGGGACAGGGCGTGGACGCGCCGCCGCAGTTGATGACGTTTCCGCCGCAACCGCAGGGCTCGTTTGTGTCAAAACAATTGGGTGTTTTCATCAAAATCCTCCTGGGCTCAAATGGAGCCTCGTTCCATAATACGCCGCCCGCTGTCCATTTGTGCCGCTTCCGGCCGCCTTTCCGGGGGAGAATTTATAAATTTTTCGCAAACTGCGAAAATTCCTGTTGAATCGTCCCCGGAAAAATGGTAAGATAGACACAGGGAAGTCCCCGGCCCCTGTCCGGCGCGGCTTCCGAACCCCCAAAACTGAAAGGAGTGTTCCCTATGGTTAAGGTCATTATGGGACTCAAGGGCCACGGAAAAACAAAGCAGCTTATCGAGCTGGTGCGCAAGGCGTCCGAGGAGGAACACGGCAACGTGATCTGCATCGAGCGCGACTCCGCCCTCCGCTATGACGTCCCCATGAGCGTTCGCCTTATCAAGCTTTCCGACTACAAGCTTACCGGCTACACCGCCCTGAAGGGCTTCCTCAGCGGGCTTTGCGCCGGCAATTACGATATCACCCACATCTTCATGGACGGCCTTTTCAAGCTGGCCGGTACCGAGTCCCTCAACGAAGCCGAGGAGTTTTTGGACTGGTGCGACGCCTTCTCCGCCCGGGAGGACGTGAAGTTCACCATGACCATCAGCGCCGACGAGGCCGCCGCCACCGAGGGCATCAAAAAGTTCTTCTAATCTGTAATACCGCTGAACCGGCCTCCGGCCCCGGCCCCATGACCGCTTCAGCCGCCGCCTAACCTTGCCGTGGAAGGGAGAGGATCCGCGTGGAGATACATGAATCCGGGGAGGACTACCTGGAGACGATCCTGATGCTGGAAAACCGCATGGGGTACGTCCGCGCCGTGGACATCGCCACCGAGATGGGCTACGCCAAGCCCACCATCTCCATCGCCATGCGCCGCCTCCGGGAGAGCGGCTACATCGACGTGGATCAGCGCCGGGATATCCACCTGACGGCTCTGGGCCGGGAGGTGGCCGAGCGCATCTATGAGCGCCACGTCCTGCTTACCGAGATCCTGGAGAGCCTGGGCGTGGAGCCGGAGACGGCCGCCCGGGAGGCCTGCAAGATCGAACACGACATCAGCGCCGACACGTTTTCCCGGATCCGCGGCTATTTCGACAGCCACAAAAACACATAAAACCGCGAAAAAGCGCGTAAAACTGCATCAAAAAGGGGGCGAAAGCCCCTTTTTTGATCAGCCTGTCGAAAAACTCAAGTCGAGTGTTTTTTCCGGCGGCATGTACGTCGGAAAAAATCCCTTTTGTCGCCCAAGTGTGTCCCTGCGGGACGCGCACAGGGCGACAGCAGGGAAATTTTCTCTGAATTTCGCAAAATTCAGAGAAAATTTCCCGCACGTTCCCCTTGTCGGAAAAAGCCCGTCAGGGCTTTTTCGACAGTCTCATCAAGAAGGGGCCGAAAGCCCCTTTTTTGATATCTGCTGATTTCATGGAAAGAGATGTGACCGCCATGTACGAACCCGTGACCTACCCCCGGACAAAACCGGCCTTTTACGATTTTCTGGAGCGCCAGCTTTCCCTCTACACCGGCGAGGAGACCGACAGGACGGCGGCGCTGGCCAATTTCGCCGCCGTGCTGGTCCAGGCCTTCCCCCGGGCCAACTGGATAGGCTTCTATCTGACGGCGGGGGAGGAGCTGATTTTGGGGCCGTTCCAGGGGCGGCCCGCCGTCAGCCGGATCGCCTATGGGGCCGGCGTCTGCGGCACGGCCTGGAAGGAGGACAGGGCCCAGGTGGTGGAGGAGGTGGCCTGCTTTGCCGGGCATATCGCCTGCGACTGCGACACCCACTCCGAGATCGTGATCCCCCTCCGGGACGGGGCGGGACAGATCTGGGGCGTGCTGGATATGGACAGCGCCCTGCCCGGGCATTTTACCGATGAGGACAGGGCGGGGCTGGAGAGATGCGTCAGGCCCCTGGCCAGATTTGCGTGAGGTGACAAAATGAAACTGGAAAAAAGCTGCGGCGCGGTGATCTTCGCCATCGACCGGGGGGAGCGGCTCTACCTTCTGGAGCATATGAAAAAGGGCCACACGTCCTTGTGCAAGGGCCATGTGGAGGGCAACGAGACGGAGCATGAGACGGCCGCCCGGGAGATCCGGGAGGAGACGGCCCTGGAGGTCACGTTCCTGGACGGATTCTCCAGGACAATCCGCTACTCCCCCTATGAGGGGTGCCTGAAGGACGTAATCTTCTTCCTGGCTCGGGCGGACGCCATGGATGTGACGGCCCAGCCGGAGGAGGTGGCCTCCATCGAGTGGGCCGCGCTCCCCTCCGCCTTGGTGAAGCTGACCCACCGCTCCGACCGGGAGACCTTGCTGGCGGCGGACGGCTTTTTGAACGTCCACCCGGAGCTTACGCCTGCCCGGCCCCTGCGGCGGCGTGACCGGGAGCTGACAAGAGAGCAGTGCGAAAAGATCCTTTTAGACGGCAGTAACGGCGTGCTGTCCCTGCGCGGGGACGGCGGCTGGCCCTACGGGGTGCCGCTGAGCTACGTCTACCGGGAGGGGAAGCTCTACTTCCACGGCGCTAAGAGCGGCCATAAGCTGGACGCCCTGCGGCGGGATCCCCGGGCCTCCTTCTGCGTCACGGCCCGGGATCGGGTGATCCCGGAGCAGTACACCACCGACTACCGCAGCGTCATCGCCGCGGGCCTTGTCCGGGAGGTGACGGACGAGGCGGAGAAGCGCGCCGCCCTCCGGCTCCTGGGGCGGAAATACGCCCCCGCCGACGCCCCGGAGAACCGGGAGAGGTATATCGACGCGGATATCAACGCCGCCGCCGTCCTGGAGCTGACCGTCGCCCATCTGAGCGGAAAAGCCCGGTCAAAGCAGTGAAAAACGCCCCGGAAACTGAGCGGAATTAAAACAAAAACGCCCCGCAAAACGCGGGGCGTTAAAAATATTCTTAAATACTTAAAAATAATGCTTGACAAATCAATCGGCTTGTGGTATAATACGCCATGATGGTTCACCGGCGCTCTCACCGGCTCCTGTGGAGGCGGCGCGGGGTAGGGGGAGCTGTACCCTTGGGGGGCAGGCCCCGGCGCTAAGAGGCTCACTCCGTGTGGTGGATATGGGTGTTGATGTGGTCGGCGCAGTAGCAGTGGTAGCCCTGGCAACGGGAGCAGTAGCGGAACTCCAGGTCGGGGTCGGACACGTCGGTGCGGCCGCAGACCTCGCATTTATGGCGGTAGCCCTGCATACGCTCCCCGTCCTTGGCCTGGTGGATAGCGGACTTGAACTGGGTGCGGCGCTTGGCGTAGCCCCGGTCACGCTTGAAGTTCAGGTTCAGGTTGCCCCAGCAGAAGAGGAAGAAGTTGAGGATCGCCACCACGGGCAGCAGGTTCATGGGGAAGACGCTCATGCCCTGGAGAATGGACAGGAGGAAGAAGGCCGCGTCCAGCCACGCCAGCCACTTCATCTTCACGGGAATGAAGAAGAACAGCAGCACCTGGGCGTCGGGCCAGATGCAGGCGAAGGCGAAGAACATACTCAGGTTCAGGTAGGAGGCGTTCATGGAGAAGCCCACGAAAGACCCGGCCGCGGGCCCCATGGTGGGGAGCAGGATCAGGTAGATGACAACGCCGTAGAGGACGTTGAACAGGATCCCGCTGAGGTAGTAGATGGTGAAGCGGGCCGCACCCCACTGGCGCTCCAGGCTGGAGCCGATGAAGTAGTAGAAGTAGAGGGCCAAGACCTCAAAGAAGATGTTGTCCCCGATGGGCATCAGCAGGAAGGTGAAGATCCTCCACACCTGCCCCCGCAGGATCATGGCGGGGTTGAAGGTGATGTAGGACATCAGCGAGCCGGTGGTATCCATCATGTAAAAGACATAGAAGATCCCGCTGGCGGCCACAAGATACAGCATCAGATTGCGGATGCCGAAATTGGGGTGCTTATAGCAGAATTTTGTAACGGCGCGGTCAACGGCCTTCACTGGGACTCACCTCGCGGATTTAATGGTTGTATTATACCCCTCTTTTTCCAAAAAGTCCATAGGGCAAAGGGAAACATTTCGTGAACTTGTCCCCCTTTTCCGTCGGGAAAAGGGCGGCGGGAGGGGCTTTTTGATGCGAAAGGCGAAAAAAAGGAAAATTTATGTCAAAAAATTTGAAAAGGTTATGGCTTTATTTGTCGATTTGTGCTACAATGTAAAGGACTATCTATGCCTATGACCGGGAGGAATACTATGGCGAGCAGGATCTTTACCTCAGAATCGGTGACGGAGGGGCATCCCGACAAGATCTGCGACCAGATCTCCGACGCTGTTCTGGACTATATATTGGCCAACGACCCCAGGGCCCATGTGGCCTGCGAGACGGTCTGCACCACGGGCATGGTGCTGGTGATGGGGGAGATCACCACCGACTGTTACGCGGATATCCCCGCCATCGCCCGGGAGACCATACGCCGCATCGGCTACGATAAGCCTGAGTATGGGTTCGACTGCAACTCCTGCGCGGTGCTGACCAGCATCGACGAGCAGTCGCCGGATATCGCCCAGGGCGTCAACTCCGCCTACGACGACGCCGGTGACGAGGGCGCCGGGGATCAGGGCATGATGTTCGGCTACGCCTGCGACGAGACGCCGGAGCTGATGCCCGCGCCCATTTCCCTGGCCCACAAGCTCTCCCGGCGGCTGGCCCAGGCCCGCAAGAGCGGGGAGCTGCCCTTCCTGCGGCCCGACGGCAAGACCCAGGTGACGGTGAAATACGACGACCAGGGGCGCGTCGCCTGTTGCCCCGCCATCGTCGTCTCCTCCCAGCACGCGCCGGAGATCCCCATCAGCACGCTGCGGGAGGCCATCGTGGACACGGTGATCAAGCCCGTGATCCCGCCTGAATACATCACCCGCGACACGAAGATCTATGTCAATCCTACGGGCCGGTTCGTCATCGGCGGGCCGGTGGGGGATTCGGGCCTCACCGGGCGGAAGATCATCGTGGACACCTACGGCGGCGTAGGCGGCCACGGCGGCGGGTGCTTCTCCGGCAAGGATCCCAGCAAGGTGGACCGTTCCGGGGCGTATATGGCCCGGTATATCGCCAAGAATATCGTGGGGGCGGGCCTTGCCCGCCGGTGCCAGATCGAGATCGCCTACGCCATCGGCGTGGCAAAGCCGGTCAGCGTCCACATCGACACCATGGGTACCGGCGTTATGGAGGACGAGAGGCTGGCCGCGCTGGTGCAGGAGCTTTTCGATATGCGCCCCGCCAGGATCATCTCCCGGCTGGGCCTGCTGGCCCCCATCTATCTGCCCACCGCCGCCTACGGACACTTCGGCAGGACAGACGTGGATCTGCCCTGGGAGCGGCTGGATATGGTGGACGCGCTGAGGGAGCGGAAGTAATGGAAAACAGGAGGATCCCTTATAGGGACTACAAAAGGCCCCCCGCCCGGACGGCTCCAGAGGACCGGGAGCAGGAGCGGGAGGAGAGCTGTCTGGAGGGCCGGAACGCCGTCAACGAGGCGCTGAAGGCCGGCAGGACGCTGAACAAGGTGTTCATCGCCGCCGGGGATACCGACGCGGGCCTTCGGCGGCTGGCCGCCCAGGCCAGGGACGCCGGGGCCGTGGTGGTGGAGGTGGACAGGCGAAAGCTTGACTCCATGAGCGTCACCGGGGCGCATCAGGGCATCGTGGCCCTGGCCGCCGTCAAGGACTACTGCACCGTCCGGGACATTTTGGACTACGCCCGGGAGCGGGGCGAGGCCCCGCTGATCGTCCTGTGCGACGAAGTCTCCGACGGACACAATTTAGGGGCCATTATCCGCACCGCCGAGTGCGTGGGCGCCCATGGGGTGATCATTCCCAAGCGGCGCAGCGCCGCGCTGACGGCGGTGGTGGCCAAGACCTCCGCCGGGGCGGTGGAGTATATGCGCGTGGCGCGGGTACCCAACCTGGCCGCCGCCATCAGGGAGCTTCAGGACGCCGGGGTGTGGATCTACGGCACCGCGGCGGAGGCGGAAAAGAGCCTCTATGAGACGGATCTCCGCGGCCCCATGGCGCTGGTCATCGGCTCCGAGGGGGAGGGCATGAGGAAGTTGGTGGCGGAGAGCTGCGACTTCACCCTTTCGATCCCCATGAGGGGCCGTATCTCCTCCCTGAACGCCTCCGCCAGCGCGGCCATCGTGCTGTACGAGGCGGCGCGGCAGAGGGGCTTTGACCGATGATACCCAGGTTTTGATAAGATAAATAGATAAAAGAGATAAAGATAGACACTACCTCTTGAAAGACTGCAAAACCCGGCGACAAGGAGGGTTCGCGCATGGCAAATGACAAGAATTTTTGGGACGATCTGGATCTGTCGGGCGACTACGGCGCGGAGGAGGGCTTCTCCCTGGAGTCCATTCTGGCCGAGTACAAGGGCAGCGCCTTTTTGGACGGGGACAAAAAGACCCCGGCGGAGGAGCTGCAGCGCAAGACAGACGATATCCTGCGGGAAGTCCTGGGGGAGAAGGCCCCGGCGGCTTCCGCCGTCCCGCGCCCGGAGGAGCCGGAAAAGAGCGATCCGGAGCCGGTGACCGACGAGGATATCCGCAGGCTCTTTGACTCCCCCGCCTTTGAGAGCCTGAACCGCGCCCGGGACAAGGCCCCGGCCCCCGCGCCGGAGGAGCCGGCCCCGGAGCCGGAGAAGATGTCCTTTGCCCCGAAGGCGGAAAAGATGTCCTTTGCCCCGGAGACCTTTGCGCCGGAGCCTGCGCCGGAGGAGGAATCCCGCCGGGGGTTCTTTGGCCGGAAGAGGGAGCGGGAGCAGCCCGCCCCGGAGGACGGGGAGCGGGACGCGGCTTTACGGGAGACGTCGCCGCGCCGGGGATCCGACCGAAAGGCGGAACCGGCCTATGAGGAGGCCCCGGAGATCGACATCTCCGTTTTTGACGAGCCGGAGGAGCCGGAGACACGGCGGGAGGGCATCGAGAAATTCATCAATTCCCTGGGCGGGGCCGGTTTTGATACGCCGGTGGAGGCCCGGGACGACAACGCCGGGTACGCCGGGTGGAGCGCCGGGGACTTCCGGGAGCTTGAGGAGCCGGAGGAGGACGCCGGGGAGCCGGAGGATCTTGACGGCGGGGAGGAACCCCGCCAGGAGCGCCGCCGGGGCCTTTTCGGAAGGCGCTCCAAGAGAGAGAACGCCCGGGCCGCCCTGCCCGACGAGGAGGACGGCTATGAGGACGACGCCCCGGAGGACTATGACGGCTGGGACGGGGAAGAAGAGGCGGAAGAGGAAGAGGACGACTACTACTACGACATAGAGCCGGATCCCGACTTCAAGCGGACGGCCATGCGCTACGCCGCCCGGGTGCCGTCCCTGCGGTTCAGGCTGTTGGGCCTCTTTATCCTGTCGGCGTTGATGATCCTCACCACCTGGCTGTTCACGGCGGGCCGCGCCATGCCCCTGATCGGCCACACCGGGAGGGCCAACACCGCCGCCCTGCTCATCATGGAGCTGCTGGCCGCCGCCCTGGGCATGGACGTGCTGACCCGGGGGTTCCAGGATATCCTGACCCTCCAGCCGGGGGCGGAGTCGCTGGTGTTCGTCTCCACGCTCATGTCGGTAATGGACGGCTTTGTGATGCTGGTCACCGGCAACTACGGGCGGGGACTGCCCATGGCGGTGCTGTCGGTGATCTCCCTGATGTCGGCCCTGAGCGCCAGAAAGTCCATGTATATGGCCTACTGCGACAGCCTGCGGGGGGCCAGGGCCTCCTCCAATATCTCCGGCGTCGCCTCCGACGCCGACGGCATGGAGGGCCGCAGGGTGCTGAAAAAGGTGTCCGGGGAGACCTTCGGCTTCTACGCCAAGCTCACAAGCCCGGATATGGCCGAGCGGTTTTACGACGACCTGGCGCCGCTGCTGGTGATCGTCTCCTTTGTGATGGCGTTCCTGTCCACCGTAGGACACAACAACGCCGGGGGCTTTGCCCATGCGTTCTCCATCATGACCGCCGTGTGCGCGGCCTTCCCGGCCACGGTGCTGTTCGCCCTGCCCTTCAAATACGCCGCCGCCGCCGTGAAACGCTCCGGCGCGGCCCTGGCCGGTTGGGCAGGCGCCCAGGACATCTACGACTCCGACGGCGCGCTGATCACGGATCTTGACGTGTTCCCCGTGGGCAGCGTGAAGCTGGAGGGGGTGAAGATGTTCGAGGGGGTCGATCAACAGAAGGTGCTGTCCACCGCCGCGTCGGTGATCATCACCTCGGATTCCGGCCTCCGGCGGGTGTTTGAGGAGCTTTTGAAGAATCAGAACCTGGCCCGCCGCCGGGTGGACGATTTCGCCTGCTATGACGGCGGCGGCATCGGGGGCCTGGTGGACGGCCAGCGGGTGCTGGTGGGTACCGGGGCCTTTATGAGCCTGATGGGCCTGCGGGTGCCGGATGCCATGAACACCGCCGGGAACGTGTTCGCCGCCATCGACGATGAGCTTGTGTGCGTCTTTACTCTGTCCTATGTGCCGGCCAGCTCCGTGCAGTCGGCCCTGGTGGCCCTGCTGGGGACCAGGACGAATATCCTGATGGCGGTGCGGGACTTCAACGTGACCCCCAACACCATCGCCCAGCGGTTCAAGGTGTCCATGGACGGGGTGGAGTACCTGCCCATCGAGACCACCTACGCCCTGAGCCAGAACGAGCTGCCCGAGGGCAGCGGCGTCTCCGCCGTGCTGTGCCGGGGCGGGCTGGCCCCCTTCGCCGAGGTCATCACCCGGGGCAGGCTCTTGAGGACGGCCACCCTGCTGAATACGGCCATCACCTGCGCCGGGACGGTCATCGGGGCCGTGGTCATGTTCTACCTGTGCTGGGCCGGGGCCTTCGCCGCCGCCAGCGCCCTCAATATCCTTTTCTATATGTCCCTGGTGAGCGCGTTTGTTTACATAATGAGCCAGATCGTGAAGAAAAGGATCAAATGACCGGCGGATTTCCGGGGCGTGAGAGAAAAATCCCCAAAAAACAGAAAATAAATATTGTCATTTCAGTCAAACTGTATTATAATGAGTCTTTAGACGGGCTTTATTGCCGACAATGTGACTCAGGGGGGCTTTTGCCGCCCTGAGCCGCTCAACTAAAATTACGAGAGGATCATACATCTATGGGCTACGCTGCTGAAAAAATTCGCAACATCGCGCTCCTTGGCCATGGCGGGAGCGGCAAGACCACCCTGGCGGAGAGTATGCTCTTTGTGGCCGGGGCCGTGACGAGACAGGGCACCGTGGGAGGCGGCAATACCGTCTCCGACTACGACGCGGAGGAGATCCGCCGCCAGACTAGTATCTCCGCCACCACCATGTTCGCCGAGTTCAAGGGTTACAAGCTGAACATCATCGACACCCCGGGCTACTTCGACTTTGTGGGCGAGGTGTTCGAGGCCCTGCGGGTGGCCGACACCGCTGTTATCTGCGTCTCCGCCAAGGATCAGATGAACGTGGGCGCGGAGAAGGCGTGGAAGTATGTGAACGACAGGAGCCTGCCCCGGGCCATCTACATCTCCAAGGTGGACGAGGAGCACGCCAACTTTGAAAAGGCATTCGACACCCTGCGCAACGCCTTCGGCTCCTCCGTCTGCGCCCTGACCGAGCCCATTATGGAGGGCGAGAAGGTCGTGGGCATCGTGGACGTGCTGAAGAAGAAGGCCTATAAATTCGTCTCCGGCAAGCGCCAGGAGGTCTCCATGCCCGCCGAGCTTTCCGGCAAGGTGGAGGAGCATTACTCCGAGCTTGTGGAGAACGCCGCCGGGACCAGCGAGGAGCTGATGGAGAAATATTTCGAGGAGGGCGACCTCTCCGAGAGCGAGCTTTTCAACGCCCTGGGCATCGGCATCGCCGAGGGGGAGATCTGCCCCGTGTTCTTTGGCAGCGCCGCCACCGGCCTTGGCACCGAGGTCTTTATGGACAGCGTGTGCAACCTGTTCCCGTCGCCCCGTGAGGCCGGCAAGCCCGTGGACGGCTCCGCCCCCACCAAGCTGATCGTCTACAAGACCATCTCCGACCAGTTCGGCAAGTTCAGCCTCTTTAAAGTGGTCTCCGGCAAGGTTTCCGCCGATATGACCCTGACCAACGCCCGCAGCGGCGCCCAGGAGAAGCTGGGCCACATCTACACCATGCGCGGCAAGCAGAACATCGAGGTCGCCGACCTCTGCCCCGGCGATATCGGCGCCGTCTCCAAGCTCACCGATACCCGCACCGGCGATACCCTGTGCGATCCCAAGGCCGTGGAGGCCGTTCCCGGTATCGAGTTCCCGGCGCCCTGCTACTCCATGGCCATCAAGCCCAAGACCAAGGGCCAGGAGGACAAGGTGGCCCAGGGCCTGGCGCGCCTCAGAGACGAGGACGTGACCTTCACCGTCACCAACAACGCCGAGACCCGCCAGATGGTCATTTCCGGCGCCGGCGATATGCAGCTCGACGTGCTTTGCTCCAAGTTGAAGAACAAGTTCGGCGTGGACGTGGAGCTGGAGCCTGCCAAGGTGCCGTACCGCGAGAAGATCCGCAAAAAGATCGAGGCCCACGGCCGCCACAAGAAGCAGTCCGGCGGCCACGGCCAGTTCGGCGACGTGTGGATCCGCTTCGAGCCGCAGGACGAGAGCGAGGAGATGATCTTCGGCGAGGAGGTCTTTGGCGGCGCTGTCCCCAAGAACTTCTTCCCCGCCGTGGAGAAGGGCCTGCGGGAGTCCGTGGGACGCGGCGTTCTGGCCGGGTATCCCATGGTCTATCTGAAGGCCACCCTCTATGACGGCTCCTATCACCCCGTTGACTCCTCCGAAATGGCCTTTAAGACCGCCGCGAACCTGGCCTTCAAGGAGCTTGTCAACGCCAGCCCCGCTCTGTTGGAGCCTATCGGGCTTTTGAAGGTGACCATTCCCGACGCCAACATGGGCGACATCATGTCCGACCTGTCCAAGCGCCGCGGCAGCCCCATGGGCATGAGCGTCCAGGACGGTATGCAGGTGGTGGAGGCCGAGGTACCCATGGCTGAAATGGGCTCCTACGCCATCGACCTGCGCAGCATGACCCAGGGCCGCGGCTCCTTCACCCTTGAGTTCGTCCGCTACGACGAGGCCCCGCTGAACGTCCAGCAGAAGGTCATCGAGGAGGCCAAGGCCGCCGGAGACGACGAATAAGCCCCCTGAAATACGTATCCGCCCGGATCCCTCCGGGCGGATTTTCGTGAGAGCGTACACGCAAAAATATGTGCAATGTCAATACAAATGATCATTTTTTAAGCGGGGCGAGGGTATGAGGGAAACGGTTGGAGCGGTGCTTTTGGAGGAGAACGCCTGGTTCCGGCAGCTGATGCTGGAGGTCCTGCCGGACTACGGCGTGACGGTGCTGGCGGCGGAGCGGGACGGCGCCCGGGCCATGGAGGCCGTGGAGCGGTTCTCCGCGCCGGTTCTGCTCTACACGTTGAGGCTGGCGGACACCCGGTGCCGGGGCCTCTATGAGATCCTGACCGCCCTGCCCGCCGGTGACGTGCCGGCGGCGGTGATCCTGGGGGACACCTTTACGCCGGGAGGGCCGTTCATGCCCGCCGGGTGCCGGAGAGTGGGCAAGGACGGCGGCGCGGCGGCCATCGCCGGAGCGGCGCGGCAGGCCGCCGGGGAGCGCAAGCGGTTCCTGGAGGCCCTCCGGGGGGCCTTATCGCCGGAGGAGACGGCGGCTGTCCTGTTGGAGACGTTGGGCTTCACCGGGACGCTGGCGGGGGAGGTATATCTGCGCAGGGCCCTGCCCATGGCCGCCCGCCGGGGGATCAGCGCCAAGGAGATCTACGTCACCTTGGGGGAGGAGAGCGGCGCCGCGCCGGGGAGCGTGGAGCGGGATATGCGCTACGCCGTCCGGGAACGGTGGGGCGGCGCGCCCGTCTACGCCCGGAGGCTCCTGCTGGGGGACGGCTGGGAGAGGACGCCCGCCAATTTCGCCCTCATCTCACGGCTGGGGCGCGTCCTGGCCGGGGGCATTGACAAAACGCCGGAAATGGTGTAAGGTGACGGGAGCCGACCCCACATCGCTCCACGCGGGTCCTTTCCGGCGCTTTTCCGCTTGTCGTCGTTGCCTTGCGCCAGCAAGGCTGCCTCCTTCGCACGGAAAATCCCTCGAAAAATCCTCCGCGTGGAGTGCTACGCAGTTTTCGGCGAGCTGATTTGCGTCAGGACGAGGAAAAAGCCGCAGAGAATACTTTGTGTATTGTCAAGGCTTTTGACAAAGTACTGGCGCAAATCAGCCGGCGAAAACCGGTGTGGGCTCGACTCCCGTCACCTTAAGGTGACGGGAGCTGACCCCGCGCCGCTTTACGAGGGTCTTTCCGGCACGAATCAGCCGACGAAAACCCGCGGGGCGGGGGAGATACCGATAGGAGGATACGATATATGTGGTTTGATGAGGCGGTGCTTTATCAGATATACCCCCTGGGGCTTTGCGGAGCGCCGGAGGAGAACGACGGGGTGAGGACGCCCCGGATATTGAAGCTTCTGGATTTTGTGGAGCATATCAAGCGGCTGGGGGCCACGGCGGTGCTGCTGAACCCGGTCTTTGAGAGCGACCGGCACGGCTACGACACCAGGGATTATTTCACCGTGGACTGCCGCCTGGGCGGGGAGGAGGAGCTGAAGCGCGTCTGCGACGCCTTCCACGAGGCCGGCCTCAGGGTGATGTTCGACGCGGTTCTCAACCACGTGGGCCGGGGCTTCTGGGCCTTCCGGGACGTGCTGGAGAAGCGCTGGGACAGCCCCTATAAGGACTGGTTCCACCTTGATTTTGGCGGCAATTCCGCCTACAACGACGGCTTCTGGTACAAGTGCTGGGAGGGCGCCCAGGAGCTTGTGGAGCTGAACCTGTGGAACAACGACGTGGTGGAGCATCAGTTCGCCGCCATTCGCTCCTGGGTAGACAGATTCGGCGTTGACGGTCTGCGCCTGGACGTGGCCTACTGCTTGCCCCAGGAGTACTTAAAGCGCCTGCGGTGGTTCGCCAACGGCTTGAAGCCGGAGTTTGTGCTGATGGGCGAGACGCTCCACGGGGACTATAACCGGTGGATGAGCGACGAGATGTGCCACGCGGTGACCAATTACGAGTGCTACAAGGGCCTGTGGTCCAGCCTTAACGACATGAACCTTTTTGAGATCGGCCACTCCCTGGCCCGCCAGTTCGGGCCGGAGCCCTGGACGCTCTACAAGGGGCGGCATCTGCTGAGCTTTTTGGACAACCACGACGTGGAGCGCATCGCCAGCAAGCTCCGGGACAAAAATCAGCTCCCCGCCGCCTGGGGGCTGGTGTTCGGAATGCCCGGCGTACCGGCGGTGTACTACGGCAGCGAGTGGGGCCTGGAGGGCCGCAAGTCCGGCGGCGACCGGGAACTCCGGCCCGCCCTCCAAAAGCCGGAGTGGAACGGCCTTACCGACTTTATCGCCAAGCTGGCCGGGGCCAGGAGGGCCAGTCCCGCGCTCCAGTGGGGCGGCTATCGGAATTTGCAGATCCAGAACAAATTCCTGGTCTTTGAGCGGGAGACGGAGGGCGAGCGCGTCATCGTGGCCGTCAACGCCTCCCCGGAGCCTCAGTGGGCGCATTTTGACGCCCGGGCCGGTCAGGGCGTGGAGCTGCTCTCTGGGGAACTCCACGACTTCGGCGGCGGCAGCGAGCTGGCGCCGTACAGCGTGTCGTATTGGAAGGTGTGAATGAAAAGGCCATCTGCCGGTTTTTCGGCAGATGGCTTTTGTGTGTGTTTGAGTTTCTGTGTCAGTCCATGTACCCCTGGGCGCAGAGAAGCTCGGCCAGGAGAATGGCCCCGCCGGCGGCCCCGCGCAGAGTGTTGTGGGAGAGGCAGACGAACTTGTAGTCGTACTGGGTGTCCTCCCGGAGACGGCCCACGCTGACGGCCATGCCGTTCTCCAGATTGCGGTCAAGCTTCGTCTGGGGGCGGTTCTCCTCCTCGAAGTAGTGGATGAACTGCTTCGGGGCGGAGGGCAGCTGGAGCTTCTGGGGCAGGGCGGAGAAGGCGGCCCAGCGGGCGCGGATCTCCTCCACGGTGGGCTTTTTGGCAAAGCTGGCGAACACGGCGGCCATGTGGCCGTCGGAGCAGGCCACCCGGAAGCACTGGGCGGTGATGGAGGGGCTTTCCGCCTTGACGATCTGCCCGTTCTCCACGCGGCCCCACAGCTTCAGCGGCTCCTGTTCGCTCTTCTCCTCCTCGCCGCCGATGTAGGGGATCACGTTGTCCACGATGTCGGGGAAGGTCTCAAAGGTCTTGCCCGCGCCGGAGATGGCCTGATACGTGCAGACCAGGGCCCGGGTCAGGCCGAACTCGTCCTTTAAGGGGTGGAGGGCCGGGACGTAGCTCTGGAGGGAGCAGTTGGACTTCACGGCGATGAAGCCCCGCTTCGACCCCAGACGGGCGCGCTGGGAGGGAATGACCTCCAGATGCTCCGGGTTGATCTCCGGCACCACCATGGGGACGTCGGGCGTCCAGCGGTGGGCGGAGTTGTTGGAGACGACGGGACACTCCCGCTTGGCGTAGGCCTCCTCCAAGGCCTTGATCTCCTCCTTCTTCATATCCACGGCGGAGAAAACAAAATCCACGTTGGCGGCCACGTCGTCGATGTCCGTCTCGGCGCACTTGACCGTAAGCTTCTTGGCGCACTCCGGCACCGGCGTTTGCATGAGCCACCGGCCGCTGACGGCCTCCTCATAGGACTTTCCGGCGCTGCGGGCGCTGGCGGCCACCTCCGTAAGCTCAAACCAGGGGTGCTGGGCGATCAGCGTCACGAAACGCTGTCCCACCATGCCCGTGGCGCCGATGACGCCCACCTTGTACTTTTTCATAAAAATTTCCTCCTATTGAAGATTCACGATAAATAGAAACAAAATAGTTACAAAAAAACGCGAAAAAGTGTAGCCAAAACGCAAAAGATGTTGTATAATAGGGTTTACATAAGACGAAAGCCCTTATAAGCTCCGGCTTTTTGTTATGCTAACACAAAACCGGCTTGTCTGTCAACGGCGAAATGTCGCAAAAACGGGGCAAATTTGCGGCACTGGCGTGTTAAATCGCCATTGCCCCCGCAAGGACAAAGTTTGCTTTCCCTGAATTTGGAGGAACCTGATGAGATCTGCAAAAAAGACCGTTCTGGCCGTATCGCTGGCGCTGGCGCTGGCGGCGGCGCTGATCCCCATGTCCCCCCGGGCGGAGGCGGCCTACACGCCGCCCTATACCACCGTGCGGATCGGGATCTATACATATAACTCCAGCGGGAGTCCCAGTGAAAAGACCTTCACCTCGTCCAATCTCCAGAGCGTACCCGGCTGCGGTTACGGCTATCGGCTGGGGTACTTTGACGACAACAGGGACTTTGTGGACATCGGCGCCTCTATCACGGACACCGATGAGATCACCGTCACCATGGATAAGAACATGGTCTACAACGCCGATTCCAGGCGGTATGTGCCGCTGGAGGAGGGGAGCGGCGGCGTTGTGCTGGGCTGCTTCCATCTGACGGCCGCCACGGGGATCATGGACTTCGCCTCCGCCTCCGCCATGGCCGCCCAATACCCGGACGGCTTCGTGCGGTATGAAAACGGCTCGTTCACGGTGCTGAAGGGGCAGTATACCTCCTCCGCCGATGCCAGGGACGCCGCCAGCGCGGAGGGCCTTTCCGTGGACAGCGGCACCGCCTACACCGTGACGGTGGTGGAGACAGGCACCAATCGGATCCTCTTTGAGTTTGACTGCGGCACGGAGAGATCCATCGGCATCATGCCCATCGCCCCGGAGGGGGTCAAGGCCCAGACGTACCACAGGGACTGCCAGTATTACGGCGGCTTCTCCTTCCTGCGCAAGACGGGGGACAAGCTGACCACCGTGAATTACGTGAACGTGGAGGACTATGTCAAGGGCGTGGTCCCCTGGGAAATGAGCGCCAGCTGGCCCCTGGAGGCCCTGAAGGCCCAGGCCATCACCGCCAGGACATATCTGATGGCCAACCTCACCAAGCACAAAACCCTGGGCTTTGATATCTGCAACACCGCCGAGTGCCAGGCCTACCACGGCAACTCCAGGGCCAACGCCAACTCCGATATGGCGGTGGATCAGACGGCGGGGCAGTACCTCACCTATCAGGGGGAGCTGTGCGAGACGTATTATACCTCCTCCGACGGCGGCGCCACGGAAAACAGCGAGAACGTCTGGACGGCGGCTATCCCCTATCTGCGGGGCGTCGTCGATCCCTATGAGAAGGACATCGAGAGTATCCCCTCCCAGTACCACTACACCGTCAGCTACACCCCCTCCCAGCTGGCCCAGCGGCTCCGGGACAGGGGCAGCAACTGCTCGGATATCGCCTCCATACGAATGACCTTTACCGACGTGGGGAACGTGAAGAGCATCACCTTTACGGATACCCGCGGCAGGAATTTCACCTTCAGTAAATCAGATACCCGCGGCGTCACCGGCTGCCGCTCCCAGCGGTTCACCGTCAACGGCTTGGGCCCTGTCCAGAGCGCGGGCTACTGCGTCAACGGGCAGACCGTGGATTCCCTGAGCGGCCTCTACGCCGTGGGTTCCGGCGGCGTTGACGTACTGCCCTCCGGGGATCTCTACGTCATCACCGGCCAGGGGGAGATCGGCAAGCTGGGCGACGGCGGCGTTGGCGTCAACGACTCCGTGGGGCCTGACGCCTCCGGGAAGTTTGTATTTTCCGGCACCGGCTGGGGCCATAATGTGGGTATGAGCCAGTGGGGCGCCTACTCCATGGCGAAAAACTACGGAATGACTTGCGAGGAGATCCTGCGCTTCTACTACACCGGCACTGAGGTGACAAGCACAGGCCTGATCTATTGACCATGAAAACTTCGGATTTTTACTATGACCTGCCCCGTGAGCTGATCGCCCAGACGCCGCTGGAGAAGCGGGACGACTCCCGGCTCATGCTTCTGGATAAGACCACGGGCAGGACGGAGCACCGGCGGTTTTACGAGCTTCCCGGCCTTCTCCGGGAGGGGGACTGCCTGGTGCTGAACGACTCCCGCGTTCTCCCGGCGCGCCTTTTCGGCCGCCGCCCCACCGGCGGTGCGGTGGAGGTGCTTCTGCTCACCGACAAGGGGGAGCGGTGCTGGGAATGTCTCGTGCGGCCCGGAAAAAAGGCCAGGCCCGGGGACAGGCTCCTGTTCGGGGACGGCCAGCTGGAGGCGGAGATCGTCGAAATTTTGGACGGCGGCAACCGACTTATCCGCTTTGACTACCAGGGCATCTTTTTGGAAACGCTGGAGCGCCTGGGCCGTATGCCCCTGCCGCCCTATATCCATGAGGAGCTGCGGGACGCCGAACGGTATCAGACGGTGTACTCCCGGGAGCCTGGTTCCGCGGCGGCCCCTACGGCGGGCCTGCACTTCACCCCGGAGCTGCTGGACGAAATAAGGGCCAGAGGCATTGAAACCGCCTTCGTCACCCTCCATGTGGGCCTTGGTACCTTCCGCCCCGTGAAGGAGGAGGACGTGGAGGACCACGATATGCACGCGGAGTTCTGCATGATCCCCGAGGCCGCCGCCCGGGCCGTCAACGCCGCCAGGGAGCGGGGCGGACGGGTGGTCTGCGTGGGGACGACGTCGCTGCGAACGGTGGAGTCCTTCGCCGACGAGCGGGGCTTTTTGAAGCCCACCTCCGGCTGGACGGACATCTTCATCTACCCCGGCTACCGTTTCAAGTGCGTGGACGCCCTGATCACCAACTTCCACCTGCCGGAGAGTACCCTGGTGATGCTGGTCTCCGCCCTGGCGGGCCGGGAACACGTGCTGAACGCCTACGCCGAGGCCGTGCGGGAAAAATACCGCTTCTTCTCCTTCGGCGACGCGATGTTTATTCAATAGCGACCATAGACCCGTGAACGGCTGTTCATGGGTCTATTTTTGCATAGAATAAAAGACCAAAATCGTTGACAAAATAGGTCTATTGCGCTACAATAAAAATGACCGAAATTTTGTGAGGAAAGGGGAAATTCCCATGACACAGATCTCAGTATCCGAGCTGAAGACCAACGCTGGAAAGTATGTGACCATGGCGAAGGATCAGGATATCCTGATCACGAAAAACGGCAAGGTGGTGGCGAAAATCGTGAGCGCCAAACCGGATAAAAAGGCCGCGTGGAACCATTTGACCGAATTATTCAAGGGAATAAGCTTTACTGATGCTGAAGTCGAGGCTTTGAGAGAAGAGAGGATCAACGGAAGATGAAAGTCGTATTTGACACCAACGTGATCCTCGATGCCGCCATGGGAAGGCCGGACTCCGGCGACGCGCAAGAACTTATTTTGACGGTCGTCAATGAGGAGATAGCGGGACTTGTCACCGCCAACACCATTACCGATATCCACTATATCGTGAAAAAACGGTGTGGGGACGGCGTGGCGAGGGAGGCGGTTCAGAACACCCTGTATGTCTTTGACGTTATCCCGGTAGACGGGGAATCCTGCATGGAAGCCCTGGAGCTTCCCATGACCGATTATGAGGACGCCGTCCTGGCCGTCTGCGCCGCCAGGGAAGGGGCCGACTACATCGTTACCAGAGATCAGGCCTTCCTGGCCGCCCCCAGTCCCGTCCCGCCCGTGACCCCGACGGATCTTTTGCGCGTGATCGGGGAAACGGACGCGCGGTGAGAATGTAGGCGCGGCAGTGTTGACTATCGTGTTCTTTTTTGATAGAATACGCCATAGGACATACTCTTTCCATGACCAAAGGAGCGGAGGATAAAAATGGAATACAAGACCGACATCGAGATCGCCCAGGAGAGCCAGATGGAGCCCATCACCGCCATCGCGGAAAAGTGCGGCATCGGGCCGGAATACGTGGAGCAGTACGGCAACTACAAGGCCAAGATCGACCTGAAGCTCCTCTCCGACCGGGCGGACAGACCCGACGGAAAGCTCGTTCTGGTGACAGCCATCACCCCCACCCCGGCCGGGGAGGGGAAGACCACCACCACGGTGGGCCTGGGGGACGCCCTGCGCAAAATCGGCAAAAACGCCGTCATCGCCCTCCGGGAGCCGTCCCTTGGGCCGGTGTTCGGGGTCAAGGGCGGCGCGGCCGGCGGCGGCTACGCCCAGGTGGTGCCGATGGAGGACATCAACCTCCACTTCACCGGCGATTTCCACGCCATCGGCGCGGCCAACAATCTGCTGGCCGCCATGCTGGACAACCACATCTATCAGGGCAACGCCCTCCATATCGACCCCAAGAGCATCACCTGGCGCAGATGCGTGGACATGAACGACCGGCAGCTCCGCTTCGTGGTGGACGGCCTGGGCGGCAAGGTCAACGGCACGCCCCGGGAGGACGGCTACGACATCACCGTTGCCAGCGAGATCATGGCGGTGTTCTGCCTGTCCACGGACATTCTGGATTTGAAGCGCCGTCTGGCCTCCATCATCGTGGCCTACACCTACGACGGCGCGCCTGTCACCGCCGGGGATCTGAAGGCCGCCGGGGCCATGGCCGCTCTTTTGAAGGACGCTTTGAAGCCCAACCTAGTGCAGACCCTGGAGCATACCCCGGCCTTTGTCCACGGCGGCCCCTTCGCCAACATCGCCCACGGGTGCAACTCCATCGTGGCCACGCGCCTGGCCCTGAAGCTGGGGGATTACTGCGTCACGGAGGCCGGCTTCGGCGCCGACCTGGGCGCGGAGAAGTTCCTGGACATCAAGTGCCGTATGGCGGGCCTCAAGCCCGACGCGGTGGTTATCGTCGCCACCGTCCGGGCGCTGAAAATGCACGGCGGCCTGGATAAAAAAGAGCTGGGGACGGAGGATCTGGAGGCCCTGAAGCGCGGCCTTCCCAACCTTTTACAGCACGTCTCCAACATTACGGAGGTCTATCATCTGCCCGCCGTAGTGGCCGTCAACCGCTTCCCCACGGACACCGAGGCGGAGCTGAAGCTGGTGGAGGACGAGTGCAAAAAGCTGGGCGTCAACGTGGCGCTCTCCCAGGTGTGGGGCCAGGGCGGCGAGGGCGGCGTGGAGCTTGCCCGGGAGGTGGTTCGGCTCTGCGACACGCCGGGTGCCTTCACTTTCTCCTACGACGCGGACAAGCCCATCGTGGAGAAGCTGGAGGAGATCTCCCAAAAGATCTACCACGCCGACGGCGTGGAGCTGACGGCGGGCGCCAAAAAGCAGGCCAAGAAGCTGACGGAGCTGGGCTTCGGCGGGCTGCCCATCTGCATGGCCAAGACCCAGTACAGCTTCTCCGACGACCCCAAGCTCCTGGGCGCGCCCCGGGGCTTCAAGATCACGGTGCGCAATCTGAAGGTCTCCGCCGGGGCGGGCTTCATCGTGGCCCTGACCGGAGAGGTGATGACCATGCCGGGACTGCCCAAGGTCCCGGCGGCGGAGAAGATCGACGTGGACGAGCACGGCGTTATCTCGGGACTCTTTTAAGCCTTTATGGAAAAAGATGTCATGCACATATCTGAAATGACCCTGGAAGATGTCAGCACCGTCCTGCCGCTCTATATCGACTGGTACAACGGCTGCGAGGGCGGCTGCTGGACGGAGGAGACAGCGGGGAAGCGGATTCGTCAGGTTCTGACGATCGAGGGTTCCTATTCGCTCCTGATGCGGGACGGAGACGGCGAGCCCGTCGGGTTTGTCATGGGCTATTTCAAGCAGTATGACGACATTGTGGGGTATACCCTGGAGGAGATCGTCATTGCCGCCAAGCACCAGCACAGGGGCCTGGGCAGCGCCCTGCTCAAAGAAGTGGAGAACAGGGCCCGGGAAAAGGGCGCGTCCTGCGTGGAGCTGCAGGCGGTCAGAGATGAGCTCCATGAGCGGTATTACGGGAAGGCCGGTTACAGGGACGCCTCGAATTTTGTTATGAAGGTAAAATGGTTTACATGAGTAAGGAGAAATACATGGAAAGCAGTTTTTGTAAGTTTCCTCTTACGGAGCTCACGGAGCTCCTGGCCTCCAAAGCGCCCGTCCCCGGCGGGGGCGGCGCGGCGGCCCTTGCAGGTTCTCTGGCGGCGGCTTTGGGCAGTATGGTCTGTGAGCTTACCCTGGGCAAGAAGAAATACGCTCAGTATGAGGAGGATCTGCGCGAGCTTTTGAGCCGCGCCGCCGCGCTTCGGACGGAGCTTTTGGCGCTGATCGACGCCGACGCTAAGGCCTTTGAGCCGCTCTCCCGGGCGTACTCCATACCCAAGGACGCGCCGGAACGGGCGGAGATCATGGAGAAGGCCCTGAAGGCCGCCTGCGAGCCGCCTATGGAGATGGCGCGGCGGTGCGCCGAGACGGTGGAGCTTATGTCCGAGCTTGCGGAGAAGGGCAGCGCCATCGCTGTCTCCGACGTGGGCGTGGGGACCCAGCTGGCCAGAGCCGCCCTGCTGTCCGCCGGTCTCAATGTGCGCGTCAACGCCAAGTCCATGGCAGACCGGGACTACGCCGGGGCGCTTGTACGGGAGCTTGACAAGCTGGAGCTTTCCTGCGTCCCCCTGGCGGAAGTCACCTACGCCAAGGTGCTGGCGCGGATCGGGTAAACGGGAGCCGGATCGGCATCTGGATAGATACACAAGTGAGGGGAGAGGGTAGATCATGCGCAAGCTTGCCTGGTTTGCCTTCTCCTTCGCTTTCGGAACGGCCCTGTGCCAATATCTTCTCCCTCTGCGGTTCATGCCCCTGGCGGCCCTGCTGGGCGGAGGACTGGGCCTTTTGCTGTACGCCCTGATCCGCCGGGAGTTCCGCCGGGCGGCGGCCCTGGCGGGGGTGGGACTGGCCCTGGGGATATTGTGGAGCTACGGCTACGAGACGCTGTTCTTTGCCGGGGCCAGGGCCATGGACGGCACGGAGGGGGCCGTGGACGCGGTGGTGCTGGATTTCCCCGCCCAGACGGACTACGGCTATACCGTGGACGTGAAGATCACCGGCCAGGGCCGCTTCGGCCTTAAGACGCGGGCCTATTTTTACAGCGACGAACCCGCCGCCCTGCGCCCCGGGGACAGGATCGCCTTCCGGGCCAAATTCGGCACGGCGGACAAGGTGAGGGACGAGAAGATCACCTCCTTCACCGCCCGGGGCTACTTCCTCTTTGCCAGGAGCGCCAGGGATCTGACGGTGACGGCCTCCCCGGGGGCGGATATCACCAATTTCCACGTCTATCTGGCCAAGGATATCCGGGACAGGATCGACGTGACCTTCCCCCTGGGGACGGCGGACTTCATGCGGGCGCTGCTCACCGGCGACAGGTCGCGGCTCAACGGGGACGCAGCCGCCACCGCCGCCATGGAGCGGGCGGGGGTGACCCATATCGTGGCCGTCTCCGGAATGCACGTCTCTATCCTGGCGGGCTTCCTCTTTACGGTGCTGGGCCACTCGGCCCTGGCGATTTTTCTGGCCGTCCCGGTCCTGCTGATCTTTATGGCGGTGTCGGGCTTTGCCGCCTCGGTGGTCAGGGCCGTGGTGATGCAGGTGATGGTGCTGTTCTCCCCCTTGGTGTATAAGGAGAGCGACAGCCTCACAAGCCTTTCCTTGGCCATGCTGATTTTGCTCCTTATTAACCCCTGCGCCATCGCCGGGGCGGGCTTTCAGCTCTCCTTCGCGGCCACCTTGGGCATTATCCTGTTCACGCCCCGGCTCCAGGCCTTCTTTCATGACCGCCTTCCCCGGAAAAAGGGCTTCCGGCGGGGCGTGCTGCTGTGGATCTCCGGCACGGTGTCCGCCACCTTCGGGGCGCTGCTGTTGACCCTGCCCCTTTCAGCCTGGTATTTCGGGTGCGTGTCGCTGATCGCGCCCCTGACCAACCTGCTGATCCTCTGGGCCGTGTCCCCGGCGTTCCTCCTGGGCGCGGCGGCGGTGGGGCTTTCGTTCCTGTGGCTCCCGGCGGGGCGGGTACTGGGCTTTTACCCCGCCGTACTGGTAAGGTTGATCCTCCTGGCGGTCAGGCTGGCCGCCAGGCCCTTCCCGGCGGCGGTCTATCTGGACGGCGCGGCCATGAAGGTGTGGTTCGCGCTGACGTATCTGGCGGTGCTGGCCTTTGCCGTCTTTAGACTGCGGCCCAAATGGGCCCTTTGGATCGCCGCCGGCGCGGCGGCGTCCCTGTGCGTCATCATCGCCGCCAACGCCCTCCGCGCCGCCTCCCTCCCCGGTTACACCCTGACGGTGCTGGACGTGGGCCAGGGCCAGAGCATCGCCGTCACCTCCGGCCGGTATACGGCCCTTATCGACTGCGGCTCCATCTCCGGCGAGGACGCCGGGGAGATCGCGGAGCGGTATGTCCGTTCCCTGGGCCGGGACCGGGTGGACGCGCTGATCCTGACCCACTACCACGCCGACCACGCCGGGGGCGTGGAGCGCCTGCTGGCGGCGCTGGACGTGAAGAAGCTCCTGGCGCCCCTGCCCCGCAACGACGAAAGCGACCTGGACGAGCAGGTGCTGGCCGCGGCGGAGAAGGCCGGGTGCCAGGTGGAATATATCACGCGGTCAACGGTTTTCCCCCTGGGGGACGCCTCCGTGACGCTGTACCCGCCCCTGGGGCGGGAGACGGAGAACGAGCGCGGGCTGATGGCCTGCGTCTCCCAGGCGGATTTTGACACGCTGATCACCGGCGACGCCCCGGCGGCGCTGGAGCGTCAGCTTATCGAGAGCTTCACCCTCCCGGATATCGAGTGCCTGGTGGTGGGCCACCACGGCTCGGCCACCTCCACCTGCGATGCGCTTCTGGACGCGCTGACGCCGGAAACGGCGGTGATATCCGTGGGGGAGAACAACACCTACGGACACCCCACTCAGGCCGTTCTGGAGCGGCTGGAGGCGCGGGGCATCGACATTCTGAGAACGGATCTATTGGGGACGATCACGGTAAGGGCGGTGGAATGACATGGCCTACACAGGCAAAAAGGAGCGGGAGGTCAACGTTGAATACGAGCGTCTCCGGGAGGATCTGGAGGCGGGTACGCCCCGCGGCGCCTACGTCTTTTATGGGGAGGAGCGGTATATCCTGACAAGCTGTCTCCAAAAGCTCCGGGACATGATCCCGGCGGAGACGGCGGAGTTCAACCACCACAGGCTGGACGGCAGGAGCCTGGACCCGGACCAGCTTTCCCTGTCGGTGGACGCCCTGCCGGTATTCGCCCAGCGCACGCTGATCGAGGTGCGGGACACGGACTTTTCCAAGCTGGGCGAGGACGTCCGCCGGGGCGTGGCGGAGGTGCTGAGGGACGTGCCGGACTACGCCACCGTGGTGTTCGTCTGCCCGGAAGGGGTGCGGCCCGACTGGCGCTCCAAATCCGCCCAGGAGCTTTCCGCCCTTCTGACCAAGGTGGATTTCCAGCGGCGCGGCGAGCAGGAGCTGCGGCGCTGGGTACTGCGGGAGCTGGGCAAGGAGGGCAAAAAGATCACCAACGAGGCCGCCGACAGGTTCGTGCTGATGACCGGCGGCCTGCTCACCAATATGCGCACGGAGCTGGACAAGCTCATCGCCTACGCCACCGACGAGGCCATCGGACTGCGGGACGTGGAGCTGCTGGTCACGCCGGTAGCCGACGCGCGTATGTGGTTCTTCACCGACGCGGTCATCGCCCGGGACGCGGACAGGGCCTTTTACCAGCTGGGCGAGGTGCTGCGTATGCCGGACACCGACGCCTACTCCGTGGTCTACGCCCTGGCCTCCGCCACAAGACAGCTCACCGTCGCCGGGATCTGCCTGCAAAACGGCGTGGGGCAGAACGACTTTATGGCCCTGGCGGGGGTCAAAAGCTACACCTCCGCCAAAAACCTGATGAGCGCCGCCCGGCGCGTCCCCCTGAAAAAAAGCCGCGAGGCCGCCCGGCTCTGCTGTGAGACGATCCTGCGCCTGAACAGCACCTCCGAGGACAAGCTGGGGGCGGCCCGGGAGCTGACGGCCCGCGTCCTGCTCCTCCTGGGGGTGAAGGCGTGAAGCCCGTCCTCCGGGAAGCCCTGGTGGTGGAAGGGCGGTACGACAAAAATACCGTCAGCCAGGTTCTGGACGGCCTGATCCTCGAGACCCGTGGCTTCGGCGTATTCTCCGACCCGGAGCTGGTGGCATTATTGCGCACGCTGGCCCGCCAGAGGGGCCTTGTGATCCTCACCGACTCCGACTCCGCCGGGTTCCTGATCCGCAACCGCCTGCGGGGGGCGCTGGCGGGGGAGAACGTGAAGCACGCCTATATCCCGGATATCCCCGGCAAGGAGCGGCGGAAGGCCGCCCCCTCCCGGGAGGGGAAGCTGGGGGTGGAGGGCGTGCCGGGTCAGGTCATCTTAGAGGCCCTGCGCCGGGCCGGGGCCGCCTTCGAGGACGGCGCTCCCCTCGCAAGCCGGGGCGATATCACCAAGGCCGACCTCTACGCGCTGGGCCTGAGCGGCACGCCGGACAGCGACCGGCGCCGGGCGGCGCTGAAAAAGAGGCTGGGCCTGCCGGAAGGCCTCTCCGCCAACGCACTTTTAGAGGTCCTGAACGCCCTGATGACCCGGGCTGAGCTGGAGCGGCTCACCCAAGGCGATCCTCCAGGATCAGCGCCCCCAGATGCGTGACCAGCAGGACGGACTGGGGGAGCCGGTATAGATCGGCGATAAAGCGGTGGATATGTACGTTGTGGGCCGTCAGAGGGCCCGTGTAGACGGCCAGCAGCAGGGCCGCCGCCAACAGCGCGGCGGAGAAGAGAAGCCCCGCCTTGATCATCAGATACGCCGGCCCGGACAGCCGCCGGTGTTTAAAGCGCCTTTGCCTTGACATTCGCTATCCCTCCCGGCCCTATTTTACCGGCCCGGGGGGAGGATTGCAACGCGTAAATATTTCCGTCAAAAAAACGCGAAATTTTTTCAAAAACCTATATACAAAGGAAATCCCGTCTGGTATAATACTATATATAGCGTCATATAGAAGCTCAGTTCAGGGAGGTAGTTATATGAGATGCCCGTACTGCGGTTTTTCCGAGAGTAAAGTCATAGATTCGCGCCCCACGGAGGACAATATCCGCCGCCGCCGGGAGTGCATGTCCTGCGGCAAGCGGTTCACCACCTACGAATCCGTGGAGCGTATGCCCATCGTGGTGGTGAAGAAGGACGGGAGCCGCCAGGCCTTTGACCGGGTGAAGATCATCAACTCCATGCTCCACGCCTGCGAAAAGCGCACCGTTGGCCTCCCTGAGATCGAGGCCGTGGCCAGCGAGATCGAGCAGGAGGCCCAGAACTACCCCGACAGGGAGATCCCCTCCAGCTACATAGGCGAGCTTGTCATGCGCCATTTAAAGCAGATGGACGAGGTGGCCTATGTGCGCTTCGCCTCGGTGTACCGCCAGTTCAAGGACATCAACACCTTCATGGAGGAGCTGAACAAGCTCCTGCTGGAAAAGTAAATCACCGCCCACGCCTTTCAGGGGACAGCCGCCGGCTGTCCCTTTTTCTGCCCGAAATGGCCCCGACGGGCTTTCCGGCGAAAGGGGAAATCTTCAAGGGCAGGAGCAGGTTAAAAAACGCTGGAAAAATTCAGGCTCTCCATGCGCTTGATGGAGTTGAGATGCTCCCGCACCAGGGCCGCGGCCGCCGTGGCCGCCGGGCCGTCCCGGGTGTAGATATGCTCCGTCAGCTCGTAGAAGTCGTCGGTCAGCGTCTCGATGTCCGTGTGCCGCAGGACGATGCCGGTATACCCCTCCCGGGCCTTCCACAAGGCCATGGCCTCTTCTAAGAGAGCCTGGCTCCCCTCCCAGTCGCCCCTGTTGGCGGCGCTGGCGGAGTCCTCCACAAGAGCGGTGATCTCGTCGCACAGGCCGCCGATAACGCCGGTGTTCAGAAGGGACAGGCCCAGGATCAGCAGCAGGAGCGCGGCGGCAAACAGCTCTTTTTTCACTTTTTCCGCTCCTTTTTGGCAAAATAGATCTTCCCCGCGCCGTCCACGGTCATGATATACACGTCCTTAAAGCTCTCCACGCCCCGGCGGGCCAGCTGATTTTTCACCCATTTTTCGTCCCGGCCCAGAAGCCGCAGATTGTCGCTCATGATCCGCCCCTCGCTGACCACGGTGACGGGCAGGCCGTTGTCCGGGGCCTTTATGTTCATCTGCTCCGGCGTGGCCGGGGCGAACTTGGCGTAGGGCAGTACCGACAGGGTGCCGTCCGTCTCCAAAATGGCGTGCCGGACGGTGGAGATATCGGTAACGCCGTTGATCCGCAGCTCCACATACAGCTCGTCCATGCTGATGCGGCATTTTTTCATCTCACTCTGGACGATCACGCCGTTGTCGATGAGGATGCTGGGCTTGCCGGACACCAGGCGTCTAAACCGCCCATGCTTTACGGAGACGCCGGAGATCAGAAGCTGACAGCACAGCAGCGTCAGCACAGGTATGATCCCGTAGAGAAGCGGCGTGCCGGTGTCCTGCAGGGGCTGGGAGGCCAGATTGGAGATCAGCACCGCCACCACCAGCTCCAGCGGCTCCAGCTCCCCAAGCTGCCGCTTGCCCATGATGCGCAGGGAAAAGATCAGCAGAAGAAAAACGAGAATGGCCCTGACAAAGCTGACACCCATGTGGATCCCCCTTAAAGCGCGGACATTTCCCACGATGCCGGGAACCGCTTTCACGGCGTTTCGCGGGGCCGCTTTTTGTAAGTATCTGCAAATCCCGGCCCGTTATACTACACAAATTTGTCGGAAACCGCCGCCGGACGGGCAGTATTTTCTTGACACCGGACACGGAAAGCGATAAACTACATAAGATAGTATATCTGTTTTTCATTGGAGGCTCCTATGGGAAAATATTTCGGTACGGACGGATTCAGGGGCGAAGCCAACGTGGGACTCACGGTGGATCACGCCTTTAAGATAGGCCGGTTCATCGGCCGCCATTTCGGCAAGGAGGGCAACAAGTGCCGGGTGGTCATCGGCAAGGACACCCGCCGCTCCAGCTATATGTACGAGGCGGCGCTGACGGCGGGCCTTACGGCCTCCGGGGCGGACGCGTACCTGCTCCACGTCACCACCACTCCGTCGGTGAGCTATATCACCCGCGTGGACGACTTCGACTGCGGCATCATGATCTCCGCCAGCCACAACCCCTACTCCGACAACGGCATCAAGCTCATCAACTCCGCCGGGGAGAAGATGGAGGAGGAGATCCTGCTGGAGATCGAGCGGTATCTGGACGGCCAGATCGGCGAGCTTCCCTACGCCCAGCGGGACGAGATCGGCCGCACCATCGACTACTCCGCCGGCCGCAACCGCTATATCGGCTACCTTATCAGCCTGGCCACCCACTCCTACAAGGGCAAGAAGGTGGGCCTGGACTGCGCCAACGGCTCCACCTCCATGATCGCCAAGAGCGTCTTTGA